>UROZ01000082.1 GCA_900549655.1 uncultured Collinsella sp.
TATACCATCACGGCAAAGCCGCGCGGGCGGCTACGCACGCTCTACGCAGCAACTAGTCCGTAGCACCGCTTTCGGTTCCATACGACGGCGAAGGCGCCTCGACCACATGGTGATATCGATCGATATAGATTGCACGGGCCCCCAGGCGGCGCACCAAATCTTGGTGATGTGTGCTCATCAAGACCGTCTTACCCGCCGCGACGTAGGCCAGCAAGAAGTTGACTACAATGTCGCATGAATCCTCGTCGAGCCCATTGGTAGGCTCGTCGAGAACCAAGATATCCGGGTTCATCGACACCACCGCAGCCAGCGCAACGCGCTTCTTTTGCCCACCCGAGAGCTGATAGGGAGAGGCGTCGGCAAGGTCGGCAACCTGGAACAGCCCCATGGCATCGCGGACGCGGCGCTCGAGCTCGCCCGTCGGCAGCCCCATCTGCGCGGGACCAAAAGCGACCTCCTCGCCCACCGTGGCGCAAAAGAGCTGCGCGTCGGCATTCTGGAACACAAAGCCAACGCGCTGATGAAAACGCTGAGCGACAGCGGAATCCTTTAGAAACGCCGCATCGATTGCATGTCCGTCAAACAGGTATACCCCTGCGTCCGCGAGTTCAAGGCCGTTAATAAGGCGCATAATCGTTGTCTTGCCGCAGCCGTTGGGACCGAGCAGGGCAACGAGTTCACCACGATCGACCTGCAGCGACACGCCATCGACAACCGTATGCCCCGCATAGGAGAACACCACGTCGCGCAGCTCGATGAGCGGAACGACCTCGGCGCCGCCCACACCGTTCGTGCCCGCCGCACTATTCATATCGATCGTCAAAACGTCGCCCTTCCCCATTTGCATCCCCAGTCGGAACCAGCAGCGCCTACAGCACGGCGCACAACACTGTCAGCAGCGCCACGCCGGCCGCATAGGCCGCATCGCGCCAGCCAAACCTGGCGCGCGCGGGAGCCGGATACGCACCGGCAAAGCCGCGGCAAAGCATAGCCTCGTCCATCGCGCGACTGCATTTCATCGCCTTGATAAAGGTCATGCCCATGATACCCGCGATCGAATCGGTACGCGAAAATCCCTCGGGCGCACGGCCAACGCTGCGCAGCATGACCGATTCGCACAGATCGTGCGCCGTACGACCCAGCACCTCGATGTGCTTGAGCGCCATATCAAACGTAAAGATAACTTCGTCGGGTAGATGCAGCATCTTGAGCGCCGCCGACATGCGGCTCCACGTGAGGGTCCACGAAACGCCCAGCACCAGCGACACATTAATGAAGGTCTTGAGCGCAATCTTGAGCATGGCGCCCGTAGCGGAAGCACCCAGCAGCAGGGCAGGCAGCGCCAAAACCACTGCGAGCCCCGCGGCGCCAAGCGCCGGCACAAAGGTCGCGCGCAGCCCGCGTACGGGACGCACGGCAACGAGCACCAGCGCAATGGCCGCCATCAACATGAGGTACAGCGGGCTTTGTGTCAGGCACACGCACAGGACGCAAACGAATATCCCCACCAGGCGCACCGGAGCCGAAACGCAAGAAAGGGCGCGGTCGACCATCGACCCGCCCTCGTGCGCGCCTCCACCCAGGCGAACCCGCTCAAGCAGGCTCGCCAGGTGCAGGACGTTCTTTTGCATCACGCGATGACGAGCGCCCGTGGGCTCGTAACGCTGCTCGACCGCAAGCCAGCTAGGCAGCTCGACCATCGCCATGAGCACCGCTTTCCTTGACCGTCAGCGAGATCAGACGGAATGCGATGGTGAGCACCGCCACGCCAATCACGCCGGACAGGATATACATGGCAGCCTGACCGGCAAAGCCGAGACCCTGCTCCTCGGAATAGGCCTGCAGGTAATCACCCGTAGGCAGCGCATCGGCAAAGGTCGGGGTGTCAAGGCCGACCGAAGCCTGCAGGCTGTCGTCGCCAGCCTCCTGAACGGCAGTCGCGGCGCCCTCGGCATCCCACTCACCCCAGGCGTCACCCGTGGCCAGCAGGCCCAGCGGCGTGGCCACGACAAGCACGGCGACCAGGATGAGTGTGGGGACCAGCGAGGTCTTCTTGGCGGCTGCGCCCTCGGCGTCCAGCAGGCCGTCGTAAGCCTCGGGACCGACGATAACGCTCGGCGCCGTCTTCTTGATAAAGCCGTAGATCGCGGCAGTCGCCACGCCCTCGACCACGCCGGCTACCAACATATGCGGGATCATCATGGCCGGAATGGCAATGGACAGCGGGAAGGGGCAGTACAGCGGAGCGCCCGAAGCATTCGTGAAAAGCATCGGCTGAATACCAAACTCGATTGCTGCGCACAGGGCCGCCAGGCACAGGCCGACCCAGCCGCTTGCGATGGCCGAAACCGAGGTGCCCCAGCTCTTGTCGTGCAAACGGCTGTTAAGCGCGCGGAACACGATGGCTGCGGCAAACGGCAACACGAAGGCCATGTTAAAGCAGTTAGCGCCAAAGGACAGGATGCCGCCGTCGCCAAACAGCAGCGCTTGCAGCGCCAGCGCGACCGAAACCGCGATAGCCGCGGCCTCGGGGCCCAGCAGCAGCGCGATGAGTGCGCCACCAACGGCGTGGCCAGTGGTGCCGCCGGGCAGCGGCACGTTGAACATCATAAGCAAGAAGGAAAATGCGGCGCAGATGCCCAGGAAAGCCATGTGCTCGCGATCGAGCGTGGCGCGCACCTTCTTGATACAGTGAGCCCAGACGGGCACCATCGCCACCGCCATGACGGCATCGGTCTGCGGGGACAGATAATTATCTGGAATGTGCATGTACGCCTCCCGGTTATCGGCGCACGGAATTGCAACGCCGCTTGAATCACCTTTCCAGTGTTACGTAATGTCAGATTCGTAACACGCCGCGGGCTATCATAGCAAAACGGCGCACTGCCGACAAAGCAGCACGCCGTTATGTAATGCGCGTGTCATATATGCAGGCTCAACGGTGCCTTATACCGAAAACAGCAGTCACGTAGGACTCGGCAGCAGCCACCGCTGACCCATACCCCAGCGCAGGACCTAGCCGCGGACCTCGCCGTTTACGCCCTTACATACCTTGGTGACGATCTTCTGGTGCGCTTTCTCGACCTCTTCGCTGGTGAGCGTGTGGTCGTCGGAGCGATACGTAAGCGCAAAGGCCATGGACTTCTTGCCCACACCCACACGGACCGGATCGCGGTAGACATCGAACAGACGCACGCCCTCGAGCAGCTTGCCGCCGGCGCTGGTGATACGGCGCTCAAGATCCTCGCAGGTCACAGTGTTGTCGACTACGATAGCAAGGTCGTGCTCAACGGCCGGGTACTGCGAGAACTCGCGGTAGTTCTCCTGGTTGCGGGCGCCCTTGATCAGCTTGTCCAGGTCGAGCTCAAAGGCAACGACAACCTCATCGATGCCCATCGCCTCGCGCGCCTCGGGGTGAATCTCGCCGACCCAGCCCAGCACGGTGCCGCCGGACAGAACCTCGGCCGCACGACCCGGCTGCAGGAAGGCATAGCCCTCGCCCTCGACGGGACGGAAGCGGACCTTCTCGATGCGCAGCTGGGCGAGCAGCTCCTCGACAATGCCCTTGCCAAAGAAGAAGCGCAGCTTGCGGTACTTCATGTTCCAGGACTGCTCGCTCCACTGGCCCGAGAGCACACCCGCCACGGACTTGGTCTCCTTGGGCAGGCTGGCGTTCTCGCGGCCATGGAACAGGCTGCCGACCTCGTACAGGTGCACGTTGGGCGTGCCGTGGGCCTCGTTATAGGCCACAGACTGCAGCAGGCCCGGCAGCAGCGAACGACGCATCTCGGTCTGCTCGGCTACCAGCGGGTTCATGAGCACCACGGGGCAGCCGCGGCCCTCGGTGGACATACCGATCTTCTCCAGGTCGCCCGGGGCGGCAAAGCCAAAGGTCGTGGTCTCGTTGAGGCCGCAGGCGCGCAGGATCTCGCCGACCTTGCGGGTGAGCTTCTGCTCGCGGGTCAAGCCGCCGATGTGGTTCTTGGCAGCTGGGATGGTCGCCGTCACACGGCCCATGCCCCATAGGCGCAGGACCTCCTCGATCAGGTCGATCTCGCGCGGCAGGTCGGGGCGGAAGCTCGGCGGAGTGACCATAAAGTCCTCGCCGTCGCGCTCGACGGTGCAGCCCAGGCGAGTGAGCGAACGCTCGATAAAGTCGGGCTCGATGTCGGCGCCGCAGATGGTATGCACGCGGGCCAGGCGCAGCTTGATGCTGTCGATGGTCTTGGGCGCGGGGAACACGTCGACGTAGCCGGGAGCGACCTCGCCGCCGGCGATCTCCTCGATGAGCGCGCAGGTAACGTTGGCCACATCCACGCAGCCGGTCTCATCGACCTGGCGCTCAAAGCGGATGGAGGCATCTGAGATCAGCGACAGGTCGCGGCTGGTGTGCGAGGTGCGGCCGGCGTTGAAGCAGGCGCTCTCGACCATCACGTCGACGGTATCGTCCTCGATCTCGGAATCCATGCCGCCCATAACGCCGGCCAGCGCCACGGGACGCTCGCCGTCGGTGATGAGGCCCATGCCGGCGTCGAGCGTGCGCTCCTCGCCGTCGAGGGTCGTAAACTTCTCGTCCTGCTGGGCGGCGCGAACCACCACGCGGCGATGGCCATCGCGCTCGGCAAAGGTGTCCAGGTCAAAGGCGTGCAGCGGCTGACCAGTGAGCATCATCACATAGTTGGTGATGTCGACGATGTTGTTGTGCGGACGCACGCCCAAGGCGTTAAGGCGCTTGACCATCCAGTCGGGCGAGGGGCCGACCTTCACGTTGCGCACGATGCGGGCGACATAGCGGTCGCACAGGCCCTCGTCGGCGATCTCGACGGAAAGCTCGTCGTCGGTCGCGCGGCCGGTCTCGGCCTTGATGGCGGGCAGCTCAACGTGGAAATCGCGGTCGAAGATAGCGCCGGTCTCGCGGGCCATGCCGATCATGGACAGGCAGTCGGGACGGTTGGGCGTGATCTCGCAGTCGAGCACGGTGTCGCTCGAGCCCACATACTCGGCAAACGGCATGCCGCAGGGCGTATCCTCGGGCAGGATCATAATGCCGGAGTGGTCGCCACCCAGGCCAAGCTCGCGCGCGGAGCAGTTCATGCCCATGGACACGACGCCGCGAAGCTTGCTCTTCTTGATCTTGACGTCGCCGGGAAGCACGGCGCCGATCATGGCCGTGACGATGTGGTCGCCGGCCTCGAAGTTCTGCGCGCCGCAGACGATCTGCAGCGGAGCGGGGTTGCCGTCGGCGTCGAGGTTCTTGTCACCCACGTCGACCGAGCACACATACATGTGGTCGCTATCGGGGTGCGGGGTCTTGGTGAGCACCTTGGCGGTCACCACGTGGTCGAAGGACTCGCCCACGGTGTCGATCGCCTCGACCTCGGTGCCGGTACGGATATATTCGTCCGAAAGGGTCTTGGGATCCTCCGGAATATCGATCATGGTCTTGAGCCAGTCGTAAGAAACACGCATATAACTGGTCTCCTTTCATAAATGCGGCTTTGAGCCGGAAACTGCAACTAAGAAGAAAGCGTTCTAGAACTGGTTCAAGAACCTCATGTCACCAGTCATCAACGTGCGCAGGTCCGGCAGGTCGTAGCGCAGGGCCGCGACGCGCTCGGCGCCAATACCAAAGGCGAAGCCGGTGTACTTCTCGGGGTCGATGCCACAGTTGATAAGGACGTTGGGGTCGACCATGCCGCAGCCCAGAATCTCGATCCAGCCGCTGTGCTTGCAGAAGTTGCAGCCCTTGCCGCCGCACACGTGGCAGCTCACGTCTACCTCGCAGCTCGGCTCGGTGAAGGGGAAGAAGTGCGGGCGGTAACGCGTCTTGCGGTCCTCGCCAAACATGCACTTAACAAAGTAGTCGAGCGTGCCCTTAAGGTCGCCAAAGGTGATGCCTTCGTCGACGACCAGGCCCTCGATCTGGTTGAACTGCGGCAGGTGGCAGGCGTCGGCCGTGTCGGGGCGATAGACGGTGCCCGGGCAGATCATGTAGATGGGCGGCTTTTGCGACTCCATGGTATGGATCTGCACGCCCGAAGTCTGGGTGCGCAGCAGTACGTCGGACTCGCCATGGGCATGCGCCTCGGGGTGCGCGACGCTGCCGGGGTTGTTGTCGACCACGTAGAAGGTATCGCGGGCCGAGCGGCTCGGGTGATCCATGGGGGCGTTGAGCGCGGTGAAGTTGTAGTAGGAGGTGTCGACCATGGGACCGGACTCGACGGTGTAGCCGATGCCGCAGAAGATGTCCTCGGCCTCCTCGATGATCTGCTTGATCAGGTGCTGGTGACCGATCTGCGGACGGATGCCCGGCAGCGTGATGTCGACGGCGTCGTGCTCCAATGCGTGCTTGAGGGCGGCGGCCTTCATCTCGGTCGTGCGCTCGTCGAGCATGCCCTCGATCAGCTGGCGCATCTCGTTGGCGCGCTTGCCCATCACGGGGCGATCCTCGGGGGCGAGCTTGCCCATCATGCGCATCAGGCCGGTGATGCGGCCCTTGCGGCCGAGCAGCTCAACGCGCGCGGCCTCGAGCTTTGCGGCGTCGTCGGCGCCTGCGACGAGCTCCTTGGCCTCTTCCTCGAGTTTGACCAGATCATCAATCAGACTCATGTCTTCCCTTTCGTCTCTCGCGCATTCGCTTGCCGGGGCGACCGATGCCGCTTGGCGCTGCGAAAACGCGGCCCGGTTCGGTAACAAAAAACCGCCCTCGGGCATGTACATTGCCCAAGGACGGTTGAATTCCGCGGTACCACCTTGTTTGACCCGGCGGATGTCTGGCCCGCCGCGCCCACTCTGCGCCCCTTATCGCGAGGCTCACGGCTTCCCTACTGGGGCTTCGCTGCCGCTGGCCGCGCGCCCGTTGAGGTCGCTGCTCGGGAGTGAACGCTTGGCCCTTGCCACCGCAGGAAGGCTTGCAGCCCATGACCTTCCCTCTCTTGCCGGCAACGCGGCGGGCAAAACCCTCTCCGTCAACGCATTGGGCTATAGGATAGCACATTGTGTGGGTCTATCGACGCGTTCTGTTTTGTTCGCGCTGGGTACAAGGCTGGTAGCTGTGCAAACTGGTCGCGCGCCCACCCGTGGCGCTCGACCTGCGAGATCAAGGATACGGTATGGGAAAGAAACTCGATAAGAAGGCCAAGGCAGCCGTGGCAAAGGCCGCCAAGGGCGTCAAGGCCGCTAAAGTCGACAAGGCCGTCAAAAAGTTCCGCAAACTCGAGGGCAAGCTGTGGACTCGCGAGTACCTGCTCAAGATTGCCGAGTTCGATGGAGCGACGATTGCTCCTGCCAACGGCGCTGCCGCCCGTGCCGACGCCATGGGCACGCTTGCCGGCGAACATCACAAGCTACTGACCAGCGAGAAGTCCGTTGAGCTCGTACGCTCGTTAGCGCGCGAGACGGTTGCAGGCGGACACGTAGACGACCCGCAGCTGCTCGACGAGATTCGCGTGCTCGGCCGCGACCAGCGCGAGGCAAGCGTTATTCCTACCGAGGAGGCCGAGGCCTGGACCAGGCTTACCTGCGAGGCCGACGCCGTGTGGCACAAGGCCAAGACGGCCAACGACTGGGCGAGCTTTGAGCCCTATGTGGATAGAATCGTCGCCCAGCTTAAGCATCAGGCCGAGCTCATGGACCCCAAGCGCGACCCATACGACGTTTGGCTCGACCAGTACGAGCGCGGCCTTTCTGCCGAGAGCTTCGATGCGTTTTGCGATGAGGTCAAGGCGACGGTCGTGCCGCTCGTGCACGCCATCGGCGAGCGCGGCCAGCAGCCCGATGCCGACTTTTTGCACGCCCACGTGCCCGAGGCCGCCCAGCGCGCCATGAGCTTCGACCTTATGACGCTCGTCGGCCTGAACCTAGACGACACCACGCTTGCCTTTACCGAGCACCCGTTTAGCGAGGGCTTTGCCGTGGGTGATGCGCGCATCGCGACGCACATCTACGAGAACGACTGCATCTCCAACGTCTTCAGCATCATCCACGAGGCAGGACACGCCATGTACGAGCTGGGCGTCAATCCTGTCTATGCGCGCACCTGTCTTGAGGGTGGTACCTCCATGGGCATCCACGAGAGCCAGAGCCGCTTCTTTGAGAACACCGTGGGTCGCAGCCGTGCTTTTATGGGCCCGCTGCTCGAGGTGCTGCGCCGTCACGCGCCCGAGGTCTATGGCAGCGTGGACGAGGATACGCTCTACCACGCCGTGAACATCGCACGGCCGTCGTTGATCCGCACCGAGGCGGACGAGCTCACCTATCCGCTGCACGTTATGGTGCGCTATGAGATCGAGCGCATGCTGTTTGCCGGCGAGGCCACGGCCAAGGACATCCCCGCGCTTTGGAATCGCTTTATGGACGAGTACCTGGGCATTCCCGTTCCCGACGACACGCACGGCTGCCTACAGGATACGCACTGGAGCGGCGGCTCGTTTGGCTACTTCCCCACCTATGCGCTGGGTAGCGCCTACGACGCCATGTTTGTGCCGGCCATGTGCCGCGACGGTGTCGACCTCAACGGCGCCTGCGCGAGCGGCAATTTGGCGCCCGTCCGTGCCTGGCTGGGCGAGCACATTTGGCAGTGGGGCCGCGCCAAGGACGCGCCGGAGCTCATCAAGGGCGCCTGCGGCATGGCGTTCGATGCCCGCTACTACTGCAGCTACCTGCAGGACAAGTTCACCACGCTGTACCAACTGTAAGGATTGACCAGCACGCCATCGCCAACCATGTTGACACCGATGTCTTGGCAACGTCAGCGAAAACGACCCTAAGCGAGCAAGGTGACGTGAAATGAAAGGGCGCTGAC
>UROZ01000083.1 GCA_900549655.1 uncultured Collinsella sp.
CAGGATGTCCACGAGCTGTTCCTGGGCAACTTCCTGGCCCAGACCAAGGCGCTCGCCTTTGGCAAGACGGCCGACGAGGTTCGTGCCGAGGGCACGCCCGAGCAGATCGTCCCGGCCCGTTGCTTTGAGGGCAACCGTCCGACGACCTCGATCTTCGGCGACACGCTGACCCCGTTCGCACTCGGCGAGCTCATCGCCCTGTACGAGCACATCACGTTTGTCGAGGGCACGGTCTGGGGCATCGACTCCTACGACCAGTGGGGCGTTGAGCTGGGCAAGCAGCTTGCCAAGCAGATCACCCCGGCCTTCCACGATGACGCCGCCAAGGCCGAGCAGGACGCTTCGACCCAGGCGCTCATCGAGTTCTACCGCGCTCACCGCAAGTAGTCGCTGCTGTTAACGCATCGCGCCTTATAGCCAGGGGCCCGTATCCCATCGGATGCGGGCCCCTTTGCTTTGCCGTGGCCCCGGGGCGCACGGCCTTTAAGGATCTTCGCCGGAGCGTCGCGTGCTGCGAGGGGCCTGCGTCTAGAGCTCGGCCTCCGCATGGCCTCGCTGCGCCTCGGGCAGCTCCCCGTAGAGCGGATGGTCTTCGAGCCTAAAGCGCTCGACCTGTTCGGGAGTGTGGCCGCGCACAAAGAGCCACGAGCGATCGATCGGCGTCGCCATGAGCGTGCTGGGCAGTGCGTCGGCGCGGTCGGAAAACACCCGGGCGCTCTCGGGATCCTGGAACGCCAGCACCAGATGCGTGTCGCAGTTGCCCATGATGGAGCGTGCGCGTGCCTCGCCATAGAGCGCATCAAGCTGGTTGGTCGACTGCAGCAGCAGCGTTGCCCAGATGTTGCGGCTTCGGATAATCGAGAGCACGTTGTCGATCTGGGGGATCTGCAGATTTGCGAAGTCATCGAGCATAAAGCGCACGGGCACGGGCAGGCTGCCGTCGGGCTGCCTATCGGCTTCGCGAATGAGGCCCATAAATGCCTGCGTAATAAAGAGGCCGGTCAGCGGATCGAGATTGCGGTCAATATCGCTTACGGTTACAAACAGGGCGCAGGGGGTGTGTCCCATGGAAGCGAAGTCCACCTGATGGCACTCACGATAGAGCTGTGCCGCACCGTCGAATCCCAGGCACATGACCTTTTCGGCAAGGATGCCGACGATGCTCGCGTGCATGCGCTCGGCATTTTGCGTAATGGCGTAGCGCCGCCATAGCGAGAGGGCATAGCTTTGGGGGTCGGTCGTGATCAGATCGTCAAACAATCGACCCGTGGCACCGTCCTGCAGGTGCTCGATCAGCTTGATGACCGAGCTGATCGTCTGCTCGTCGGCGGGTAGCTGTTCGGTGACGTAAGCGATAAGACACGACAGCAGGTTTGCCGCCGCATGATCCCAAAAAGGCTGGTTGTTGTCCTCGATGGGGCAGATGGCCTTTGCCACCGAGAGGATGTCCTGCTGGTTGGGCCTGCCGTCCGCCTTGCGGCGAATGTGCTTCAGGGGGTTGTAGCCGCAGCGCTCGATGCCGGGCGCAAGGGCCGGGACGGTGTTGAGGTCGGCGAAGTTGAGACATTGCACGCGGTAACCGTGGGCTGCCAGCACGGGTCCCACTTCGCGACAGAGCGTGCCTTTGGTGCCGAGCACGATGTAGCTTGCGTTCATCTGCAGCAGGTTGGGCTTGAGGACGTTTCGGGTCTTGCCGGCTCCCGAGGGGCCGATCACAAGTGCATTGTTGTTGAGTCCCGTTTGGCGGGTGTCGCAGGAAAGCGTTCGATCCTTGGCGAGGATGGTGGACAATGCGGACTCAGATGCGGCGAGGCGGCTGGCGAGGTTAGACATGGGAGACCTCCTTGGTGGTCGAGAGGATTTCATGGGCAAATCCGAGCTCGACGGCGCGCTCGGCCGAAAGGTAGGTGTCTTTTGCGGTGAGGGACTGGATGCGCTTGGGCGTGAGGCCGCTGCGGTCCGAGAGGATTTGCGTGAGGGTCTTGCGGGTCTGCATGAGACGCCGGCTGGTTTCCTGCAGCGCAAGTGCCGAGCCGCCTGCCCCCTGGGGGATCAGCGGGTCGTGAATCATGAGCTCTGCATGGGGCGCCATACGGCGATCGTCGCCGCCCATAAAGATCACGGCGCCCATGGACGCGGCGAATTCCAGGCAGACGGTGCGGATGGGGCACGATGCGAGACGCATGGCGTCATAGATCGCAAGACCCGATCGAACGCTTCCGCCGGCGCTGGCGACAAATATGGTGATGGGGCGGCTGGGGTTGGTGGCATCGAGCAGGCGAATCTGCTGACATAGGTCGTGGGCCATCGGGGTTTCGATGTTTCCCATGACGGAGAGCTCGCGACGGGCGAGCATCTCATCGTAAATGCTGGTGAGCGTGATGCCTCGGGCGGATTCACGCATGGTGAGGGGGCTGATGATGGGGGAATGATTGGTGTCCATGAGGACTCCTTTCTGTTGGTTGTGTTGTGGAATAGGATTGTTGCCCGCGGAGGGGCTGGCGGGCTACAGGGTTCGTCCGAGCCTGAGATCGAGCTCGGTTGTGGGGCAGGCTGCCTGTTCGTGCGGCTCGCAAGCGCCAAGGGCTCCAAAGCGATGGAGCGTTGCGACGGGCGTGGTGTAGGCGAGCCGCAGCTGATGCTCGACAGGGGCACATCCGTCATTTTTGTAATGAGCCGCGTAGCATTGCGCGATGCTGGCGTTCATCTCGCTGCCATTGCGATGGCGCTCAAACTGGCGTCTGCAGGTCTCGATGATCTTTGCTACCGACTTGGGTGCCGTCGCGGGAACAAGGGCGAGATAGCCCTCAAATAGCTCGTTGATGCTCAGGAGGCACAGCAGGTCGATCAGCGTCCTTATGGCTGCTCCCTCGGCGGAAAAGTGCGCGGTCATGCGGTTATATCGGTTGCGGTCGACGATAGCCGCATGGGGTCTTGGAGTTTTCTGCCCCGTGGTCCCGGGCTTTTGCCGCGCCTGTGTATTGAGCTCGACGTTGCAGCGCTTGAGGCCGTCCAACGGAAGGAACAGTGCGGTGCGCAGGGTGTTCCGCTTGTTTTCGAGTTCATGACGCTCGTCGGGTTCCCATTCGAGCTTGAGTTTCGTGTCGAGCGCCGTAAGCATATGGGCTAGGCAGCCTACGGTAAGAACGTACGAATCGTTGTCGCGTTTTGGGGCATAGGGGTCTGTCAGCTTGCGAATGTCGGGGTCGCCCATGATCTTTGTGCAGCGCTTCAGCAGTTGAGGGTGGTCGGCCAAGATCGTCGCGAGCGGTAGCGACGCGTAGTTCTTGATGGTCGCGGCGGCAAAGGCGGCGTCATATTCGTTTGCATATGCTCGCTCAATGCGGGCATCCAGAATGCTTTTCTTATCGCCGTCTTCAGCGTGGTGGTTTGTCATAGCTTCTCCAATCGGTTGATGTTCGTGCTGTTTGTTGATGTGTTGGTTGTCGTGAGTGATGTGCTTGCCGTGGGTGATGTGCTGACGTTGGGGTGCTATGCGCTTTTCAATGAGCCCGTGAGGCAGTTGCTGCAGGGGCGGGATGGAACGGCCCATGCAAGGCGGAAGGCATCGTGCTCAAAATCGAGACAGCAATGCCCTGGGTGCCTCACATGTGGCAGTTACCTCATTAAGTTGTCATTGCGTTTGGGGTTGTACTTTGCCGATCTTCCTTCTCTTACACGCTGAAAACTGAAACTTCATATGCTCGATCTACTTAAAACCGCAACGGCGGTCTTTTATCAACTTATATGTCGGAACGTGTCTTTGCAAGTACTTTTTTGCGTTTGTTTCAAATGGGGTGGTTTTGCAACCGTCACGCGCCACGCTATGCGAACGTGCCCCGGCTCGGATAAGATGGTGCGATCGAGTTCTACCGCGCTCACTGCAAGTAGTCTTTGTTGCTGAGATAGGTCACGGCCGAAAGGGGCCCGTATCCCAACAGATACGGGCCCCTTGCTATTTAAATGGGCATGAGGGTGTATTGAGGGGGGATGTCTTGCTGTCGGCATCCGCGTGCGGTGCCATTCGCTGTCCGTAAATTATACGTTTACGGCTAATTTCATACCACTTGTCGGAATGCGGACGCTGTCCTTGCATGCCGGGCGTACATTGAACGTGGTTTTTCGCGTGAAGCCACGAATCGGTTGCCAGCCCTGAACAAGGAGGCCCAGCATGACGCTTGCCAAACCCATCAATAAATACATCGACTATATCGATGCCCCCGAGGACACGTTTGAGCAGTATGTCGAGAAGGCGTTAAAGTACAACTTTCGCTGCGTATTTGCGAACCTGCAGGAGTACGAGACGGGCCGCGCCATGCTCGAGGGCTCTGACATCATCCTTGCCGGCGCTATCGACTTTCCCCAGGGCACTATGACGCTTGAGGAGAAGCTTGCGAGGTTTGAGGAATACGCTGCGTGTGGCTTTACCGAGATTGACTACGTTTTGAATCAGGGGTCGATCGAGAACCGCGATTTTGATGCCATCGAGCGCGAGATGACTACCATTGCTGATTTTTGTCGCGCGCATGGCATCACTGACAAGGTAATCGTCGAGATGTGCAAGCTGGACGGCGACGACGCCGCCAAGCGCCGTGTATGCGAGATCGCGCTGGAGGCCAAGCCGGGATTCCTTAAGACATCGACCGGCAGAAGCTTTGGCGGTGCTAAGCTCGAGGACGTGCGGCTGATGCACGAGGTGCTCGGCGATGCCGTGGCAATCAAGGCGGCGGGCGGTATCCATAATTACGAAGAGGCTTGCGCATTCATCGAGGCCGGCGCCAGCGCGTTAGGTGCATCGGCGGGCATCGCGATCGTCGAGGGCGCACCGACGGATGAGCGTCGCTAGCAGACGTATTTGACCTGAGCGATAAAGCTTCACGACCACACGCCGTTCATGTTCGAGACAATATGACTTTTTGCCCGTTGTAAACGGAGTCGCGATGGGTGTTCTGTATGATGGCTCAGACAAGGTTGTTCAATGACAGGGAGGCATATATGGCAATCAAAGCCATCGCGATGGATATCGACGGTACGCTCACCAACGATCAGAAAGTGATTAGCCCGCGTACGCGCGAGAAGCTGCTCGCGGCGCAGGAGTCGGGCATTAAGCTCATTTTGGCTTCGGGCCGTCCCGCATGGGGGCTCCACGCCTTGGCGCAGGAGCTCGACCTCCAAAACCATGACGGTCTGCTAGTTGCCTTTAACGGCGCACACGTCGTCGATGCCCAGACCGACGAGGTACTGTTCGATCAGGCTATGCCTGCCGACGAATTGCATCGCCTGATTGATCACCTGCGTAATTTTGACGTGATCCCTATGATTTCGCTCGGTCGCGATTTGCACGTCGAGGACTCGTACCGCTGCATGATCACGCTGCCTGACGGCTCGCAGAAAAACATCGTCAAATACGAGCGCGATGCGTGCGATCTTAAGATCCGCGAGGTCGAGAGCCTGCATGAGGTCGCTGATGCTTATCCCGTGGACAAGCTGCTGACGGCGGGCGATCCGGCCTACCTGCAGGCGCATTGCGAGGAGATGTATGCGCCCTTTAAGCAGACGCTTTCGGGCATGTTTACGGCCGACTGGTACTTTGAGTACACAGCGCCCGGTATCGACAAAGCCCGTGCGCTCGAGGGTGCCCTGCCCAAACTCGGCATCGATGCCAGCGAGGTCGTATCGTTTGGCGACGGCCAGAACGACAAGTCCATGATTGAGTGGGCCGGCACCGGTGTTGCCATGGGCAACGCGGTCGATGAGGTTAAGGCCGTGGCCCAGATGGTGACCGCCAATAACAACGAAGACGGTATTGCGGTGGCGCTGGATAAGCTGCTGGGTTAGAATCGCCGATAATGCATGGTTTGGGCGCCTGCTTGCAGGTGCCCTTTTGTTAGGGAGGGTGCCGTGTCCGCATTTCCGTTCGACGCCGTTATCTTTGACATGGACGGCGTTATTGTCGATACCGAGTATTACTACCTGGGCGAGACTGCCGCGTTTGCCAAGGAGCTTGGGCTTAACCTGACTCAAGAGGAGTTGAATGGGCAGGTTGGTACCTCGCATCAGTTCTTCCTGCATATGCTGGTCGATTGGTTTGAGCGCGCCGGTAAGGGGCATTTCACTGGCGAGGAAGCGTTGGCCCGTTGGGACGAGTGGGCGCATAAACGTCCGCGCGACTATCAGGCTTTGATTAACCCAGGCGCCGTGGATACGATTCGAGAGCTGCCGCGCCGTGGCGTTCGCGTGGCGCTTGCCAGCTCGTCTCCCATGGATAGCATCGAGGAAGTGCTCAATGCATGCGGGCTGTCGGATGCCTTTGAGTATGTGGTGAGCGGCGAGCAGTTTAAGGAGAGCAAGCCCGAGCCCGACATCTACCTGCATGCGCTGGACCTGCTGGGGCTGCCCGCGAATCGCTGCTGCTGCGTTGAGGATTCGGTGCCTGGCATCACTGCCGGCAAGCGAGCCGGCCTGACAGTCATTGCCAAGCGCGAGGAGCGCTTTGGATTTAGCCAGGATGCCGCGGACAAGATTATCGACCAGTTGCCGGAGCTGCTCACGCTTTCTTAGGAGCGCGGTAGTTGCGCGTTTTTCGGGTCTGATGAGTAAATACCCGACATTTTGGTGCGACACCTAGCATACTTTAAGCTAATGCGGGCTTAAGGACTTGTTGAATGCCCTTAAGCCTGTTTTAGAATTAATTGTGCTGGGAGAGGGTATATGCCACCGACTGAAGGGCCAACTGACGGTAAAGCAGCGATACCGCTGTACCAACAGGTCATTGATATCATTAAAAACGAAATCAACTCCGGCGCCTACAAGGCAGGCGCGCGGATACCCAACGAATTCGAATTGGCTGAGAGCTATAAAGTTGGCCGCGTTACCGTGCGACGCGCTATTGAGGAGCTCGTCCAGCAGGGCTATCTAACGAAGCGACAGGGGAAAGGCACGTTTGTCAATGCCCCCAAGCTCAAGCGCAAGATTCGCCAGAAGGATGACGTCCAGAGTTTTTCGGACGCATGCCGCGTTAACGGAATGGAACCGGGGGCGTGTGTCATTTCGAGAAAGATACTGCCGGCGGATTCCACCGAAGCGCAGTTCTTTGGTGTTCCCGTTGGAACTGACTTGATTTGCGTTGAGCGCGTGCGCACTGCCGATGGCGTCCCTGTCATGCTCGAGAACAACATATATGTTTACGAGGACAACGCCTATCTATCAACGGCACCTCTATCTAACCAATCCATTTTTGAGTTCGTGCGCAACCGGACGGGCCGCACGCCCGCGTTTACCGACCCGTGCACGCTCGAGATCGCGTGCGCGTCGCCCGAGGTCGCTCGACTGTTGGCAGTTCCCGTTGGCGAACCCTTGTTTTATATGGAAGCCTTCTTTTTCGATGAGCAGCGGCGGCCGTTTATCATCGGTCGTCAGCGGATCGTTGGGTCTCGCTACGTTTTTGACATCTAGGACATTGCGAATGGAAACGCCCGGTGGATCATCTCACCGGGCGTTTCCATACCGTTCACGGCGCAAACGCGACCGTTCAACCGCGTTGCGGCAATCAGTTTGAAATTATCTTGATGAAGGAAAAAGCTGCTGGTAATCTATGGGACGTCATAGAACGTTTGCATTGTGCAAACGTTGAAGCGAGATGCGATGCAGTCTCGAGTTCTTTGGAGGTATCTATGTCAGATACGAAGGCGAAGAAGACAAACAGACGTTTTAAGTTCAAATTACCGCATGTCTATACGATCATGTTCTTGCTGATCGTTGTCTTTGCGGTCCTGACTTGGATCGTTCCCTCTGGTCAGTATCAACGCAAGACGATTTCGACGGCGGCGGGCGAGCGTGAAGTCGCCGTTGCTGGAACCTATGAACAGGTTGATAAGAACTACACCGATTCCGAGACCGGCGAGACCATCAATCTGGGCCAGGATATCTTTGCGGTCCTGCAAGCGCCTACTAAGGGCATCCAGGAGGCTGCCGACGTCGTTGCGTTCGTCTTATTGATTGGCGGATCGTTCGCGATCATCACCAAGACCAACGCTTTGAATGCCGGCATGAGCCGTGTGATTAAAAAGCTCAAGAACAAGGACATCCTCATCATTCCCATCACGATGACGTTGCTGTCCATTTGCGGCACTACGTTTGGTATGTCTGAGGAAGCCCTGCCGTTCTATGCCATCTTCATTCCCATCATGATGGGTATCGGTTATGACTCGATGACGGCATTTATCATCTGCTTCCTTGGTCCTAACCTGGGATATTGTGCTTCGACCATCGACCCGTTTAATGTTTTGATCGCCCAAGGCATCATTGGCATCGAGGGTAATCCGCAACTGTGGCTGCGCGCCGTTTCTTGGGTCATCTTCACTGCCGTCGGTATCGCATGGGCCATGCGCTACGCCATGCGCGTCAAGAAAAACCCCGAGTCGTCCATTGCGTACGAGGACGATAAGCTCAAGCGTATTGAGTTTTCCGTGACCGATGCCTCCATCGAGGAAGAGTTCACTATCCGTCAGAAGCTCGTGCTTATCGATTTTGCTTGCGGTATGGGCATTATCGTCTGGGGCCTTGTTACCCAGGGCTGGTACATGAATGAGATTTCCGCCGTGTTCCTTGGCATGGGCTTGCTTGCCGGTATCCTGGGCGGTCTTGACCAGCAGACGATCGCAGAGGAGTTCGTTAAGGGTCTCGCCGACTTTGC
>UROZ01000084.1 GCA_900549655.1 uncultured Collinsella sp.
CGCATCTGGTCGACGGGCTCCTGCAGCATGTAGTAGCTCTTGTAGATGCCCGAATCTGCCGGGCCGGCGCCCATGTCGTAGCTCACGTGGTACTGAGCGGAGACCTCAAGGCCGATGGTCACGTTGTCCTGGGTCTTAACGTCGATGCCAAAACCGTTTTTCATGGTGCGCAGGCTCACCGTGGCGGCCTTGCGGTCGATCACGGGCACCTTCACGTGGAAGCCCGCGTTGACGATACGATTGAACTTACCCAAGCGCTCGATGATCACAGCGTGCTGCTGCTCAACGACGTAGCAGGCGTTGGGAAGCAACAGCAGCAGGATGATGATGGGAATCAAAAGGCTGGTAAGGGCGGCGATGATACCGGACAACAGCATGGTCTCTCCTCTGATAGGCACACGTTGGCATTAGGATACCCGCACGAAGCAACTGTGTGACACCAACAAGAGGACCCGTGGTCAAAAAAGGCCAAATATGAGTACTGTTACCAGTTTAGTAACAGCGTATTTGGGTCAAAATCGCCTCGTTGAACCCGAGGTCTGGTCGCGCGCGCAGACGTGGTGTAAGAGTGTCCTGAGGTCCGTCGCTGCAAGTCCCGATGTTACTCCTTCTTGAGGCCGCGCCTCTCGACTATCTCGTCCACTATCTCCCTGGCGCGCCGCCCGAGCGCGCGGCGCCTCCCCTCCGTCGGGGCCGGCCTGCCCGCGGGCCCGGCGAAGCCCTCGGCGGCCGAGGCCTCGGAGAACACGCGCTGCTGGGACCACTGCCCCTCGGTCTCCATGAGGCTCGCGCACGTCAGGCGCAGCATCGACTCCCTCGAGGGGAAGGACTGCACGACCCTGTAGCGGCGCTTGATCTCGCGGTTGGCGCGCTCCTGGACGTTGTTGGTGCGGAGCTTGGCCCAGTGCGCCCTGGGGAAGGCCGTGAACGCCAGCGCGGAGTCCTCGGCCTGCTCGAAGACCTCGCCGGCCCTGGCGGACACCGACGCCACCCAGGGCGCCGCCTCGGCCCACACGCAGCGCGCGAGGTCGGGGTCGTCCTGGTAGACCGCGGCGTGCACGAGGTCCCTGACGGCCGCCTTGGAGTCCTCGGGCCTGCCCGAGCAGGCGCTCTGGAGGTTGCGCTGCAGGTGCGTCACGCAGCGCTGCCAGGCGCAGCCCTGGAACAGGCGCGAGACGGCGGCCACGAGCCCGGCGTGGCTGTCGGAGACCACGAGGCGGACGCCGGCCAGCCCGCGCTCGCGCAGCCCGCCGAGGAATGCCGCCCAGGAGTCCTCGCTCTCGGTGTCGACCACGTCGCAGCCCAGGAAGTGCTTGCGCCCGTCGGCGCCCAGCCCGATCGCGGTCACGACGCCCTGCGAGACGACCGACGAGCCGACCCTGCAGCTCATGTAGGTGGCGTCGAGCCACAGGTAGCAGCACGGCGTGCCCGACAGGTCGCGGCTGCGGAACTCCGCCACCTCGGCGTCGAGGTCGGAGCAGAGGCTCGAGACCTCCGAGCTCGACAGCGAGGATATGCCCAGCCTGGACGCCACGCGCTCGACCTTGCGGGTGGACACGCCGCACACGTACATCTCCTGCACGATGGCGGCCACCGAGGTGTCGACGCGCGACCATCGCTCGAGCATGCCCTCGGGGTAGTAGGTGCCGTGCCTGAGCTTGGGTATCTCGAGCTCCACGTCGCCCACGGCGGTCTTGAGCGACCTGGGGCGGTAGCCGTTGCGGCTGTTCTCCCTGCCGTCGCTGCGCTCGTTGCGGCCCGCGCCGCACATCTGCTGGGCCTCGGAGTCCATCAGCGCGTTCATCACGCCGCCCAGCACCCTGCACGCGGACTCGCGCGCGTCGCCGCACTCCTGCCAAAGCCTCGCCGCCTCGAGGGCCTCGTCGCGGCCGAGGCGCAGTACACTCTCTTCTTGGGGCATCGCCTTTCCTTCCATTCGTCACCTTCATTACTCCAACGACGAATTCTAGGCGGTGTCCCCTCCCTTTCAAGAAAGAGAAGAGGCGGGGCATGCCCCGCCTCTTACACCACATCTCTGCGCGCTACCCGAGGTCTATCGAAATTACTTCATTTTGTCTCAAGGTTGAGCCAAATTAGCGTACATCTGTTGCGTAAAATGAGCAAAAATGGCTTCATGAAATGTCTCTATTTTCATGTCAGTACTCATATTTGCCACTTTTTGACCACAGGGGCATCTACCGCGCGAAATCGATATGTCAAATCTGCCAAAAACGGCCCATAACAAAAAAGCTCCCATTGCTGGGAGCTCTTTCATTCAATGGTGCGGGCGAAAGGACTTGAACCTTCATGGGGTTGCCCCCATACGGACCTGAACCGTACGCGTCTGCCAATTCCGCCACGCCCGCGTGCAGGAATTAGAATAACGGAGCGCCACCGCGAACGCAAGAACTATTTTTGAAAAAGTTTGCGAGCATTTTCCCAGGCGGCCTGCGCAATCGCTTCAGGATCCTCACCGGTACGATCGACACGGTCATTGACTAGCGTGTTTGCCGTGATGGAAATCATTGCCGGCTCGCACTCAAGACCGCGAATCGGCTCCGGCGCCATATACGGGCAATCCGTCTCGAACAAAATGCGATCGAGCGGGGTTGCCGCAAATGCCTCGCGCACGTCGTCGTTGCGCTTAAAGGTGGCCGCGCCGCCATAGGCGATATAGCAGCCCAAACCCACAAAGCGCTCCATTGTGGCGCGATCTTCGCCAAAGCAGTGCAGCACGCAACCGGCCTGAGGCACGCCCACCTCGCGCAGCACGTTGTACGCATCCACGTGCGAGGTGCGCTCCCCATCCGAGTCCTCGTGCCGCAGGTGCAGCTCCACCGGCACATTGCGGCGCACGGCAACTTCGAGTTGGCGCGCCATACAGTCGATCTGCACGCTGTGGGGCGCCGGCGCGATGTCGTCGTCGTAATCCATGTGGTAGTCCAGACCGATCTCGCCGATACCAGCACACAAAGGGTCATCGAGCGCAGCAACAACCTGCGCGTGAATGTCGTCGGTATAATCCGGCGCGCCATAGGGGTGAACGCCAGCGAGATACTTGATCTGCGGAATATCCCGCATCGGCAGAATTTCGCGCACCAGCCAGTCACTATAGTCCGTCACGCTGCGTTTGTCAGCGATGGGGTCGAACATCGTCACCAACAGGTCGACGCCCGCAGCCTTGGCGCGCAGGAGCGTCTCGGGCACCTCCTTGCCCCAGAACGAAAGCAGATGCGCATGTGTGTCGGCAAGCGGTGCCAAGGGCACGGGACAAGCAACCGTCTTCTTTTTCTTGGTGAACGTCACGCGTTCGGCATTAGGCGTCATGGATTAGCTCCTGGGCCAGACGGACAAAGTCGGCAACATCGAGCGTCTCGGCGCGCGTGGTGGGTGCAATACCGCAAGCCTCAAAGGCAGCATCGAGCACGTCCTTGGCAAAGCCGTTGGCGCTCATGGAATTGCGGATGGTCTTGCGACGCTGAGCAAATGCAGCATCAATCACGCGGGCCACAAATTCGCGATCGAGCCCCTCGGGCACCACGCCGTCAACACGGTCGATACGCACGACGGCCGAATCCACGTGCGGCGCCGGCATAAAGCAACGCGGCGGTACCTCAAAACGACCCGTCACCTGCGCATACAGGCCGAGCTTTGCCGTATAGCCGCCATAGGTCTTGTTGCCCGGCACTGCGGCAATGCGATCGGCAACCTCCTTTTGCACCATGACGACGGCACGCTTGAGCGCCGGCATCGTCTGGAAAAATTGCAAAATGATCGTCGCCGCCACGTTATAGGGCAAGTTCGCGACAAATACCGTGGGCTCGCCGCCGGCAGCCTGCTCAATCTGCTCCGGGCCCACCTTAAGCGCGTCGCCCATGATAAAGCGGAAGTTGGCATAGTCGGCGGCGTGGGCGTCGAGCACCGGTTCGAGCTCAGGATCGGCCTCAATGGACGTAACGCACGCCGCCTCCTGCAGCAACGCAAGTGTCAACGTACCGCAACCCGGACCCACCTCGAGTACGCGCTCGTCACCTGCAAGCTCGGCAAGCTCGCAGATACGCTCGATCACATGATTGTCGATTAGAAAGTTCTGGCCCAGGCGATGCTTGGTCGCAAGGCCAAACTCCTCTAGCAGCTCCCTGGTGGCCGTGGGGTTTGCCAAAGGCGAAGTTGTCATGGTTGCCTCCTTAGCATGATGGCGGCGTCTTGAAACAAAAGGGCATGGACCGTTGCGGCCATGCCCTTACATCTAAACAGTAAATTGCCGATATGGCGCGCGGCGTCTTAGCCCAGACGCGGGAACAGCGGCTCGCCCTTCTCGACGGGCTGACCACCAGCAAGCAGGCCCCAAGCGCAAATGCCCTTGAGGTCGTCGCTCGCGGCCTCGTCTTCGCAGGACAGGCGGCGCAGAGCCTCGGCAGAAGTCTGGGGCATGAGCGGCATCAGCAGGTGAGCGGCAATGCGGATGGCCTCGAGCAGGTTGTAGATCACAAACGCCAGCTCGTCAGCCTTGGCCTCGTCCTTGGCAAGTGCCCAAGGCTCGGAGTCCTCGATGTAGTGGTTGGCAGCGTGGATGAGCTCCATGACCTCGTCCTTGGCTCCACCGTAATCGAGCACGTCCATCTTGGCCATGTAGCGCTCGACCAGACCGTCGGCAATCTTTGCCAGCGGGTTATCGAACGCGTCGGCAGACGCCGGTTTAGCCGGGGCGCAGCCGTCAAAGTACTTTGCGCTCATGTTGAGCGAACGCGAAATGAGGTTGCCCCAGCTGTTGGCCAGGTCGGCGTTGTAGACCTGCTCCATGCGGTCGAAGCTGATGGCACCGTCGGTGCCGGGGACGACGTCGGTCATAAAGTAATAGCGATAGCCCTCGACGCCCAGCATGTCGATAACGTCCTGCGGAGCGATGGCGTTGCCGCGGCTCTTGGACATCTTCTCGGCCTTGCCGGTCTCGGCATTGCGCACGGTCAGGAAGCCGTGGGCAAAGACGTGCTCGGGCAGGGCCTCGCCGATGGCCATGAGCATGGCCGGCCAAATAACGCAGTGGAAACGGATGATGTCCTTACCCACGATGTGGAACTGCGCGGGCCAGCGATAGGCCAGCTCGGCACGCGCCTCGTCGGTGTCGACACCGTAGCCGACGGCCGTCATATAGTTGAGCAGCGCATCGAACCACACGTAGGTCACGTGACCCTCGTCAAACGGGACCTGAATGCCCCAGTCAAAGCTCGTACGGCTCACGGAAAGGTCGTTGAGGCCGCCCTCGACAAAGCTGCGAACCTCGTTCATGCGGAACGCAGGCTCGACAAAGTCGGGATGCTCGTCATAGAGCTTGAGCAGCTTGTCCTGGAAGGCGGAAAGCTTAAAGAAGTAGGACTCCTCCTGCACGCGCTCAAGCGGACGGTGGCAGTCGGGGCACAGGTGCTGGCCGACGCTGCCGTACTCCTCGTCGCCCTTCTGGACCTGCGTATCGGTGAAGTAGGTCTCGTCAGGCACGCAATACCAGCCGTCGTAGCTGCCCTTATACAGGTAGCCGGACTCCTTCATGCGCTCCCACAGGTACTGCACGGCATGATGCTGGCGCGGCTCGGTGGTGCGGATGAAGTCGTCGTTGGAAATCTCGAGCTTGCTCCAAAGCTCCTTGAAGTGCGGAGCCTGGCTGTCGGTCCACTCCTGCGGCGTCATGTTGTGCTTGGCTGCGGCCTCGGCGACCTTCTCGCCGTGCTCGTCCATGCCGGTCAGGAATTTGACGTTATAGCCGGCGGAACGGCGATAGCGAGCCTGAACGTCGGCGATGATGGTGGAATAAGCCGTGCCCAGGTGCGGATCGGCGTTGACGTAGTAGATGGGCGTCGTGATAAAGAACGAAGGCTTGCTTTGATCCATGGGGTTTGTCCTCCAGAAAAACGTTGCATACAGAGGATGATTCTAGCGCAAGGGCTGGATATCCTCCATCTATTGCATATCGAGCACCATGGCATAGACATCGCGCTTGCGGCGCGAATACTTCTGAGACAGGCGCTTGGCCACCGCAGAGGCGGGCTCCCCCTCCTCGAGCGCGGCGCGGATATCCGCGCGCAGGGCCTCATCGGGATCCGCTGCCGCGGCGCCAACCGGCACGATACCGGCCTCCTCATCCTCGCTCGGCGGCGCGATGACCAGCGCAATCTCGCCCTTTACCTCGCCGCGAGCACGCAGCTCCTCGGCAAGCTGGGCAGCGGGCCCGCGCAAGACCTCCTCGTGCAGCTTGGTGAGTTCGCGGCAGACGGCAACCTCACGCTGGGGAAAGACCTCCGCCACGGCCTCGAGCGTCGCCACGATGCGATGTGGAGACTCGTAGAAGATGAGTGCGCCGGGCACCACGGCAAGGCGCTGCAAACGGCGCACGCGGTCGCCGTGCTTTCGGTCCAAAAAGCCCTCGAAGAAAAAATGCTCGCAGGGAATGCCGGACGAAACGAGCGCCGTGACGCAAGCAGAGGGCCCGGGAATAACTTCTACGGGCACATCGGCCTCACGCGCTGCCTCGACCAGCACCTGGCCGGGGTCGGACACACTCGGCATGCCGGCGTCCGAGGCAAAGGCGAGGGTCTCCCCCGCCAGCAGACGGTCGACCAGGCCGGTGGCGCGGCTGGCGATCACATTCTCGTCGCAACGGACAAGCGGCTTGGAAATGCCCAGGTGCATCAGCAGCTTTGACGTCACGCGCGTGTCCTCGCAGCAGATGGCATCGGCGGCGGCAAACGCCTCGCCAACGCGCGGGGACAGGTCGCCCAGGTTGCCGATGGGCGTGCCGACCACATAGAGTTTGCCCGTATGGGCGCTGTTTTGCGTCATATCAACCTATTCAATCATGCCGCGCTCGAGCGTACCGAGCGCCGCGCGGGCGTCCCATGCTGCAATGCGCTTCTCGGTCTTCCACGTTTGGAAGAACCAACCGGCAGCCGGCGCAAACGAAGCCAGCTGGTTGGCGATAAACACGCGCTCGTAGGCATTGCGGCCCTCGGGCGTAACCGACGAGTTGGCAAAGATCGCCGCACCCGACCATTCGCCCACCAGCACGGGGAACCCTGTCGAAATCGCTTCTTTAAGCTCGCGCTTGTTACGCGAAATCGCCGTCGTCAGCCCGCGGGGGCTCGTGATGTCAAGCGCATACTCGTCGCGGTAATGGTACAGGTGAAGGTCCATGTAGACGTTCTTGTACTTGGCACCGCGCATAAAATGCTTCCACTCGCTGGGATGACCCGACGACGAGAAGACGACGATCTTATCCTCGGGCATATACGAACGGACGAGCTCATAGGCATCGCGATAGAAATTGCGCAGGTAGTGGGCCGGAATGCCATCCGTCATGGTGAAGAGGCTCTTGCGAACGCTCATCTGCGGCGTGTCCAGCAGCTCAATGCCCAGCAGGCTCTCGGCCTCGCCATAGCGATCGGCCAGGCGCTCGAGCACGTCGAGTGCGACATGACGGCCGTTGGTGGACGAATGCCACTCGGCGACAGCCTCCGGCGTGGTGGGTGAATCGTTGGAATCGCCCTGGCCACCGGGCACAGTTGCCAGATCGAGCAGCACGCGGATGTCGTACTTGGCAGCCCACTCAATCGCGCGGTCGATGTAATCGACAACCGATATGTAGGAGGCATCGGACTCCTGTGAGCCAAAGGCATACCAGGGCACCGGCAGACGCACGGCATTGAGACCGATCTGCGCCATGCGGCGAAAATCGTCCTCGCTCACAAACGTCTCGTAATGACGGCGCATGCGCTCGTTATAGGCGGCGGTGCCCATGGCCTCCTGTAGCTCGGCCGCGTTGGATGCACCGGTCGCCGCGTACAGCGACGGGGTCACCCAAGGCTCGGGAATAAACCAGCCAGAGAGATTAACGCCGAGTATCCTCTCCATCACTGCCCCCTTCGGATCGTGCAGGCCGAGCCTGCATCGTATTGCATAGGAAAAGTATCGTTTTGAGTATACCCGCGCGTGCGGACAGACGACCGAACGGTCTGTAAAGTGGCGCAAAAGCGGGAGGAATGTCTGAGCGGGCCCGAGATGGCGCGCCGAGATGTGCACGCACGTCGGAAGTAAGCGCCGGAAAGCGCGTCCCGTTTTTCGCAAAAGACTGGGATGCATTTTCCGCGGGTCCACATAAAAGAAAAGGACCCCTTTGCAGAGGTCCTAGTCAATTCAAGGTGGCGGGGAAGGGAATCGAACCCCTGACACGAGGATTTTCAGTCCTCTGCTCTACCAACTGAGCTACCCAGCCATTTGAGGTGTGCCTTGTTTCAAGGCTTGATTAGTATAACCAAGGACGCGTTCCGGTCAACCGAGAATTTCAAAAAAGTTTTTGAGCACAGCCTCGGTTCTTTAAATCGGCACGTCAGAGGCATCAGCCGGCAGCAAGAAGTTTTTCGCTCAGAGCCGCACGGGCAAACTCACTTGGCGTCATCCCCTCGGCAGCCGCCCGTCGACGAATGGCCTCCTTCATTCCCAGAGGAATCTTGACCGACAGCGTTGCCGTCCCCTCACCTGAGAGTGGGGGCCGTCCATGCACGATCCCACCAACGGTGTGTTCGCCATCCGGAAACTCTCCGCGCTCGTACGACTCGCACCACGCGTCAATCATTTCATCCGTTACAACCTGACCATTAGCGGCCGTATACGTCTTGC
>UROZ01000085.1 GCA_900549655.1 uncultured Collinsella sp.
CGTCTTGCGCAGGACTGTAGAGCAGCAAACTTAATATATTTCGCCGCCCCTCTGCCAAGCTCGGGAGACGACACGTTGATGTCTGCTTAACTCTGCTCGCTCAGGCTAATGACTTTGCTGGGGATCGATGATTTGCCGCAAGGTAAACTTGGATTGAGGCGTATCGCCCTCTTCTCCCGACTTTTCCTCATCGAAATCGAAGATCATGATGGCGCAGTTGGGGAGTTTTGTTGGGAGCTCAAAGTCCTCTGGGACGGCAGCCTTGATGAATTGGCGGCTGGCGCTGCCGTGGCTTACTGCTAGGAGGGCTTCGATGCCCTCGGAGTCCATGAGATTAGTGAGGGTGCCTACCATGCGTTCTTGCAGTGCGCGGCTTCCTTCTCCTCCGAAGGGGACCAGGTCCTCGCCCGGATCCCAGACGTCGGTGGGTAGCGCGTCGTGCGGGCCTTCTTCGAAGGTGCCGTAGCAGCGCTCGATAATGCCTTCGCAGGGCTCGGCTGCTGCGTCCGGGCCGAGGAGCTCGCATGCGACGAGCTGAGCTGTGTCCATGGCTCGGCCTAAGGGCGAAGAGACCACTTTGTCGGGGACGACGCCGTGGGCTTTGAGCCATGCGGCTGCCATCCCGGCTTGCTGACGGCCTAAGTCGGTGAGCGGTGAATCGCAGCGGCCCTGGACCAGCTTTTTGACGTTGAACTCCGTCTGACCGTGACGGAGTAGATACAGCTTCTTCATGCTCTCCCCTTCTGCATAACCTGCTTTGCCGGCACAGCCTTACTCGTGGGTATGCCCTACGTAGTCTTCGTCGATCGTAATCTTGGCAATCGACTTGGGATATTCCGATTCGACCCGTTGTGCCAGCGCGTGCTTTACGTCTTCGGCACTCATCTGCAGATCCGAGGGACGCACGCAGTCAAAGATCACGTTGGTGTGCGTAGGACCCGGCACACAGCGTAGATCATGAATCGAGAGGCGGTTATCGATCTCCTGAGCCATTGCGTTGATACGCAGGCGCATGCTCGCCAGCTTGGGGTCATCGGTCACGATGGGGTCGTAGTGAAGTGTGACAATCATGCCGTCTTCGTTCCTAAACGACTGCTCGATGTTATCGAGCGTGTCGTGACTTTCCAGCGGGCTGGCCTCGGCTGCCATCTCGGCGTGAGCGCTTGCGAACTTCCTGCCCGGGCCGTAGTCGTGAACCATCAGATCGTGAACGCCCAAAACGCCGGGATAGCTCATGATCTTGTCTCGAATGTGCTTGACCAGCTTAGGATCGGGTGACTGGCCCAAAAGCGGGCTCACCGTATCCTGGATGAGCTCAAAACCGCTCCAGCCAATATAGGCACCAACGGCAAGGCCGACCCAAGCGTCAAGGTTGATGCCCGTCACCTGCGAAACAATTGCGCACGCTAACACGGCGCCCGTGGCAAGAACATCGTTCTTGGAATCCTGCGCGGTCGCATGCAGCGTCTCGGACTCAATGCGATCGCCGAGCTTTTGGTTGAGGGCCGCCATCCAAAGCTTTACGACCATCGAAAGCACTAGAACTGCCACCAGGGCAAGCGAGAACTCGACAGGTTCGGGGTGGATGACGCGCTCAACCGAGGACTTCACCAGCTCAACGCCAATCAGCAGCACGAGTGCCGCCACGACCAGACCCGAGAGATACTCGTAGCGACCGTGGCCGTAAGGATGCTCGGGGTCGGCCGGCTTGCTCGCCAGCTTAAAGCCCAGCACGCTCACGATATTCGAGCTGGCATCGGACAGGTTGTTCATGGCATCCGCCACAATCGAAACCGATCCCGAAACCACACCAATTGCACCCTTCGCAGCACAAAGCGCAACATTGGCGACAATACACACCATGCCCGCTAACGTGCCCACACGCGCACGATCGCCCTGTGCGCGCCTAACAATCCACTCGACCATCTGCATCCGCCCCCACGGTACTACCTATATATCTATTGCTCAAACGGATTGTAGTGTAGCCACTTTGTCCCCCAGATACAAAAAGGCCGCAACCCACACGGGCCGCAGCCTTGGAATATGACAAAGGAATCGTCCTTTTGTCGCACAGATTTATGCGCTTGCTTCAGCAGCGCTCGCCACTGTTTCGAGCGAATCAACTTCGTCTTCTGCCGCCTGCACCTTTGTCGGCACCACGCCAAAGCAGTAGCTCAGCACCGCAGACGCCGCAAATGCCGTGCCGCCGGCAACGCAGCACCACAGCAGGTTCGAGATGCCGCCCGTGGCAAAGCCAATGACCATAAGGACATTCGTCATGCCGATGGTATAGGCCGTAACGTGGCCCACGGCCGCAACAAGGCCTCCGACGGCGCCGCCAATGGCCATGCACGTCAGGCACCTGCCATATTTAAAGCCGCAACCGTACAGCGCCGGCTCGCTTACGCCGCCAAGAACACCCGAGATTGAATAGCCCAGCATGAGCGCCTTCTCGTCCTTATCCGCAACGCGAAGCGACGCGCCAAAGGGCATGCCCCAAACGGCGAACGTTGCCATCGTCGCGGCGATCAGGATGCACGAATCCGTTCCCACACTCATAAACTGCGCATAGGCGAGCGATAGGACAACGTTGCTGACGCCGGCGATCTTTAGGAACTCCCAGCCCGCAGCAAGCCCCATGAGCGTGAGCAGCGACACGATGCCACCGGAATTGCCAAGCATAAACATAAGCTGGCCCAACAGCATGCCCAGATAGCTGCCCGCCGGTGCCGTAATACACAGCGAAACCGGAACCATGACAAGCATGGTCGCAAACGGAACAAACGAAAACGCCACGGCCCTAGGGATAACGCGCTTAAAGAAACACTCCACTCGCCATAGCACAGGCACCGAAAGGAGAACTGGAATAACAGTCGTCGTGTAATCGTTGACCGGCGCGGGAAGCAGACCATACACGGAAGTCATCGATGCCCCCGTCGTCGATGCGGCATCGACGAGCTTGAGCAGATCGGGCGCAATCAATACGCCGCCCAGCATCATACCCAGCTGCTCCGAGCAACCGAGCTGGCGGGCGGCCGCCCAACCAAGATAGATGGGCAAAAAGTAGTAGCCGGCGTTATAGAGCCAACTGTAGAACAGGCGATAGATTTCGGAATCGGCAGACCACAGGCCCAGCATGCCTTCGCCCATAATGACGGCGACGGTGCGGAACAACGCCGCGCAGACAATAAACGGCAGCGCCGACATCATGCTTTTGGACAGATAATCGACCACGGCCATGGCGTTTGATGAAACCGACGTTGTAAACGAGGTGTTAGAAACTTGTAGCATGGAACGCCTTTCCCAATGTGACATGCGGGCTGTCCCTTTGTCACATCGTGCGGTACTGACCGATTGCGCGGTACTTTTCGTAGCGGAGGTTTGTGAGGGTCGCGTCGTCGAGCCGCCCAAGCGTATCGAAGGCATCAAATGCCGAGGACATGACGGCACCGGCAATTTCCTCATGCGACAGGCCCCTATCATCAACAATGCCGTCGATGATGCCGAGCGCCAACAGATCGGGAGCTGTGAGCTTAAGCGCCTCGGCGGCCTCATTCGCGCGCTCGGTATCCTTCCACAGGATCGACGCACAGGCCTCGGGGCTCACGACCGAATAGGCCGAGCTCGAGAGCATCAGGATGCGGTCGGCCACGGACAGCGCCAGCGCGCCACCAGAGCCGCCCTCGCCTGTCACCACCGAGACAATCGGCGTCTTAAGGCCGCTCATCTCCATCAAGTTCTGGGCAATCGCCTCGCCCTGACCGCGCTCCTCGGCACCGATGCCGCAAAACGCGCCCGAGGTATCGACCAGGCACAGAACCGGTCGACCAAACTTTTCGGCCTGGCGCATCAGGCGACGCGCTTTGCGGTAGCCCTCGGGATGTGCCATGCCAAAGTTGCGGTGCATACGCTCTTTGGTCGTGGTGCCGCGCTCGATGGCGATGACCGTTACGGGGCGTCCGTCTTTCCAGCCAATGCCAGCCACCACAGCGGCGTCGTCGCCAAAGTAACGGTCGCCGTGCAGCTCCACAAATCCATCCAGGCCCAGCGAGATCATCTCACCCGCCGTGGCGCGATCTGCCGAGCGGGTCTGCTTGACAATCTCGAGCGCGGTTTTTGGTGCCGCCGAGCGCTTAAACAAGTGTCCCAGCTTTTTGCCGCGGCGACCCGCATGCACAATCTCGTGCGGTGCCCCCAGGCTGGGCGCGTGCCCTTCGTGCAGCGCCAGCAGCTCGCCTACCGTGAGCGCAATCTCGCCACGCGGAACAACGGCATCGCAAAAGCCGCGCTCCAGCAAAAACTCGGAGCGCTGGAATCCCTTGGGCAGACGCTTGTGCATGTTCTGCTCGATCACGCGCGGGCCGGCAAATGCCGTCAGGGCATCGGGCTCGGCCAGGATAATGTCGCCCTCCATGGCGAAGCTCGCGGTTACACCTCCGGTCGTGGGATCGGTGAGCACCGTAATATACAGGCCGCCCGCCTTGCTGTGGTGCCGAACCGCCGCTGAAATCTTGGCCATCTGCATAAGCGAGGTCACGCCCTCTTGCATACGCGCACCGCCCGAAACGGTAAAGCCGACAACTGGCAATCCCAGCTCGGTCGCACGCTCAAATGTGCGACAGATCTTCTCGCCCACCACGGAGCCCATCGAGCCCATCATAAAGTTGGCGTCCATAAAGAAGAGCGCCGTATCGCAACCGCAGATTTTGCCCCTGCCGCACACAACGGCATCGCGCTCGCCCGAACGCTCGCTCACGCTCTTGAGCTTATCGGCATAGCCGGGAAACGAGAGGAAGTCCTCCGACGCCAGATTGGCATCCCATTCCTCAAACATGCCCTCGTCGACCGTCATGCGCATGCGCGCGCGACCGCTCACGCGAAAGTGTTTGCCGCAACGAGGGCAGACCTCGAGGTTGTCGTGTAGGCGTGCCTCATCGATCACACGGCGGCACTCCGGGCACTTGATAAACACGTGGCGCGCGGGAAACTCGGCGCACGACTCGGTTATCGGCCCCTCAAGGACATTGACCGTCTTCGCTTTTCTATTCATCAGCATAGAGATGCCCCATCAGATCGGTGTGATACATGCCCGACAAGAACTCGTCGTTTGCCAGCACGTCGAGCTGAAGCTCGCTGTTTTCGCTCACGCCTTCAATCACGAGCTCGCCCAGGGCCGAGCGCATCTTGCGAATGGCTCCATCACGCGTGGGCGCACACACGATGAGCTTGCCGAGCATGGAGTCGTAGTACGGCGGAACTGTCGCACCGGTAAACATGGCGGAATCCCAGCGCACGCGCGGACCACCCGGCACACGCAACGCGGTGACCGTTCCGCATGACGGCAGAAAGTCCGGCGTCTCGGCATTGATGCGGCACTCCATGGCGTGGTTGCGGACCGGCATGTCCTCCTGCTCAAAGGGCAGAGGCTGGCCTGCTGCCACGCGCAGCTGCCACTTGACCAGGTCGGTATCGGTCACAAACTCCGTAACCGGATGCTCCACCTGCAAGCGCGTGTTCATTTCCATAAAGTAGAAATTGCCGTCGTCCGAATACAGGAACTCGATGGTACCGGCTCCTTCGTAGCCAACGGCACGAGCCAGGTCACGCGCTGCCTTGTGCATGCGAGCACGAATGTCGTCGTGTCCGTCGAGGCACGGCGCGGGGCTCTCCTCGATTAGCTTTTGGTTGCGGCGCTGCACCGAGCACTCACGCTCGCCAAGCGAAAACACATGGCCCTGCTTATCGGCCATAATCTGCACCTCAACGTGATGCGCCGGCGCGACAAACTTCTCCATGTAGCACTCGCCGTCGCCAAAAACGGCCTCGCCCTCGGCACGCGCCTCGATAAACGCCTTTGCCGCATCTTCCACGCGCTCGACCTTGCGAATGCCGCGACCGCCACCACCGGCACGCGCCTTGATGAGCACGGGGCAGCCAATGCGTTCGGCCTCGGCCGTTGCCTCCTCGGGGCTTTTGAGCAAATCGCAGCCCGGCACGATGGGCACGCCCGCCGCGGCAGCCGTTCGACGTGCGGCGTCCTTGTCACCCATGCTGTCGATGACCTCGGCCGAAGGACCAACAAACGCCAGGCCGTACTTGTCGCAGTCGCGCACGAAACTCGCCTTCTCCGAAAAGAAACCGTAGCCAGGATGGATCGCCTTTGCCCCCGACTTTACGGCACAGGTGAGCACGGCATCGTCGTTGAGGTAGCTCTCGGCAAGACGCGGGCCGCCGATGCAATACGCCTCGTCGGCAAGCTGCACGTGCAGCGCGTCCGCATCGGCCGTGGAGTAGACGGCGACGGTCTTGATGCCCATATCGCGGCACGCGCGGATAACACGGACCGCGACTTCGCCTCGGTTGGCGATGAGCACTTTGTCGAACATGAAGCCTTCCTTAACTTTCGTGCATGAGTGCAAAAGACATATCGGCGCGGCAGCAAACCTCACCGTTGACGCTCGCAGTACCCGTCGCAAAGCGGAACGGCCCGCGCGCACGCGTGATGGTGCACACCAGATCAACCGTGTCGCCCGGGCGCACCGGACGCTTAAAGCGCACCTTGTCCAGACTCGTGTAGAACGGCGTCGCACCGCGCGCCTCCTCATCGCCCATCAGCAGCACGCAGCAGTTCTGGGCGAGCATCTCGCACTGGATCACGCCGGGGACGACCGGGTTTCCCGGAAAATGCCCCTGCAAAAAGTACTCGTCGCCCGTAATCGTGATCTTGCCGTGGGCCTCGTCGCCCACTAGCTCGGCTTCGTCGAGCAAAAGCATCGGCTCACGATGCGGCAACAGCTTCTTGAGCTCTTCTTTGTTCATGGATATCACCTATCCGATCCTCATGAGGCAGCTGCCAAACTCCACGAGGTCGCCGTCGGCCACGCAGATCTCGAGCACCTCGCCGTCTGCCTCGGCCGTCACCTCGTTGAGAACCTTCATGGCCTCGATGATGCAGAGGGTCTCACCGGCCTTGACCTTGGAGCCCACGCGCACAAACGGTTCGTCGCCCGGCGCCGGGGCAGCATAGAAAACGCCGACCATGGGAGCGGTCACCTCGGTGCCCTTAGGCTCCGGTGTGGCGGCAGGCGCTTGCGCGGCGAGCTCCGGCGCGGCGGCAGGCATGGCGACAGGAGCCACCGCCGGAGCAGTCACGGCACCCGGCATAGGCATGGGCACGGCAACCGGCTGCGCTGCACTCGCGCGCTCGAGCTCGACCGCGGTGCCATCGGGCTCCTCAACGCGCACGCGCGTGAGGCCGCGGTCCTCCATGACATCGGCTATCTCGGCAAGTCTTTTGGAATCCATGCTCTAGCTCCTCGTATATCTACGCAGCGCGATGGCGGCGTTGTGTCCGCCAAAGCCCAGATTGGTCGAAAGCGCCCAGGTAAGGTCGGCGCGAACCGCTCGATTGGGCGTGTAATCAAGATCGCAGGCGGAATCGGGCGTGTGGTAGTTAATGGTCGGGGGCACCACGCCTTGCTCGAGCGCCATCGCACAGGCCATGACCTCAATGGCACCCGTAGCACCGATCATGTGGCCGGTCATCGACTTGGTCGACGAGACGTGCGCGGCGCGTGCCGCGTCCTCGCCGAGCGCACGCTTAATGCCCTCCGTCTCGGACGAATCGTTGAGTTTAGTCGAGGTTCCGTGAGCGTTGATGTAGAGGCCCTCGGAAGGCTTAACGTCGCCCTCGGCCACCGCCAGCGATATCGCACGGGCAATGCCGGCAGCCTCGGGATCGGGACTCGTGATGTGATAGGCATCATCGGTGTTGCCGTAGCCCACGACCTCGGCATAAATGTGCGCACCGCGCGCCTGCGCATGTTCCATGCTCTCGAGCACGAGCACGCAGGCGCCCTCGCCCATCACAAAGCCGTCGCGGTCTGCATCGAACGGGCGGCAAGCCGTCGACGGGTCAGGATTAGTGGTGAGAGCACGACAGGATGTAAAGCCCGCAACGGCATCGGGGATGATTGCGGCCTCGGCACCGCCGGCGAGAATCGCATCGGCATAGCCGTGCTTGATGGCGCGGAATGCCTCGCCCACCGCATGGGCCGAGGTCGCGCACGCGGTCACCACGGGCAGGGTCGGGCCCTTTGCCTTGTGGCGGATTGCGATATTGCCCGAAGCCATATTGGGGATCATCATCGCGATCATATAGGGCGATGCGCGGCGGGGCCCACGGTCGGCAATCGTGTGGACGTTGTCGACGAGTGTCTGCATGCCGCCCACGCCCGAACCCACGTAGACGCCCAGGCGCTCGCGATCGATGGCGCCCTCGGCATCAAAGCCCGCATCGTGCATGGCCTCGTCCGACGCTGCCAGGGCAAACTGAACGCAGGGGTCCAGGTGCTTGGCGTCACGCTTGCCAAAGTACTCGTTGCCGTCAAAACCCTTGACCTCGGCCGCCACCTTAACGGCAAACGCATCGGTATCGAAGTGCGTGATCGGGCCGATGCCGCACGTGCCGG
>UROZ01000086.1 GCA_900549655.1 uncultured Collinsella sp.
AGGGCGTCTACAAGTGCGTCGGCGTTCAGTCCGAGCAGGTCGTCTTCGGTGGCGGCAACATCCACTGCATTACTCAGCAGGAGCCGTCCGCGTAATTGTCTGTCTTCCCGAGGCACGGCACCTTGCCCTTCAATCGTCGGGCATGACCCTTAAGGTCTATGCCCTCCTCTTTCAGGGCAATCTGCCGCACCTCAGAAACCCAGCCGATCAATCGGACAGTCGGTGAATCGCACCGTGACCATCTCGGGGCATTGATGGTCGGTTTATTCGATGTCTTGGTCGGCTGGGTTTTTCTTTGGGCACTCCGTTGCCTCCACTTCGGAGTGCCCGCCTCTTTGATTGAGTACGCGTCTGATCTGGGATTTATTGCGGGTTAGGCCAATTGTTCGCTTGAATATCCCAGGTCAGACGCGTCTTCAATTGCCAAAAGATTCCGGTCGCAATCGCGGCCGTTTTGATCGGAGTATCTATGTACCAGCGTATCGTTATCTACACGCGCCTGTTCCGCGAGCGTTGGTCCAACAATTGCATCCTCTCTTCTCTTTGGGATGGCACCTGCACCGGTGACGCGGCCTGCAACCCTACCTTGGGCTGCGCCTTCGGTACAGATGCCATCCTTTTTGCTGTAGGGGAAGCGTGCCATGGCAGGTAAAAAGTTCTCCCTGTTCGAGGTCATCCTCTCGGTTATCTGCGTTGTCTTTACCATCGAGGCGGCTGCTCCGGCATCTGCCATGGGTAACGTGCAGTTCTTCTGGTGGATCTTCCTTATCATTACGTTTTTGCTTCCCTATGGCCTGGTGGTGGCCGAGCTCGGTACGGCGTTCGATTCCGAGGGCGGCCTGTACGACTGGGTTCGCCTGGGCTTGGGAGACCGTTGGTGTGCACGCTGCTCCTGGTGCTATTGGGTCAACTTTCCACTGTGGGTGGCAAGTATCGCCTGCATGTTCCCCAGTGTCATCAATGCGGTATGGGGCATCGAATTTTCGCTTGGGGTCCGAATTGCCATCGAGCTTGCCTTTGTGTGGGGCGTCACGGTCATGGCAATGCAGCCGGTGGCCGAGGCCGATTGGGTCATGGATGGCGGCGCCGTCATCAAGGTGCTCATTACCGCCGTGGTGGGAATCATCGGCATCTGGTTTGCCTGCAACAACGGCTTTGCCAACGATATGTCGTTTAAGACATTTGTCCCCGATCTGGGAGACACTAACTCACTGACGTATCTTTCAATCATCCTATTCAACTTTATGGGCTTTGAGGTGGTCGCGACCTTTGCCAGCACGATGAAGAACCCATCGCGCGATATCCCCAAGGCGGTTATCGCCGGTGGCGTTGCCATCGCGGCGATCTACATTATCTGTGGCATCGGTATTGGAGCCGCGGTTCCCACCGAGCAGCTTTCACTCGATTCGGGCATTGTGGACGCGGTTGCCGCCATGGTGGGGCGCGCTCACCCGCTGACGATGGTCGTGGGCGTGGCCTTTCTGGTAACGCTGTTTGCCAACATGATCTGTTGGAGCTTTGGCGTCAACAACGTGGCGAGCTATGCCGCGCGCCATGGCAACATGCCGCGTCCCTTTGCGCTGGTGTCCAAGAAGACCGGCATGCCCAACGGCTCGGCACTCATTAACGGTTGTTTTGCCAGCTTGGTGCTGCTACTTCAGATTCCGCTGGGTGAAGGTTCCGACGTCTTTTGGGTCTTCTTCTCGATGAACGTCGTCTTTCTGCTCATGAGCTATATCCCGATGTTCCCGGCGTTTTGGCGCCTGCGTAAATACGACGACCGCCCGCGCGTGTTTCGCGCGCCCTTCGAGGGCAAGGTGCTTGCGGTAGCGCTTGCGGTGCCGGTGGTAGAACTCGTGCTTTCGATTGTTGCGACAATCGTGCCGCTTAACAGCTCGCCCGCCGAGATGTCAAAGTTGCCGATCCTCATGGGTGTGGTGATCGGCGTGTTGCTGGGCGAGGTTTCGCGCCTCATATCGCGCCGCGGCCGCAGCATCGACAATCCCGGCGTTGGCGCAAGGGGGACAGGTCGCTTTGCACCAAAACAGTAGCGCCGCGAGTTGTGCGGTGCTAGATGCATCTTGGATTACTGCTCACGCTGCTCGGGATCAGATGCGAGCTTGGGTGCAAAGTAGGGGACGTGGCCCAGGTAGGGGCAGCTGTCCGAACGCGCCTCAACGGCGCAGGGGACATTGTCGTAGGTCATGGAAGAACCGAGTCGGGTGATGGCCTTGGCGGCGGGCGCGACGAGCATCTTGAGCGGAGCGATCGGTGTCATGGCATCTCCTTTCATCGGTGAGACACAGCTTGTTTATCTAAACGATACAGTACGTTTAATCGGTGAGTCTAATCTTGCGGCAAAGAATCTGTCAACATCCTCACAGCATCTAGACAGGGGAGGCGGGCATGAGTTTCGCGTTCTATATCTACACCACGATTATCATGGGTGTGGCTCTGGTGACCAGTGCCGTGGCATTGGTGGTTTGGCTCATGACGCGCCGTCGCGACAGCCTCGTGGCCGCGGCGGGTTTTTTGCTCTATATACTCGATATGTCGGTCATCTTTTTTGACGAGTACAATCGGCTCAAATACGACTACGCCGTTACCTTTAGCGAGCCGCTGCAGCACCCCTTGCTGCGCTGCGTGCTTGGTATTGCCATCTATGCCTGCGTGGTGCTATGGATGTTTGCGCGCTTGCGCAAAAGACCGACGTCGCGCATGCTCGGACTCGCTATCGTGCCGTTTTCAATCTTGCAATTGCTGCTGGTGCCTCGCAGCGGCGCTGCCGGAGAGGTGCAGCAGTATCTCTTTTGGCTCACGCGTGACCTGGGTAATGTAGGATGTCTTGCCTATGCCGCCTGGCATTACCGGTACAGAGCAACGCGTGTTGAGAAACTCGACCTCGACCGCTCAAAGCTCTTTTGGAAGGTGGCCTTCGTTCTTGTGTTTTGCGTGATCGCCGAGGACACCTACATGATCTTGTTCTGCCGCCCCGACTCCCAAAACCCCGTCATCGGCCTCTTTTTGTGGTATCTGTCCGAGCGCAATATCTCCGAAAACGTGCTGCTCGTGGTATGCGCGGCTCAGCTTTTTTGCCAGTTTAGCCATATCCTGCGTGTGTATGCCCGTCATCCGCGTGCCGATGAGGACGTGGCAGCCGAGAGCGCAAGCTCTGAGGACGATCTCGCATCGCGTGTGGTGATTTATGCCGACGCCCATAAGCTGTCACGGCGCGAGCAGGAGGTGCTCACGCTGGTGCTGAAGGGCAACGACGCCCAAAACATCGCCAGCGAGTTGGTCATCAGCCCTGGCACGGTCAAGGCACACTTGCATCGCATCTACGTTAAAAGCGGCGTCTCCAACCGAGATGACCTTATAGATACCTTTTGGCGTTCCTAGCCTCATTCTTCCTCGCATGCGGGTCTTGCTGTGTGGGCGGCCACACCGTTGGGCGTAATGAAGCGGTAATAATCTCAGACAATAAACCTGCAGGTAAAGCGTGTAAACCTGCTTAAACTGACCGTTTGCGGTCCCTGGCCTTGGCACGGATTTGCCCCTGTGTATCAATGGGTGTAGCGCGAAGCCGCGGACGTGGGACAGACGTCCGAGCACGGCTTGTAGACACGCGCCGATGCGGGAGCGCTACGCTCCCAACCGAGTGCCCACGCGGGCGGTGCGTCCGCGTTACAACCAAAGATGCCTGAGGAGGCTCGCATGGACAAGGCTGATGTAGTTATCAAGAGCGACGCCGTCTTTACCGGCGATGGGCTCGAGCCGTTTAAGGGCGGCGTTGCCGTGCGGGGCGATAAAATCGTTGCCTGCGGTGACGATGCTCACCTGGCACCGTTTATCGGTCCCGATACCGAGGTGCGCGACTTTGGCGACCAGCTCGTCATGCCCGGCCTGATCGACTCGCACACGCATTTTGCCCAGGGCGCGTTTATGACCGACCCCGATTTTGCCGTCAACCTCATCGACTGCACCAGTTTTGAGATGGCGATGGAACGTGTCGTGGCGTTTGCGGCCGACCATCCCGATAACGAGTGGATTCTGGGCTGCCAGATTATCCAGTTCCAGTGGGATGTCCCCGAGATGCCCACGGCCGCGATGATCGATGAGTACATCTCCGACCGCCCGGTATTTCTGCAGCAGGTTGACTTGCATACCTTTAGTGCCAATACCTGCGCCATCAACAAGGTGGGAGTAACTTCGCAGACGCCCGATCCCGCAGGCGGCAAGATCCTTAAGGATGCCGACGGCAATCTGACGGGCGTGTTTTCCAACAACGCCGGCGCCTTCTTTATGGACGAGGTCTACGACCCAGCGCCCGAGGTTGTTGACGCGTCGTTTGCAAAAACCGCCCGGCGCGCCAATGCCCTGGGAATCACTACGGTCGGCATGGTCAATCCTACGTTTGTGAGCATGGAAAACCCGTATGCGGTGTTGGCAGGTCTTAATGCCAAGGGCGACTTGCCGCTGCGCGTGTTCCTGTACACCGACCTGTTCGAAAACGAGTCCTTGACGCTCGAGCAGATCAAGGAGAAATACGCCTTCCCGGGTACGCAGGTGGAGTGGCACGGCTTTAAGCAGTTCCTTGATGGTGTGTGCTCCGACCATACCGCCTGGATGCTTGAACCCTATAGCAACGCACCCGACACCTGTGGTGAGCCCGCGGAGGAGCCGGAGCGCATCCGTGCTGCCATCCTGAGGGCGCAGGAATGGGGCGTTGACACGCGCATCCATGCAATCGGCGATCGCTCGGTGCGTTTTGTGCTCGATTGCTTTGAGGAGGGCGAGCGCTTGCATGGCAAGCGGGATTGTCGCCACTCCATGGAGCACAACGAGACGGTTCAACCCGAGGATATGCCGCGTTATGCCGAGCTCGGCGTCTGCCCCGGCATGCAGCCGTGGCACATGCTGCTCGATATGGCTGACCTTGCCAAGGACGAAGCCGTGGGTCCCGAGCGTGCCGCGCTTTCGTGGCCCCTGCATAGCCTGCTTGCCAGCGGAGCCGTGGTGCACCTGGGCAGTGACTTCCCCGTTGTGGGCTTGGAGCCCATGGAGGAGGTGTACGGCGCGGTCTTCCGCATGCTCGAGGACGGTTCCAACCCTGAGGGCTGGTTCCCCCAGGAGCGCATTACCATGGCCGAGGCTCTGCGCGCCTACACCTATGGCAGCGCCTACGCCATGCATGCCGAGGACCGCATCGGCACGCTCGCGTGCGGCAAACAGGCAGATATCTGCGTGCTCGACCGCAATCTCTTTGATTGCGAGCCGGCCGAGGTGCTCGAGGCTACCGCAGCCCTCACGATGATCGCCGGCAAGGTGGTCTTTGAGGCATAGCGCCATCGTTTGATTGGGCGGCTTGGTGCCAGTTGTCAGCCGCCTGACATCCATTCAGCACTACTCTCTCAAGGAAAGGGGAGAACAATGGCAGAAGAAGTAACCGCTGCCGTGGAGGAGGAGCGCGAGCTCGCCTCCCAACCGATTCCCGGTCTGGTGCGTAAGTACACCATCGTCACCGGCCAGGGCATGCTCGCCCAGATCATCATGGTGGTCCTTGAGGGCCTCGTGATGGGTTGGGGCCTAGGTGCCCACGGCCTGGCATGTGTCTCGATCATTATGTCGGTCGAGTACATCAACCTGGCCTTTGGCAACCTGTTTGGCACCGGCGTGCCCGCCGTGGTGGGCAACCTTTTGGGTGCCGGCGACATCAAGGGCGCAAGCAAGGCTTTTAGCCAGGGCTTTTGGCTCACCACGATCGTGAGTGTGCTGCTTGCTGTGGTGATGGCAGTGTTTACCGAGCCCATCTGCACATTCTTTGGCGCCACGCCCGACATCATGGCCGATACCGTTGCCGGCGTGCGCACCTTCGCCGTGCTGCTGCCGCTCACGGTCATTGGCCAGATGATCACCGCTGTGATGCGTGTGGACGAGAAGGTTCAGATCCAGGCCAACCTCATGACCGTTTCGGCCATCGTCGCCATCTGTTGGCTCGCGCTTTCCACGTTTGTGCTCAAGTTTGGCGTTATGGGCGCCGGCGTGTACTACGGGCTTTCCATCGGTATCTGGGCCATCGGTATCTTCTGGTTCATCGGGGGCAAAAAGTCCCAGCTCCAGATTAGCCTGGCCGACCTTAAGCTCGACCTCGCCATCTGCGGCCAGATCTTCAAGATCGGCTTCCCGTTCTTCCTGGTCCAGGGTGCGACCTTTATCTTTAATGCCGTTGCCAACTCGCTTTTGGGTTCGCTCGGCGGCGACATGGGCTCGCTCTACATCGCAGCCTTTGGCGTGATCAACGGCTACATCCTCTACATTACCATGATGGTTGCCCAGTGCTTCTCCTACGGTCTGCAGCCCATCGCTGCCTTCAACGCCGGCGCAAAGGCTTGGGCACGCCTTAAGGAGACGCTCTCCTGCACGCTTAAGTACCAGGTTGTGACGCTGGCGCTGGTCACCGTCGCGCTCTGGCTTGCCGCCACCCCGGTGTGCGCCTTCTTTGCCGGCAGCGATCCTGCGCTCGTTGAGGTTGCCGCCAACGCCACGCGTACTGTCATCCTGGCTGTTGCCCTGGGCTATCTTGCCATGACCATGTCGATGTATTTCCAGGCGGTCGAGAAGGTGGGTGTCGCCACGTTTACGGGCCTGCTTCGCTATGTGATCTGCTCGGTGCCGCTTATGTACCTCCTCGGCAACATGATGGGTGTCGAGGGCGTGTGGATCGCCCTGGTGGTGGCCGATGCCATTACTGGCATCATCTCCATTGCGCTCGCCGCGCACGAGTCCAAGCGCCTTGCCACGCTCTAGGCTCGGACATGGCTGGCGTACGATAGTGGAACAAGTTAACTCGCCTGCAAGCCACCACAATGGGGACAGCCCCCATTGTGGTGGCTTTTGTTATTTAGGGTCTGAGATTTCGGCTCTATAAATAATGCTTTTGAACTGGGTTACTATAAGATTATGGTAAACGCTACTATAAGATTATGGAGAATGAAACTATTCGATTATGGTAACAGCGTAATAAGGGGCGTTGATATGGCTGAGTTCATTAACAGGGATTTGCATGAGTTGCTCATTCGCATGGCAGGCTGGTTTCCTGTTGTGTCGTTGACAGGGCCTAGGCAGAGTGGTAAGTCTACGCTGGTTCGGCATGCCTTTCCCGACTATTCCTACGTCACGCTTGAGGACCCTCAAACGAGGCGCGCGGCCTTGGAGGATCCGGTGAGTTTTATCCGCAACCGAAAGGGCGGACTCATCATCGATGAGGCGCAATACGCCCCGGATTTGTTTTCAATGATCCAGGTTGTTTCGGATGAGCGGGGAGACGCCGGTCAATACATCCTTACAGGCTCGCAAAACTTTTTGATGATGAAAAGCATCGGGCAGTCTCTTGCCGGGCGAGTCGGGATCTTAAAATTGCTGCCATTATCGTTTCGAGAAGCGGAGAGGGGCCAGCAGGGGCAGCTGGAAGTGGATTTGTTCGCGCTCGAAGGGGGATACCCTCGCCTGCGTTCCGCCGGAATGCCGTCCTCGGTTTATTTTCCCAGCTATATCGATACCTATGTTGAGCGCGATGTTGTGGGCTTGCTTGATGTGCGCAATAAGGCGGAGTTTCATAAGTTTCTGTCCATAATTGCTCAGAGCGTCGGTGCCCTCATCAATATATCCTCGCTTTCTCGAGATACGGGCGTGAGCGTATCGACCATTAAAAGCTGGTTGTCCATTCTGGAGCAGAGCTACCTGACGTTTTCGCTGCAGCCCTATTATGCAAATGCCAAGAAGCGTCTAACTAAAACGCCCAAGCTCTATTTTTACGACACGGGGCTGCTCTGCTACTTGCTCAAAATTGGATCACTGGAGCAACTATTGGAGAGCCCTTATCTGGGGGCCGTTTTCGAAAACCTCATCGTTTCCGAAACGGCGAAGAGCCATCTCAACGTGGGCGAGAATCCCGAGCTGTATTTCTATAGGGACGACAGCAAGCGTGAAATCGATTTGCTCGACTGTACAAACTCAGGGAGTCCCAAGGCTATCGAAATAAAATCATCCAGAACGTATCACGATAAGTACGCCCGCCATCTACAGACTGTATGCGATGAGATCGACATTGCAAAAGATGCGCGCTATGTTGTGGCCCGCGTGGACTCAACGTATGAGTCGAAAGACTGTAGTGTGGTTTCGGCGCGTGATTGGCTTTTACGATAACAAGCTCGGCGTATTAACGGCTGCCGCGAAGGGAACCGGCCCCCTTTTTGCGGCGGTTTTTGCCTATCTGGTGCGTCTTAGATGCAAGTGAGTAGACTTATTTGGATATGCCGAGCACATCGCAACAAATACTCAATAAAACCGCAGGTCAGAGCTGTGGCGTTTTGGGGCGTGCTTGACCTCCTGCAAAAAGCCTACTCACTTGGTTTTGAGACGCCCCAGACAGGCAAAAAACCGCCGC
>UROZ01000087.1 GCA_900549655.1 uncultured Collinsella sp.
ATTCCGACGTTCATCTATATCAACAAAATCGATTTGGAGAATCCCGGCCGCGATGTTTTGCTGGCACAGCTTGGGCAGCGTCTTTCCGAAGGCTGCCTGGATGCCAACGAACTGCTGGCGGGCGGTGCCGTTCAGGAGGACGCTGCTGCGTTGGACGAGGCGGCGCTCGAGGAGTTTCTTGAAGCGGGTGAGCTTTCCGTCGCAACGCTGTCGCGCATGGTTGCCGAGCGCAAGCTCTTTCCCTGTTTTGCCGGCTCGGCGCTCAAGGACCAGGGCGTGGACGAGCTGCTGGATGGTATATGCGCACTGATGCGTGAACGGGCATGGCACCCGGAGTTTGCCGCGCGCGTCTACCGTGTGAGCCGCGGGGATCGCGGCGAGCGCTTGGCATGGGTTAAAGTGACCGGCGGCACGCTGCATGCCAAACAGCTGATTAACGGACGTTCCGGCGCCGAGGCGTGGGAGCAAAAGATCGACCAGGTGCGCATCTATAACGGCGAGAAATACGAGCTTGCCCAGGAAGTTGCCGCTGGCGGCATCTGCACCGTGACGGGTCTTGCGCACGTTCGCCCGGGTGATGCCCTGGGTGCGGAGCCCGCGGGCGATACGCCCGTCATTGCGCCGGTCCTCACCTATACGGTGCTTCCGGGCGAACACGATGTCCACGCGGTGTTCAAAGCGCTGACTGAGTTGGCGGACGAAGATCCCATGCTCGGCGTAAGCTGGAACACGCATCTTGAACAAATACATCTGCAGCTCATGGGAGCGGTGCAGCTCGAGGTCGTGAAGCGGGTGTTGGCCGATCGCTTTGGCCTTTCAGTTGAGTTTGAGTCTGGCGGCATTCTCTATAAGGAGACCATTTCGCAGCCGGTCGAGGGCGTGGGCCACTTTGAGCCATTGCGCCACTATGCCGAGGTGCATCTGAGCCTGGAGCCGTTGCCAGCGGGCTCGGGCGTGCAGTTTGGCACCGTGACCTCGACCGACGAGCTCGATCTTAACTGGCAGCGTTTGGCGCTCACCAACGCCATGGAGCGCGATCACCTGGGCGTGCTGACCGGCTCGCCCATCACCGATGTGCGCATTACGCTCACGGGTGGCCGCGCGCATGCCAAGCACACCGAGGGCGGCGACTTTCGTCAGGCCACGTACCGCGCGATTCGCCAGGGGCTCATGCAGGCGCGTGAGGCCGGCGCGGCAGTGCTGTTGGAGCCGTGGTATCGCTTTGATCTCGAGGTGCCGGGGGAGTGCGTGGGCAGGGCGTTGTCAGACGCCACGCGCATGGGTGCCGAGTGCGAGCCGCCGACGATGGCGGGCGACCGGGCGAAGCTTGTGGGTCGCGTGCCGGCATCTGAGGTGCAGGATTACGCGCTGGAGGTGGCTGCCTACACGAGCGGTCGCGGGCATCTGTACCTGGAGCTCGCCGGCTATGCGGCTTGCCATGATGTCGAGCACGTAATCGAGACGGCCGCCTATGAGCCCGAGGCCGATCTGCCCAACACGCCCGATTCGGTCTTCTGCTCTCACGGCGCCGGTTACACGGTCAAATGGTACGACGTACCCGCCGCGGCGCACGTAAAGATCGATCCCGCCACCTTCCGCCCCTGGCGAGCAGCAGACGCCGAGTTTTTCGGCCACATGTGACAAAGGGATAGTTCCTTTGTCACCTGCTATTGGTATAACTCGGTATAAGTTGGTATAACTATTGCCAGGGTTCGCCAATCCGAGGAGGCCGACATGAATCCAAACCCCTTTAAGCCAACGGCAGGCAAGCGGCCTCCGATACTCATCGGTCGCGAGTCGGTCATCGAAGATTTTGAGGAAGGGCTCGATAACGGCGCCGGAGCGCCGGGTAGGCTCATGCTCATTACGGGAAACCGCGGCTGCGGCAAGACGGTTCTCCTGCGGGAGCTGCAGCGTTTAGCTAGCGAGCGCGGATGGGCGGTTGTCTCCGATTCCGCTTCGCTTGGCTTATGCGACCGATTGGCCGACGCGCTTCGCTCGAATAAACCCGTTGTGACGTCAATGGAGTTCGGTCCGTCGTTTGGTCGGATGTCAGTCGAGGCGGCGCGGGCAAAGGGCGAGATGTTGCGAGGGCTGGTCAACGAGCGCCTTAAGAAGCTCGGTCCAGGCAAAGGCATACTGTTTGCGATTGACGAGGCGCAATCGGCGTCTATCGAGGAGCTGGCGGCCCTTGCCGTTCTCTATCAGCAGGTGCTCGGAGACCAGGATGCCACGGGCTTGCCCGATAGCGAGCAGCGCGGTCTTGCGCTGGTGTTCGCCGGCTTACCCAGTATGGTTGACGACCTGCTCGAAGAGCCGAGCGTGACGTTTTTGCGGCGTGCCCAGCAGCGTACGCTGGGGGCGATATCCTTGCCCAAGGTGCGTGATTCATATATCCAGGCGGTCAAAGATGCTGGTCTTTACGTTGACGCGGAGACGGCGGACCTTGCGGCGCGCAAGAGCATGGGGCATCCCTATATGGTTCAGCTGGTGGGATATTACATGTGGCGGTCTGCTGTCCGGCGTAGCTCGCAGGTCATCGAAAGGCGCGATGTCGAGGATGGCCATGCGGATGCCGTCTCCGAGTTCTACGAAGCGGTTGACGCGCCTCTGTATTACGGGCTGCGCAGTCCACAGCGCCTCTTTATCGAGGCCATGGCGGTTGACGAGGACAAACCGACGCGCATGGCGGATATCATTGAGCGCTGCGAGCGTACCCAGAGCTGGGCGAGTAAATATCGCGCAAGCCTGATTCGCGAGCGCGTCATCGAAGCTGCCGGATACGGCCTCGTCCGGTTTACCGTGCCCATGCTGGGCGCGTACATTCGCGATCGAGTTTTATGGCATGAGTAGGGTGATAAAGGTGACGGAACAGAAGATGAGCCCGCAGGCTATCGAAGTGCGTGGCGCACGTGTACACAACCTCAAAGACATCGATATCGATATTCCACTGGGAAGGCTTGTGGGCATTGCCGGCGTGTCGGGCTCGGGCAAGAGTTCGCTGGCGCTGGGGGTTCTTTATGCCGAGGGCTCGCGTCGCTACTTGGAAGCACTCAGCACCTATACTCGACGTCGCCTGACGCAGGCCGAACACGCCCAGGTGGACGAGGTTCTGCACGTGCCGGCGGCGCTCGCATTGCATCAACGCCCCAGCGTGCCGGGCGTGCGCTCGACCTTTGGTACCATGACCGAGCTCAACAACAGCCTGCGTCTGCTCTTTAGCCGTTGCGCCCATCACGTGTGCCCGCATTGCGGGGCGCGTGTGGAGCCGAGCCTTAACGTGGCTGCGGGCCTGTCGCTCACGTGTCCGACATGCGGCCGCGAGTTCTACGCGCCGAGTGCCGAGGATTTGGCTTTCAATAGCGGCGGTGCGTGCCCTACCTGCGGCGGCACCGGTGTCATGCGCGAGGTAGACGAGGCGAGCCTGGTGCCCGACGAGTCAAAGACCATCAACGAGGGTGCGGTGCTTCCCTGGGGCACGCTCATGTGGGACCTGATGAAGCAGGTGGCCGGCGAGATGGGCGTGCGCACCGACGTGCCGTTTAACCAGCTCACGCCTCAAGAGCGCGACATCGTGTTTCACGGCCCGGCGGTTAAGAAGCACATTCTCTACGTTCCCAAAAACGGCGAGGGCGCCACGCCGCTCGACTTTACCTATTACAACGCCGTCTATACCGTTGAGAATGCGCTCGCCAAGGTCAAGGACGATAAGGGCCTCAAACGCGTTGCACGCTTTTTGCGCGAGGGGCCATGCCGTGACTGTGGTGGCACGCGTCTTTCCGAGGCTGCGCGCCAGCCCCAGGTGCGCGGTATCAATCTGGCTCAGGCCGCGGCCATGACGCTTGGTGATGCGATCGAGTGGGTGCGCGGGGTGCCCGCATCCTTGCCGGCCGAGATGCGGCCCATGGCGACGGATATCTGCGATTCGTTTTTGAGCACGGCTCGTCGTCTGGTCGACCTGGGTCTCGATTACCTTTCGCTCGATCGCGCCGGTGCCACGCTCTCCACGGGTGAGCGCCAGCGCGTGCAACTCGCCCGCGTGGTGCGCAACCGATCGACAGGCGTGCTCTATGTGCTGGACGAGCCCTCAATTGGCTTGCATCCTGCCAATGTCGACGGCTTGGTGGGCGTAATGCGCGACCTGGTGGATGACGGCAATACCGTGGTTGTTGTCGACCACGATACACGTGTGCTGGCGGAGGCTGATTATCTGGTCGAGATGGGCCCCGTTGCCGGAGCAGGCGGCGGCAACGTAATCGCCGCTGGTACGGTAGACGAGGTCGAGCAATCGCAGGACAGCCGTATCGCGCCGTTTTTGCGCGCCGAGCCCAAGCGCTTGCGTCCGCAGGTGACTGACGACGAAATGTTCGACCAGGGCCATATCCGCATGGCGACCGATACCATCCATACCGTCAAGCCGCTCGAAGTCGATATTCCGCGCGGTCGCTTGGTCGCGGTTACGGGTGTTTCGGGTTCGGGCAAGACGACGTTGGTGCTCGAGACGCTCATCCCGGCGCTTAAGGCGCAGGCAGCTGGCGAGCGCCTGCCGCGCCACGTGCGCTGGATCGATGCCGAGGGCATTGCACGTGCCAACCTGATTGACGCCACGCCCATCGGTGCCAATGTTCGCTCGACGGTGGCGACCTATGCCGACATCCATGATGAGCTGCGCCGCGCCTTCGCCCGTACGTCCGAGGCTAAGGCAGCCGGCTACAAGGCGGGCGCCTTTAGCTACAACACCGGCGCCTTGCGCTGCCCTACGTGCGATGGCACGGGCTCTATATCGCTCGACGTGCAGTTTTTGCCCGATGTCGAGATCGTCTGCCCGGCATGTCGCGGTTCGCGCTACGCCGAGGCCGCCTCGCATATCCATCGCGAGGGCAAGGACGGGAGCCTGCTTACGTTGCCGCAGCTCATGGATATGAGTGTGGATGAGGCGCTCGACGCCACGGTGGGACTCAAGAAGGTTCAGACGCGTTTGCAGACCTTGCACGACCTGGGCCTGGGTTATCTCACGCTTGGCGAGCCCACGCCGGCGCTTTCGGGCGGTGAGGCACAGCGCCTTAAGCTCGCGAGCGAGATGAGCCGCGTGCAGGATGATGCCGTATTCGTGTTCGATGAGCCCACGATTGGCCTGCATCCGCTCGATGTTCAGGTACTGCTGAGCGTGTTTGACGGCCTCGTTGCCAAGGGCGCCACAGTTGTCGTGATCGAGCATGACCTCGACCTTATCCGTAACGCCGATTACGTGATCGACATGGGCCCGGGCGGTGGCGACGCGGGCGGGCAAATCGTCTGCGCCGGCACGCCGGGCGACATCGCTGCCTGCTCCAAGAGCATTACCGGCCGCTACCTATAGACAATGCGACAAAGGGACAGCCCCTTTGCCTCATTGATGCCTATTTCACGCATTGAGCCGCGAGATAGTCGCGGAAGAATGGCAATTCAAATGCGACGAGCCCCCGTCCTCGTTCCCCGATGATGCCGGCATCTATCATGCGACGTCGGTAGCGGGAGACCTGCTGCGGCGAACGCTTAAGGCGCTCGACAAGGTCAGCGGTGGTGGATTCTTCCTCGTCATCGAGCATGGCGCTGAGGAATCGCTTGTCCTCTGCAGTGAGTTCCCGATAGGTTGCCGCGAGGATTCGGTCGTCCATCTCGTCGCGCGCGATTTTGATTCCCAGGTCAAAGTCGCGTGACGAGATTTCCTTCGAATCGCTTGTGAGATCCCAGGCACGGTAGCCTACGAGTTGCAATAGGAAGGGAAAACCAGAGATCGAGCGAACGGCTCTATCGATTCCCTCAGTATCTGCCAGGCGATCGTTTTCTTGGATTGTGCGAATCAAGGCCTCGCGTACGTCATAGTCGGCAATGCGACCCAGATGATATTGTTGGGCACGGCGAAGGAACGAGACCGTCTTGTGGTTCAGCAACGTCGAGACGTTGTTGGGAAGTCCCGCCATGAGCAGGGCGACGCGTTTCCCATCGGTCACAAAGTGCTGATACGTCGCTGCGAGCTGAATCATCTCGTCGAGTGTCGGGTCCACCTCGTCAACCGTGACGAGCAGACCGGTGCCCGCCTCGTTGAGCTGGTCGATGATGTCGCTCATGCGATAACGCCAGGTTGAGGCATCGTGAACGCGATTGACCTCGATGCTGCCGAGCGGTGCAATTCCGAGACCGGTGACTTCGAAGTTCTTAGACGGGTCGATAAGATGGCCGGCAGCACGTTTCGCCCCGAACTCGATTTCCTCAAGCATTCCCGGGAGCGCGGTCGTCTTTACGGCAATCCAGCCGTGGGATTCCGCCCTTGTCGCGAGCGACGACATGAGAGCGGTTTTACCGGTTCCACGCGCGCCTGAGAAGATCGAGGTCAATTCTGGGCGCCTACGCTGGCTCAAGAAGGCGCGGTCCAAATCCCGAATAATCTGTTGTCTGCCAGCGAGATGGGCAGGAACCTCGCCAAAACTGGGGGTAAACGGGTTCTCGAGATATTCCACAAGGCTCTCCTTTCACGCCGCCGTTTAACTTCATTTTACTTTAGTTAATTCTGATTAAAAGTGAGGGCTCTTTATCTAGAGCATCAATTAGGCATGTGTGCCATCGGCGTGGCGCTTGAATGTGACAAAGGGATAGTTCCTTTGTCACATTCCCGGAAAGCCTGCCTGGCGCAGGGCCTCGTAGAGGACGATGGCGGCGCTGTTGGAGAGGTTGAGTGCGCTGATGCGGTAGTCGTCCGGGTTGACGAAGTTGCCGCAGATGTCTTGTTGAAGGATGGCCTCGTGGCCGTCCTCGGTATGCCCCAGCGACTCCTCGTGGGCTTCCCAGGCCTCGGCGTTATCGAGTGAGTCACAATCGCGCAGCATCGGGATGCGCTCGCAGCGCTCGGACGCCGCGGCAAGCAGCGGCTCGGGAATGCCCGAGCTCTCGCTGCCAAAGACCAAGTAGTCTCCATCGCGGTAGGTACTCTGCGCATAGGTGCGGCGTGCCTTTTTGGTCAGCAGATGCAGGCGCTCGTCGGCAGGGGAGAGGCCGTTGCGCGCAAGGAAATCCTCCCAGCCGGCATAGGTCGTCACGTCCAAGTTTTGCCAGTAGCCCAGGCCGGCGCGACGTACCGTCTTGTCATCGAGCGAAAACCCCAGCGGCTCCACCAGATGCAGGCGGGCGCCGGTGACCACGCAGGTGCGGCCGATATTGCCCGTATTGGCCGGAATCTCGGGCGCATACAGCACAATGTTGAACATGAATCTCCTTGGCTCAGAACGAAAAACCACCACGAAGTTAACCTTCGTGGTGGTTTGGCGGCTACGTAGGCGGAAAAATGCCCGCTTGGATAAACCTAGGCGCGGTGCCAGTCGGTCAGACAGGCGTCGAGGGAGGCGATGAGCGCATCCTTGTCCATGTGACGGCCGATGATGCACAGGCTCGTCATGCGGTCGCCCGTCTCGTCGTCCCAAATCTGCATGATCTCGGGGTTCTCGTCGATAATCTTCTGCTTCTCGCCTTCGGGCGCCGAATCGACAAACAGGCCGTTCTCCATCAAGCGCATCTGGTGTCCGGCCTGCTCGAACATGTAGCACATGTCCGGATCGCCGGTCTGCCACAGCGGACCCTTGACGCGGATGACCTCGTCGGGCCACTCCTGCTCAACAAAATCGGTGAACTTCTGCAGGTCAAACGGCTTGCGGCGCGAGTAAACAAAGGTCTCGATGTCGTACTCGAGCACCTCGGGGTCGTCGTGCTCCTCGGGATGCTCCATGGCCTCGATCCAGGCGGCGGAGTTGTAGGCGCGCATAAAGTCGAAGCGGTCGGTGTCGAGTAGCTCCTCCATGGGGACCTCGCCGTTTTGGGCCTCGACAATCACGGCGTCCTTCTGCAGGCTGCGCACGATGGCCTTGAGCTCGGCGATCTGCTCAGGGCTCACGGTATCGGTCTTGTTGAGGATCAGCGTGGAGCAGAATTCGATCTGCTGGATGAGCAGGCTTTCGATGTCGTCCTCGTCGATATCCTCGGCCAGCAGGTCGCGACCGCCGTTGAACTCGTCGTACATGCGGGCGCAGTCGACCACGGCCACGATGTTGTCGAGCGCGAGCTTGGGCTCGCCGCCCACCTTGGCCTCGTCGCAGAAGCTCGAGATGGTGTAGGCGATGGGGATAGGCTCGCAAATGCCCGATGCCTCGATGATGATGTAGTCGAAGTTGCCCGAATCGGCGATGCCCTGCAGCTGGTTGGCCAGGTCATCCGAAAGCGTGCAGCAGATGCAGCCGTTGGTGAGCGGGATGAGGTCATCGGTCTCGGAAAGGCCGCCGTCGGCGATAAGGCTGGCGTCGACGTTGATCTCGCCGATATCGTTGACGATCACGGCGGCGCGGATGCCGCCG
>UROZ01000088.1 GCA_900549655.1 uncultured Collinsella sp.
GGCGGCCGCCATTATGAACGCGCTGCTCTACCAGATCACGCGCACGGGTGACGCGAAGTGACGGCCCCCGCATCCGTGCCGGCGCTGCGCATCTTCGCCGGCACCACCGAGGGCCGCCTCCTGTGCGAATGGGCGAGCGGGGCGGGAATCCCCGCCCGTGCCTACGCGGCAACCGAGTACGGAGGCGAGCTTTTGGGCGAGCTTCCGGGCATCGAGGTGCATGCGGGTAGGCTCGACGAGGCCGACATGGAGCGTGAGCTTTCCGGCGCGCGCATCGTCGTCGACGCCACGCACCCCTTCGCTACGCTCGCAAGCGGCAACATCCGGGCCGCTTCGCTCGCCGTGGGTGCACGATGTCTGCGCCTTGCGCGCCCGGTCGAAGCGCTGCCCAAAGGCGTCGTGTCGGTCGCGTCGATCGCCTGCGCGGCGCGCTTTCTCTCCGAGAGCCCGGGTCGCGCGCTTCTCACGACGGGGAGCAAGGAGCTTGCTCCCTACACGCGCGTCGCCGATTTCGCGGAGCGCTTCTTCGTGCGTGTGCTCCCGCTGCCCGGTGCTATAACGAAGTGCATCGACGCGGGGTTTTCGCCGTCGCACGTCATCGGCATGCAGGGGCCCTTCACCCGCGAGCTCAACGAGGCGATGCTTCGGCAGGTGGGAGCCCAGTGGCTTGTGACCAAGGACTCGGGAACCGTAGGCGGCACGGCCGAGAAGCTTGCCGCCGCGCGCGACGTGGGAGCGCGCTGCATCGTGATCACCCGTCCCGCCGAGGGAGGCGGGGCCCTTTCGCTTCGGGAAGTGGAAGACGCGCTCTTACGGGAGTTCGCGCGCTAGGCGCTCGCCGCGCCTGCGCGGCCTCCCGCCCGCGAGGAGGAGCGCAGGCGTGGCGAGCTCGACCCGTACAAGCCCGTCATCCGCCAAAAGCTCGAGGACGACGCCCGGAACTGGCGCAAGCAGCCCTTCAATAAGTTGCGGTGAAATAGTGTCTGTTTTTGCTGTTAGATAGCATATTCAGTCCCTAATTCACCGCAACTTGTTGGTGGTGACTTACTGGTAGCGTAGGCACTCCACCGGGTCGAGCTTTGCCGCGCGTCGAGCGGGATAGAAGCCAAAGATTACGCCGATGCCGACCGATACGGCGAACGCGATCAACACTGTCGTAATGGAGAAGCTTGGCGTGATCGTCCCGGTAGCTCCAAACTCGCTCATGATACCCGAGCTTGCGGCAAAGAACGTGAGTCCCCATGCCAGCAGATAGCCAATCAGGACACCCAATAGTCCGCCGGTGACGCACAGCGCCGAGGATTCGGCCAAAAACTGCGCGGTGATATCGCGACGACTTGCGCCCAGAGCGCGGCGGATGCCGATCTCGCGGATGCGCTCCGTTACGTTGGTAAGCATCATATTCATAATGCCGATACCGCCGACAAGCAGCGAGATGCTGGCGACAGCACCCATGATGAGCGAGAACGCGCCCATAAAGGAGTTGAGCGCATCGATGGCGCTTTTCATGGAGGTCGCCGATACGCTGTCGTACTCATCATCCTCCGCGATGCCCTTCATCGCGCGCACCTTGGACTCGATGGTCTTACAAAGCTCATCCATGTCCGTGCCCTCGGCGGCAAGTGCCGTCACGCTGGGGAATGAAGGATTCTCGTCGCCGAACAGCCCGGAGATGGTTTCGCGTGGCATATACAGCGTGAGCGAGCCCATGGAGTCGCTGCCGCCATCAATCACGCCTACAATCTGCACCTCGCCGTTGGACACCTTGATGGTTTTCCCCAGGGCATCCTGTTCGTTGCCGTAAAGCTGATCGGCGCCGCCGCGGCTGATGAGCGCCACGCGCGAGCCTGACTGGGACTCGGCCTGGGAATAGGTGCGCCCCGCAACGAGCTTGCTGGCCCCCACCGCGTCGAGCATGTCGCTATCGACACCTTGTGCCATGACGGTATAGCTTTTATCGCCGGTCTTGTACTCGGTATACGCGCTGTCGACAATGCCGATCTGCTCAATCTGCGGCACCAGTTTTTGAAGCTTCTCGACATCAGAATCAGTGAGTTCTTGGGACGAATAGATTTGCACCATGCGTGCCGCATTGAGGCCCAGGCTGTTGACCAAACTGTTTTGGATGCCGCCGATGAGTGAGGTCATGGCGATAACCGAGGCGATGCCAATGACGATGCCCAGGATGGTGAGCAGGCTGCGCCCCTTGTTGGCTTCGAGCGAGTGAAGGGCTTCCTGGATGAGATCGCGGGCGCTCATGCCACCACTCCTTTCGGCGGGTTGGTGGAGGCGGAAATCATGGGCAGGCTATCTACGGCGCTGCGCAGGGTCCGCGGTGCATGTGGAATATACGCGCCGTCGTGAATGCGACCGTCGCGGATGGTCATGGCACGGTCGGCCTCGGCGGCGATGCTGGGGTCGTGTGTGATAAGCACGATGGTTTTGCCGCGCTTCTGGAGCTTATGGAAGGTCTCCATCACAAGCGCTCCAGTGGCGGAGTCCAGGTTTCCCGTCGGCTCGTCGGCCAGAATGATGGGCGGGTCATTGACGAGGGCGCGCGCGATTGCGACGCGCTGCATCTGGCCGCCCGAGAGCTCGGATATGCGGTGGTCCCAGTGGTCGACGGGCAGCGTGACAGCCTGCAGCGCGTGCACGGCGCGCATTTCGCGCTGGCTACGGGGCACATTGGTGTAGGCCAGCGGCAGCATGACGTTTTCGATAACCGACAGGCGCGGCAGCAGGTTGAAACTCTGAAAGACAAAGCCAATACTCAGGGCGCGAACTTCGGTGAGCTCGTCATCATCGAGCTCGGCCACGTTGAGCCCTTGCAGGTAATAGTCGCCCGCCGTCGGTTTGTCCAGACAGCCCAGGATGTTCATGAGCGTTGACTTGCCCGAGCCCGAAGGGCCGGTAATGGCGACGAACTCGCCGGGATCTACCGCCAGGCTCACGTTGTGCAGGATGTGGGCGCACCCCGCCTCGCTCTCAAAGATGCGGTGCACGTTGCGGATGTCGATAACGGGACGCATTACATGTCCTCGTCGGCAGACGTGCTGCCCGAATCCGCGCTGTAGCCGCCGTCAGCCGTTGCGTCCGCTCCGGTGTCCATGACGAGGGTGTCGCCATCGCGCAGCTTGGTAACCGGCACGTCAGGGTTGATCTCGTTGCCCTGGTCGTCGCGCTTGACCTGTGTCTTGCCGACTACGGCTTCGTTGTCGTTCTGCGTCACGACGGTCACCTTCACGCGATGGGTTTGCTTGCCCTCGTCATCGGTTGCCACGTTGACGTAATAGTGTTCGCCGTCTTCGGTCATGAGCGCCATCGTCGGCACCATCACCACGTCGTCGAGCTGCTCGGTCACCACCGATACCTCGGCCGTCATGCCCGGCTTCAGGCGCGCGTCGGGCGACTCGATGAGGATGTCGACGTTAAAGGTTACGCTGCCGCCGCCACCGTTGGCGGCGTCGGAGTTTGCCACCGACGCGATAGCCGTGACGGTGCCCTGGCTCACGATATCGGGAAACGCGGGATACGTGACGTTGGCTCTCTGCCCAACGGCGATCTTGGCGATGTCCTTTTCGCCCACCTGCACGGTCACCTTCATTTTGGACAGGTCGGCGATCTGCATGCACTGCTTTCCGCCGCTCGTGTCGCTTTCGCCCATGATCATGCCGCCTGTTACCGTGGCGCCCACCTTGGCGTTGAGCTCCACGATGCTACCCGAGCTCGGGGCCGTGACCGTACGGCTGGCTGCCTTGGCGTTCGCCTGATCGAGGTTTGCCTGGGCCGATGCGAGGCTGCGCTGTGCGGCCGATACGGCGTTTGTGTCCGCTGATGCGGCGGTGATGCCAGCTGCTGCGGAAGCTCCATCATCGTCCGTCGTTGGGGTGGCCTGCGCAGCGGCTGCGGCTTTCTGTGCGTTGGCGAGGTCTTCTTGAGCGGCTGCAACTGCACGCTGCGCCTCGGCAACGTTGCGATCGAGCTCGTCGTTTTTAATGGTCATAAGCACGTCGCCCTCGTTGACGGATTGGCCTGCCTGCACGTTGATTGAATCGACCGTTCCGTCGACAGAAGGGGAGACCACTGAGGACGAAATGGGTTTGAGCTGGCCTTTCGCCTCGACCGTTGTGGTAAACGTGCCCTCGGTCGCCATGTCGGTCACAGGATCGCTAGCGCCCTGTGGCTGCGCATTGATAACCAGGGTTGCGACAATGGCAATGAGCGCGATGGCACCTACGACGCCGGCGGCAATACCGCGTCGAATCAGCTTTTTGCGTCGACGTTCGGCGCGTTTTGCCTTGAGCTTGGCATATGCCTCTTCATCGGAAATCTCGGCCGTATCGTTCGCGCGTCCGCTCTGCTTGTCGGCATGTACGTTTGTAATCAGAGGAATCGTTTCGGTGGCACCTTCGGGCGTGCGCTCGGTATCATCTGGGCCCGGGGTGATCGTGGGGACATTCGGCATAGCGTCTCCTTTATAGAAAGAACCTCGATAATTATATGCGCCCACCGGTTGGGGCGGGCGCATAGTACGGTTTCTTTCGGAACTGTTAGATTGGTCGCAGCGGTTCCACGTTGTAGGAATGCTCGCGTTGCACTACGAGTGGACAACCACGCACAGGCCGACTTTGATGCAATCGTGCAGTGCCTTGGCGTCGGCCAGGCGCAGGTTGATGCAACCGTGGCTGCCGCACCACTTGTACGACTCGGCGTTATCGAAGCTCTTGTCGTTTTGCCAGGTGGCGTCGTGGAAGCCGATCATGTTGCCCTCAAACGGCATCCAGTAGCTCACCGGGCTCTCATATTTGGGTTTACCGGTCTCGGGGTCCTTGGCTCCGATCAGGGTGCTGCCGCCGTCGTTGCTGTTGATTTGCCACACACCCTCGGGGGTGGCGTCTTCGCCCGGTTTGCCGGAAATAAAGTTGGCCTCCCACACGATATTGCCGCTCTCGTCATAGTAGCGCGCGTGCTGCTCGGACAGGTCGACGTCGATGTATGCCTTCCAGTCGGGCTCTCCCTTTGCGGTAAAGGTGTCGGCCTTCTGGGAGTACTTGATCTCAATCTCGCCGGTCTGCTTGTTGTTAATGGCGTCCTCAACCTGCTTGGCGAGCGAGCTGCTGTCGATGGACCAACCAAAGTCACCGCCTTCGACGGCGCACTGCTTGCCATCGGCGCGCGTCCACCAGCGAGTGGAGCCCACGGTATTAAAGCCGTTGGCGAGTTCGGCTGCCCAGCTGCTGATCTGCGACGTATCGAGCGTGGGGTTGGCCGGATCGGCAAAGCTGATCCACTGCAACACGGAGCTGCCATCAACCTTACCGGCATCCTCGCCGTTGAGCTTGAGGGTCACGTTGACGCCAAGGAAGTTGTTGGCGGCATCGCATGCGGCCTGAATCTGATCATCGGTCAGCGTTCCATTGAGCGGCTCATAGGCATCGTTGCCGAGCTTGGAAAGATCTACGGACTCGGCCAGCGAGGCAAGCTCGAGCTCGGCATACTTAATGACATGCTCGCGGTTGAGTTTTTCGTTGGAGCGCGCCTTCTCGACGGTAAACTTGCCGGCCTGCTCGTCATAGGAGCTATTGGCCTCGAACGTGCCCGAACGGCCCTCGTTAAACTCGTTGATGGCGGCGCCCAGATCCTTCTCAAACTTCTTTTGGTCAAAGGTGTCGGAGAGCATGGACAGGTCGACGTCTTGATCAAGATCGACTTCGTTGGAGGTAGCGGTTGTTTTGGTCTTGCCGCTTAAGGATTCCACAAGGCGGACCGGCCAAATAAAGGCTTCGTTGTGGTTGATGATTTCTTTTGCAGCAGCTTCACCGTCGACGATGGGTTCATCGGACTCGGGCTGATAGGTCCAGCTAAAGTCATCTCCTGTCACGGTGAGTTTATAGTGCTTCCATGCCGAGTTGACCTTGGTGGCGGCAGACGACGCGTTGGAGAACGAGACGTCGACGCCGGCGACGGTGGTGTTGGGGTAGGCTACCTGCGAAAATGCTACGACGCCTACGATATAGACAATGACGATTAGACCCAGGACGACAAAGAGCGTCGTCTTTTTGCCCGACTTATTGTTCTCGGCGGGTTTGCGCGCGGGGCCACGATCGCCTCGAGCGTGCGTGGGGGGCTGCTTGGGCGCATTGCCGTTTGCCTGGCGCTGCTGACGTTGTTGACGCTGCTGTCGCTGTTGGTTCGGGCGTTGGGAAGCGTTTGCCGCACCACGCTGCTGACCGTGGCTCGGCGCGATAGGACGCGGTGACTGAACGCCGCCGGTGTGCCTGCTCGGCTGCTGCGGATCGGGAATCAGTTGAGTTCGATCGTTTTGCGACATCGTATGCATATCCTTCGATTTTCGCCTTGCGGTTCATCGTGTTTTTACTGGGCTTGCATTATAGCGATTGCCCTGCTGTTTGTGGTACGGAAACGGTGGCATTCAAAAGAGGTGGGACATTTGTCCCACCTTTGAGTCGTTCTTTGTCGCTATCCGCACACACCGCATTTTGCACAGGCCGAAAGTGCGGCCGGAGCCTGCGCGATGCCGCCCTTTGCCGTCTCGCGCAGCGTGGCCGGCAACGCGTGACCCACCGAGAGCATGACATGTGCCATCTGGTCAAACGGCACCAGGCTCTTAATGCCTGCGAGGGCGAGTTGTGCCGAGCTAAAGGCCGCTGCCACGCCGATGGCGTTGCGGTTTTGGCAGGGCACCTCGACAAGGCCGCCGACAGGGTCGCAAACGAGGCCCAACAGGTTGCTCAGCGCGATGGAGCTGGCATCGAGCGCTTGCTCGGGCGTGCCATCCATCATCTGGACCAGTGCGGCGGCGGCCATGGCGGCAGCGCTTCCAACCTCGGCCTGGCATCCGCCCTCGGCGCCGGCGACGCAGGCACTCGTGGTGAGGTTGAGGCCGATGGCGGCTGCGCAGTAGAGCGCGTCCATGACCTGCTCGTCGTCGAGCCGAAGGTGATCGGCAAGCGCCAGCACGCAGCCGGGCACAACACCCGCGGAGCCTGCCGTGGGGGCGGCGACGATCACGCCCATGGTAGCTGAGCGCTCGAGCACGGCCATGGCGCGGGCAACGGCGTCGGTCTGGACGGTGCCCATCAGGCTTGCACTCAAATCGTTGCAGCGGGTTGCTTCGACGAGCTTGGCCTCGCCGCCGATAAGCCCGCCGAGCGAGCGCTGCGGATTGGCGATGGGGGCCGTTGTCTCCTCGCGCATGACGTCGAGCACGCGGCGCATGGCGGCGACGGCGTGGGCCTCGCCGGTCAGACGTGCCTCGCGAACGGCCATGACGGCACCGATGCTGAGTCCCAGTTCCTCGCACGCATCGAGCAGCTGCTCGCCGTCGTCGAAGATCTCCTTAGCCGAGACGCCGGGGGAGAGCGACGAGGCAGAACCGGGGAGCTCGATAAAGGTCGCGTAATCGACATTGTCGAGCTTGCGGAGCATGGGGACGACGGTGTCGTCGGGCGCACCGTCGGTCTCAAAGACGGAGTAAGCCTGACCGCCCACTTCGGTGCGGTAGGTGCGGCAGAACGCGATGTTCACATGGGCGTAGGCGAGCAGGTTGGTGAGCGCGGCGAGCACGCCGGGAACGTCCTTGTGCGCCACGAAGAGCGTGGAATACATGCCCGAGATATCGACGCCGACGCCGTTGATACGGCTGATGCGCATCTTGCCGCCGCCCAAGCTCTCGCCGCGGACCTGTGCCGTGGCGCCCGTGTCGTCGACCATGTCGATGTCGACGGTGTTGGGGTGGATGGAGGCGTCGTCGCCCTTGATGTCAAAGTGATATTCTAGGCCCTGCTCGCGCGCGAGGTCGAAGGCCTGCTTGATGTTCTCGTCATCGGTGTCGAGGCCCAGGATGCCCGCGACGAGCGCACGGTCGGTGCCGTGGCCGCGGTAGGTGTGGGCGAAGGAGTTCCACAGGCCAAAGGTGACTTTGGTGATGCGGCCTTCCAGCAGGCTGGCGGCAACTTGGGCGCACCGCAGGGCGCCGGCGGTGTGCGATGAGCTGGGGCCGACCATGACGGGGCCCAAGATCTCGAATGCCGAGGTCGTAGCTAGTGTTTGTGGCTTGCCTGCCATGGGTGCTCCTGTTCTATCCCGTCGTTCCGAGGGGCGGGGCATACTTGTCCCGTCGTTCCGAGGGCTTTGGTATTTGGTCGCCTGCTCTACAGTCCTGGCTCGCACGGAGGCCACATTAAGTGGCCTCCGGCTCG
>UROZ01000089.1 GCA_900549655.1 uncultured Collinsella sp.
GTGGGTTATACCCTAAGAGCAAACCACCCTTTTTAAGGGTGGTTCTGATTTGCGGTGGAATACGGACTGCTTTTGCCTTTCAAACGGCTTTTCAGTCCCTATTTCACCGCAACTCACAATTGGTGCATTGGGGTCAGAGCAAGGAGTGCCCCAGGTGCCGGCAGGAAAGGAACGTCCCTAAGTGCCGCATTCTGGGTAATGCGTTTTATCAAATATGGCATTTATCTGCGGTAATGTTCTATTTCACCGCCGAGGGTGACATTTCATACCGCCTGCCGAACTGCGTGGAGGCCTAACAACTTTATAGGTCAGTGTTGTGCGTGTAGCAACTTCGCCCGGCCTCGCCTCCGGGCTGCCGCATGAGAGGGGATCTTATGGCACGACTGCACGTAATGGAACGCAGCCACGCTCAGGCTGTCATGGACGACCTGCACGATGCGCTTGGACGCCGTCTGGCGGTGAGCTCGCTCGCCCCGTGCCCCGTCGAGTTTACGGCGGCGCTCGTCAACCTGTGCTCCACCCAGAGCTGCGGCAAATGCACGCCCTGCCGCGTGGGCCTGAGCGCGCTGAGCGACCTGCTCGCCGATGTGCTCGAAGGGCGCGCCGATGAGTCCACGCTCAACCTGATTGAGCGCACGGCCCGCACCATCTACCTTTCGAGCGATTGCGCCATCGGCTACGAGGCCGGCGCCATGGCGCTTACGGCTATCCGCGGTTTTCGCGACGATTTTGAGCATCACATCCGCGAGCACTCCTGCGGCTTTGACCGCGAGGCCCGCGTTCCGTGCGTCTCGGGCTGCCCGGCGCACGTCGACATTCCCGGTTACATTTCGCTGGTCGAGGCCGGCCGCTATGCCGATGCCGTCAAGGTCATCCGCAAGAACAACCCGCTACCGCTCGTCTGCGGCTTGGTGTGCGAGCATCCCTGCGAGATGCACTGCCGCCGTGGCATGGTCGACGACCCCATGAATATCCTCGCCCTCAAGCGTTTTGCCGTTGAGCACAGCGACCTCAACGATTACAAGCCCAGCGTGGCTGACAACACCGGCAAGCGCATCGCCGTGATTGGCGGCGGCCCGGCCGGCCTTTCCTGCGCCTACTACCTGGCCGTGATGGGCCATAAGGTGACCATCTTTGAGCAGCGCCACCACCTGGGCGGCATGCTACGCTACGGCATCCCCAGCTATCGTCTGCCGCGCGAGCGCTTGCAGGCCGAGATCGACTGGATCTTGAGCGCCGGTATCGACGTTGAGCTCGACCACTCCGTCAACGGCGAGGAGCTTGCCCGCCTGCGCGACGAGTTCGATGCCGTCTACCTGGCCATCGGTGCCCACAGCGATAAGAAGCTCGGCCTTCCGGGCGAAGAGGCGCCCGGCGTGGAATCGGCCGTCAAGATGCTGCGCGCCATCGGCGACGACGCGCTGCCCGACCTGAGCGGCCAGCGCGTGTGCGTCATCGGCGGCGGCAACGTGGCCATGGACGTGGCGCGCTCTGCCGTGCGCTGCGGTGCCGAAAAGGTGAGCATCGTCTACCGCCGTCGCATCTGCGACATGACGGCCCAGGATGCCGAGATTGCCGGCGCCCAGGCCGAGGGCTGCGAGGTTCTGGAGCTCACGGCCCCGCTCGCTATCGAGACGGGCGAGGAGGGTCGCGTGAGTGGCCTGCGCGTGCAGCCGCAGATTATCGGCGAGCCCCGTCGTGGGCGTCCGGCTCCGCGTGCCGCCGCCACGCCCGAGCGCGTCATTCCCTGCGAGCGCGTGTTTGTGGCCATCGGCCAGGACATCGACTCCAAGCCGTTTGAGGACATGGGCATCGCCTGCAAGTGGGGCTGCGTGGTCACCGATTCGGATGGCGCCGTGCCCAACTTCGATGGCCTCTTTAGCGGCGGCGACTGCCAGACCGGTCCCGCCACCGTCATCCGTGCCATCAACGCCGGCCGCGTGGCTTCGGCAAACATCGACCGCTACCTGGGCTTTGACCACAAGATCAAGCTCGACGTGGAGCTGCCGACCGTGCAGTTTAAGGGCAAGCACGAGTGCGGCCGCTGCGAGCTGGGCGAGCGCGAGGCCGGCGAGCGCATCCACGATTGGAATCTGGTCGAGCAGGGCCTTACCGAGGAGGAGGCACGCCAGGAGGCAAGCCGCTGCCTGCGTTGCGACCACTTTGGCTTTGGCGCGTTCCGCGGAGGGAGGAACCTGGAATGGTAGAGCCCAACAACCCCACTGTCAGCGACAACACCGAAAGCGGAGCACTCAATATGGTCAAGCTCACTATCGATAATTGCGAGGTCATGGTACCCGAGCACACCACGATCCTGGACGCGGCCAAGTCCGCCGGCATCCAGATTCCCACCCTGTGCTACCTGCGCGATCTAAACGAGATCGGCGGTTGCCGCGTGTGCGTGGTCGAGGTTGAGGGCTGCGACCAGCTGGTTGCCGCCTGCAACAACTACGTGCTCGACGGCATGGTGGTCCACACTAACAGCCCCAAGGCCCGCGAGGCGCGTCGCACCAACGTGCAGCTGCTGCTGTCCCAGCACGACTCGCGCTGTACGAGCTGCGTGCGCAGTGGTAACTGCAACCTGCAGACCATCGCCAACGACCTGGGCATTTTCTATCTGCCGTATCAAAGGCATTTGGCGGGCGAGGGTTGGGATTTCGATTTCCCCATCATCCGCGAAAACGACAAGTGCATTAAATGCATGCGCTGCATCAAGGTGTGCGAGAGCGTGCAGGGCTTAGGGATTTGGGACCTGACCAACCGCGCCACGCATACCGCCGTGGGCACCCGCGGGCGTGCGCCGATCAACAAGACCGATTGCGTCGCGTGTGGTCAGTGCATCACGCATTGTCCGACGGGCGCCCTGCGCGAGCGTGACGATACCGAGACCGTGTTCGATGCTCTCGCCGATCCCGACAAGATCGTGCTGGTGCAGATTGCGCCGGCCGTGCGTAGCGCCTGGGGAGAGGAACTCGGCATATCTCGCGAGGAGGCCACCGTTGAGCGCTTGGCCTGTGCGCTGCGCCGCGTTGGCTTTGAGTACGTGTTCGACACCGATTTCTCGGCCGACCTCACCATTATGGAGGAGGGCTCCGAGCTGCTCGAGCGCCTGGGTAAGGCCGCCAAGGGCGAGGGCGACAGCCGTGGCTGGCCCATGTTCACGAGCTGCTGCCCGGGCTGGGTGCGCTTTGTGAAGGCGCGTTACCCCGAGTTTGTCGACAGCCTGTCTACGTCAAAGTCGCCGCAGCAGATGTTTGGCGCCATCGCCAAGACCTACTACGCCAAGGTGCTGGGCGTGGAGCCCGAGCGTCTGTTTGTGGTGTCCGTGATGCCGTGCACGGCCAAGAAGGCCGAGTGCGCGCTGCCGAGCATGGTGGGCGAGGACGGCACGCCCGATGTGGACGTTGCGCTGACGGTGCGCGAGATGGTACGTATGATCCGCGCGAACCACGTGAGCGTGGACACGCTTACCGAGGAGCCGCTCGACACGCCGCTGGGCTTTGGCACGGGCGCGGGCGTGATCTTTGGCGCCACGGGCGGCGTGATGGAGGCCGCCGTGCGCTCGGCCTATTACCTGGTGACGGGCAAGAACCCCGATGCCGATTTCTTTACCGATGTGCGCGGGCTGGACGGCTGGAAGGAAGCCGTGGCCGATATCGATGGCACCGGGGTGCGCGTCGCCGTGGCGCACGGGCTGGGCAACGCCGCCCGTCTGCTCGACGCGATTCGTGACGGCCGTGCGAGCTATGACTTCGTTGAGGTCATGGCGTGCCCGGGCGGCTGCGTCGGTGGCGGCGGTCAGCCCATCCACGACGGCTGCGAGCTGGCGGCCGAGCGCGGCCAGGTGCTGTGGGGCCTGGATGCGAAGGCGGACATTCGCTTCTCGCACGAGAATCCCGATGTCCAGGCGTGCTACCGCGAGTTCTTGGGCGAGCCGCTCTCGCCGCTGGCCGAGGAGCTGCTGCATACCGACCATCACGCATGGACGATGCCCAACGAGGGGACGTGCTAGCGATGCGCGCGTTTGATTTTGAAATGTCGCGCCGGGGGTTTGCCTCGGCGCTCGCCGCGGGCGCCCTGTCGCTTGCGCTCGCGGGCTGTGGCGGCGGGGCTGCCGGTACCGGGTCCGCCGCGGGCTCGGCTGCCGGGTCTGCTGCTGACGGTGCCGCTGCCGAGCCGGTTGAGGTGCACGTCGCCTCGCTCAAGGGTCCGACCTCGATTGGTCTGGTGCAGTTTATGGACCGGGCGGCCGATGGCGAGACGGACAATGAGTTCGACTTTGCGATCAACACTGCCGCCGACGAGATCGTGCCCAAGGTCATTCAGGGCGATATCGACATTGCCCTGGTGCCCGCCAACGTGGCGAGCGTGCTCTACAACAAGACCGAGGGCGCGGTGCAGGTCATCGACATCAACACGCTGGGCGTGCTGAACGTGGTGACGGGCGACGCGAGTGTGACCTCGTTTGGCGATCTGGCGGGCCATACCGTCTACATGACGGGCAAGGGCACCACGCCGGAGTACGTCATGAACTACCTGTTGGAGCGCGCGGGCCTGACCGGCCAGGTGGCGCTCGAGTTTAAGAGCGAGCCCACCGAGGTGCTGTCGGCCTTGCTTGCCGACCCGTCCGCCGTGGGCGTGCTGCCGGAGCCGTTCAAGACCGCTGCCATCGCCAAGAGCGAAGGCAAGCTGTCGGCACCGGTGAGCCTGACCGATGTGTGGGACGAGCTGGCGGGTGACACGGGCTCGCGCCTGCTGACGGGCGTGACCGTGGTGCGCCGCGCGTTTGCCGAGGAACATCCCGAGGCCGTGGCGGAGTTCTTGAGCTGCCATGCGGCGAGCGTTAAGGCTGTCAATGCGGCGCCGGCAGACTGGGCGCAGGCCGTGGTCGATGCCGGCATCGTGGACAACGCCAAGATCGCCGAGAAGGCGATTCCCGGATGCATGCTTGTGTGCCAGACGGGCAAGGATATGAAGGCGGCACTTAGCGGGTATCTGCAGGTGCTGTCCGACGCGGACGCGAGCGCCGTGGGTGGTAAACTTCCGGCTGACGATTTCTACTACATGGAGTAGCCCGTGCGTGCGTTTGCTCGACACATGACAGAGCGTATGAAGGCGGTGGCGGCAGCAGGTGCCGTCGCCGCCTTTTGGCTTGCCGCGTGGATGCTGGTGGCGGCGCTGGTGGCGCAGCCGCTGATCTTGCCGGGGCCGGGTGCTGTTGCCTTGGCACTGCTGCGCCTGGTGTGCGATGGCGGTACCTGGGCGATTTTGGCGGGCTCGGGCGCGCGGATACTGGGCGGGCTGGCGCTTGCCGCGGTGTGTGGCGGCGTGCTTGCCGGGATTTCATCACGGTCGCGGGCGTTTGCGCACCTGGTTGCTCCGGCGCTGTCGTTTGTAAAGGCGACGCCGGTCGCCTGCGTGGTGGTCCTGTTGCTTATCTGGCTGGGGTCGGCACGTGTGAGCATCGCCGCCGTCTTTTTGATGGCGCTGCCGGGCGTGTATTTTTCGCTGGCCGAGGGGCTGGCTCAGGTGAATAAACCGCTGGAGCAGATGTTCCGTCTGCATGGCGTGCGCGGCTGGCGGCTGTTTTGTGCCCACACCTGGCGCGAGGTGCTGCCGTTTGTGCTTTCGTGCGCCCGCGCCGTGATCGGCATGAGCTGGAAGGCCGGCGTGGCGGCGGAGCTGATCGGCATGGCGGTGGGCACCGTGGGCGAGCGCATCTATCAGGCGAAGCTGCTCATCGAGACGGCTGACCTGCTGGCTTGGACCGTGTTGGTCGTGGCGGCATCGCGGGCATGCGAGCGTGTGCTGGTGTGGTTGCTGCGGGCTTCGGGGCCCGCGGCGTGGCGTGCTGCCGTGTGGGCACATGGGCGTGGTACTCGCGGGCGTTCGGGCGACCCTGCTGGCGCCGGCGCTGCGGCGGAGCTTGCGCTTGCCGTGGGCGATCGCGCGCCCTGGGCGCCGGCGCTGGATGGTCTGGTGCTCAACGTGCCTGCGGGTGGGCGCATCTGTGTGATGGGTGCTTCGGGCATGGGCAAGTCGACGCTGCTTTCGTTGGCAGCGGGGGAGTGCTCGCCGTGCTCGATGGTGTTTCAGGATGCACGCTTGGCCGAGTCCGCCTCGGCGCTGGATAACGTGCTGGTGTGTGCCGATGCGCGCGTGGATGCTTCGAACGCTACGACCTTGCTGCGCCGGTTGGTGCCGGGAATCGACGTGCATGTTCGCGTGGCTGAGCTTTCGGGCGGGCAGCGCCGTCGTGTCGAGATCGCTCGAGCCCTGCTGTGTGGCGGCTGTGCCGTCATTCTGGATGAGCCCTTTACCGGCCTGGACGCCACCGCGCGCGATGCGACGGCCGAGGCCGTGCTAGACCTGCTCGACGGTCGCACGCTCTTGCTCGCCACGCACGATGTCGTCGACGTTCAGGCCCTCGATATCTCGGACATCATCACGCTCTAAAAACTTACTCAGCAACAAAATGATTCGTTTTCCTCCGTCCCCATGGGGTCGGGTGTGGTATTCTATCTGCGGGGTAATACTTAGGAATACCTAGTAATACCAACGCCGCAGAAACAAACTCCGGATGCGGGCCAATCGGGTTGCCTTCACAGCCCGTCGCCCAGCCGCGTGGCCCGCATCTATCCGCACTACCGTCGTTTCAAAAAGGAAGCGCCATGGCAGAACACATGACCCCCGTAGTCGCGAAGGTCTTGCCCGAGGAGAAGGCAGCCTTCGCGGCGGCAACCCAGCTCGTGGGCACCACGCCGTCCAACGCCATCCGCATGTTTATCGCCGCGTTCAATCGCTGCGGCACCTTCCCGTTCGACATCTCGCCCAGCGGGGCTTTTGGCAAAGACTGTCCCCAACAGCTAGTCGTTGAAGAACGTTCCCAATGACTAGTCGTCGGGAGGAGGTTGGCATGCTCAATGCGATGATTTGGGCGCTTGCCTGTTTTGGCGTCGTTGCTGTCGATATTGCCCTGAGCGTCGTTTTGTTTTCCGCCCTTGGCGTCGCATCGGTGTTCATGGGTTTTTCGATCGATGACCTCGACATTCAATTGCTTCAGGCCGTCGCGCAGACAGCATCGTTTTTGATGGCGCTGCTGTGGTGGCGTTATCTGTGGCCGCGTTCGTTTATGGCACGCCGGCAAAGCGCGCATCCGCTCGGCGGGGGAGCAGGCGCGGCATGGAAGCGCATCGTCTGCGTTGTCGTGATCGGCCTGTCCATGCAGGTGGTCATTAGCTATCTATGCGACGGCGTGCTGTCGCTGCTGCCCGAGGTCGCGGCAGACTATAGCGAGCTCGTCGAGGAAACAGGCATGGGCGACACGAGCTATCTGGCCGTTCTGACCACGGTGATTGGCGCGCCATTTTGCGAAGAGCTCCTGGTGCGCGGCATCATCTTTGAGTTCTCACTGCGTGCGTTTAATCCACGGTGCCATCCGCTCTGGAAACGTCGGCGCCGCGTGAACGCGCAAGACGGCGCCATAGTGCCCTGGGCGGCCCCGAGTGCCTGGGGCGTCGCCGCGGCAATCGTACTGCAGGCGGCGGTCTTCGGCTTTATGCACATGAACTGGGTGCAGGGCTGCTATGCGGGTGTTGCCGGCCTCATCTTTGGCTGGGTGCTCGTGACCACCGGAAAGCTCCGTTACACGATCCTGCTGCACTTTG
>UROZ01000090.1 GCA_900549655.1 uncultured Collinsella sp.
CTCAACTCGCTCACCTCTCCGTTTGATGAGGACGTAAAGCTCTCGACCGAAAAGGTTGACGCTTCCACTTGGAATTACTGGCAGTTCTTTGTCAACGGCAAGCTCGCAAATGTGGGCGCCGGTAACTACACGCTCAAGGCCGGTGACAAAGTTTCCTGGGTCTACGGCTCTGACGGTACTATGCCTGGGCAGACAAAGGCTTCCCTGCAGATTATCGGTGTTGACAGCGGCGGTAATGTTCAGACGTGGGCGCCTGCAGCTGACTACACCATGGTTGATACCGCGACCGTGGCTGATGCGACTGAACTTGCCTTCAAGCAGAGTGGCATCTCTGCGGATTATGGTACGGGTGCATGGGGCTGGTTCCTCAACTCAATTACATCGCCGTTTGATGGGCGAACGCTCGCTTGGGACTCCACGACTGGGGCTTACTGGAAGCTCTTTATCGATGGCAAGCCTTCCGATTTGGGCGCGGGCGGCGTCCAGCTGAAGGACGCGAAGTCTATCGCCTGGGTCTATACGGCTGGCGACAAGCTGCCTGACCCCGATGCCCTCACGACCGACCCCAACGCGCCTAAGTCTAACTTCGACTCTGCCTGGCCTGCGTTTGCCGGCGGCAAAGTCAATGGCTCGGTTGCCGAAGTGCCGACTCCGTCTGGTGCGGCTGAATCTGCGTGGGATGAGCCCGCGGATATCAAGGGCGATGCAAAAGGCGTTTCGGACTTGCTCATTATCGACGGTAATATTTGCGCGGTTAAGGGCAACCGCATTGTGCTCATAGATTCTGAAACCGGAAAGAAGGAGCTTGCGAGCTGCTCTATTGGCGCGAACATTGGCTACTTCTGCCGTCCCGCCTATAAAGACGGCTATCTGGTTGTTCCTTTTGAGGACGGCTCGCTCGGCATTTTTGTTCTGGACAAGAAGGATGGGCAGTACTCGATAGCCTGTCGATACAAGACCCCTTCGCTCGGGATCAAAGATACCCAAGCTCTCACGTCCGTGACCATCTCCGGCGGCAAGGCGTACGCAGGCTTCACTGTTGTCGACGGTTCAGAAGGTGCGCTCGTGTGCGTTGACCTGGCTTCCGGCAAAGTGGACTGGACAACAGACAAAAAGAAGTCCGAGACCAACGAGAACGAGGGCTACTACTGGGCGGGCGCTGCGGCCTCCGGTGACGACATCATCATCGGTAACGAGTCCGGTAAGGTTGCCCTCATTGATGGCTCCAACGGCAAAGAGCTCTCGAGCGTAAGCGTAGGCACGCCCGTTCGCTCCGGCATCATTGCCGTCGAGGTTGGCGAGAACGGCGACGGCACGTATCTCGCGGTCTCCCGCGATAACGGAACGCTCTACAAGATTCGTCGCAGCGGGGACAAGCTGACCCTCGAGGGCAAGCCCGTTGCCTTCGCTGCCATCTCCACCTCTACGCCGGCAGTGAGCAACGGCCTGGCGTATGTCTGTGGCATGGACATCGAGGGTTACGGAACGCTCTCTGTCATCGATCTGAGCACTATGAGCGTTAAAAAGAGCATCCGCGCAGACAAGGGCGAGTCCAAGAGTACCCCACTCGTCTCGGTTCAAGGTAACGACACGTACGTGTACTTCACCTGCAACGCTCTGCCCGGTGGCGTTTACGCTTATAAACTGGGCGACGATGCGGCGCAAATGATATTCACGCCCGACGCAAAGTATCGTGAATACTGCACCGCTTCTATCATCTGTGATGAGAAGGGCAACCTGTACTACGCCAATGACTCGGGACGTCTCTTTAAGCTAGCGGGTGCCGAGTCCTGGAGAGTTGCGTTCGATGCACAGGGCGGTTCGTACGTCGCACCGCGCTATGTTGCCAAGAACAAGATGGTTTCCGAGCCGGCCGCCCCTACCCGCGACGGATATACGTTCCTCGGCTGGTACACTGCCGAAGGCGAGAAGTGGGACTTCGCCAAGGACGTCGTGACGGCCGATATGACGCTCTACGCCAAGTGGATCAAGAATGCCGTTAACCCTGGCGGTAGCGGTGGCTCTGGCTCCAATGGCGGCTCGGGTAATGCCGGTGCTGGTTCTGGCTCCGGTAACGGCACAAACGGCCAGCAGAGCGGCGGCGCTGTTTCGCCTGGGCAGAAGCCTGTGTCGTCGACCACGACCGAGACCAAAACCAAGGACGGCAAGGATTCCAAGAAGGATTCCGACAAGTCCGACAAGAAGGACAGCAAGAAGTCTGATAAGAAGTCCGCTGAGGCTCCTGTGCAGCAGTCTGGCTTCAATCCGCTCGCCATCGCTGGCGTGGCGGCCGGCGTGATCGGTCTTGCCGTCATCGGTGTGTTCGTGTTTACCAAGCGTCGGTAGGTGAGGGCTGTGTCCAATAAGCCTCAGGACGCCGAGTCCAAGCAGCCCGACTCGTCGTTCATTCAACTCGACGATGCAAAGCAAAAGGGCGCCGCCTCGGCGGCGTCCGCCCCTCGGCGCAAGACGCTGCTTGGCGCTCTGACGGCCGTCTGCATTGCGCTGATTGTCGTCTCGCTGGGCTTTGTTCACCCTTCCGCCAGCGGTGCCTGGTCCATCGACTGGATCATTCAGACCGTGACGGGGGAGAGCGTCGTCACCAAGGACACCAAGGCGTCTGGCTCGACTACGACTTCGGGCGAGGTCGGGTCCAAGGATTCCAAATCTTCTGATGATACGAATGACGGGTCTAGGGGTTCTGACAAATCTGACTCCAAGAAAGATTCCGAGTCCTCGGACAAGGAATCGGACAAGAACTCGGATAGCAAGAAGTCCGGCGAAAAAGGAGCGGGAAATAAAAAGACTGACAACAGTCAGTCGGCTTCTCAGAATTCGGCAAACTCCGGTGGACCTTCTGCCGTTCCTGATAACGGTAGTGCCTCCTCGGGCGGCCAGAGCGGCTCACAGGAGTCCAACTACGTTACGGTGACGGTTTCGGTCACATCGAGTGCCGTGGGCAATCCTGTGTCTTCTGGCGGTACCTTCACCTTCAACAAGGGCGCTACGGTCTATGATGCCCTGTGCGCCCTAGGCCTTTCCGTGAATGCGCGCGGCACGTCGTACGGCACGTATGTCGCCGCTATCGGCGGCCTGGCCGAGATGGAGCACGGCGCCAAGAGTGGCTGGATGTACTCCGTTAACGGCGAAACGCCCATGACGGCCTGCAGCAACTACGTTCTCCCCAATGGCGCCAACGTCGTTTGGTATTACGTAACGGGCTAGAGGCCTCGACATAGCGCGCCAAACGGGCGGTTCGGACAAACATCCGAGCCGCCCGTTTTTCATGCGTAGAGGACTGGGTCGCCGGGTCTCTCGGCAAACAAAAAACCGGTTGGAATGTAAATTCCAACCGGCTGCGAAGCGAGATTATGTTGGGTCGTCTACGACTGCGCGCCCTCGAGGAAAAGGCGGCGGCTAAAGTAGTTGTACCAGGTGACCAGGAACGTGGCGATGGCCTTCATGGCCTGGTAGCCGATGCTCAAAAACGTGACGCCCACAAACATGTACAGGTCGTTGAGACCTAAACCAATCACCGACAGGATGGTGAAGATCGTGAACTCGCGCTTGCGGCTCATACCCTCACGGTGGTCGAACACGTACTTCATGCTGAGCCAGTAGTTGACCACGACGGACGTGGTAAACGAGATCGTGGTGCTCATCAAAAAGTCGAGATGGAACAGCTCGACGAGCGCAATGAGCATGCCCCAGTCGATGCCAAAGGAGATAAGACCCACGACAGCGAACTTGAGGAATTGCTTAGTATGAGGTTGTGCCAGTGCCTTGCGCACGTAATCACATCCAATGCGTTGATGAATCGAGCAGAGGATACTTTAGAGCTTTTGCAAGGGAAACGTAAGGGCTTTGCCAAGAACTATACGAACTCGCCAAATATTCAAGAGGTAATCCGCAAACGTTGCAAATCTTGCCGTAAACGAGCAAGGCCCACGAACAACGCAGCGCTCGACGCGCGTCGTCCGTGGGCCCCGTAGTGCAACGAGGAGGCTGGGCTACTTGGTCTCGTCGCCCTCCAGGAAGATCTTTCGGGTCACAAAGTTGTAGACCATAACAAGCGCGGTGGCGCAGATCTTGGCGATATTGGCCTCGATCCCCAGGCCGGCGTTGAGCGCCAGCACGATACCGTCGTTGAGCGCCAGGCCGATCACAGACAGCACGACAAAGATGATGAACTCGCGGCGGCGACTCATGCCATCCTTGTGCGCAAACACGTACTTCATGCTCGCGACGTAGTTAAAGATGAGCGAGACGATAAAGCCGCTGGTATTGGCGATCAGGATGTTAAGGCCCAGGCCGTAGTGGAGCAGATTCATGATGCCAAAGTCGATGACCGTGGCGACGACGCCGACGACGCCAAACTTCATGATCTGCGCAAGGAGTTTTTGCATGGTACCTGCCTTAGGGTGGCGCCGGAGCGCCGCGGGGATGACGAACTCAGCAAGTTTAGCCAATCCCCGCAGGCGGGGCTAGGCGCGCTCCTCGATAGCACCGTTTCTATATGCATCGAGCAGTTGGCGCAGGTCCTGGATTTGGCTGCGAATCTTGGCACCCGTATCGGTATCGCTCACCATGCGGCGCCGGTCGGCCTCGTCAAAACGGTTGGTCTCGCTCTCGATGTCCACGTTGCGCGTGAGCGCTTCGGCAACCGTTGTAAAGGCCCGGTGCGACTTAAGGCGGCATCCGCGCGAGCTGGAGATAAGCGTGTAGCCGGCGATGCCCGTCTTGGGGTGGTAGGCGCGGCAGAAGCCGCCATCGATGACCAGCAGCTTGCCCTCGGCGCGGATGGGCTGCTCGCCCTTGGTGGTCTTGACTGGCGTATGGCCATTGATGATGTGACCGGTCGGCGAACATGCCATGGGGGCAACGCCGAACTCGCGCATGATGTCGTCGCAGACCGAGGGCGACTTGGTAAGCGTAAAGTACGGGTCCATCGGCTCGACCCAGGTGCTCTTATCGGCGATATAGGCGCGCTCAAAGGTACGCACCAGGCGTCCGCTGGCGGGCGAGTTAAAGCCAATCCACAGGTACCACATCCAGTCGAGGGCGTCGCGGTCGCCCACGCGCCAGGCGCGGCGGGCGATGTGGTCGCAAAAATCAAGATAATCGCGCCCGGCGTGCCAGGTGCCCAGACAGTTCATGCTGCTAAAGGTGCCGTCTTCGTTGAGCGGAACGCAGCCGTGGAAGAGCAGGTTGCCGTTGGCGACCTTGTACATCGAGCCGTGGGAATAGAGGAAATCGATATGGCGATGCAGGTGATCGGCGGTGACAAACTCGGACACGAGCTTGTCGATGATGTGCTGCTCCTGGGGCGTGAGCGTATAGGGGTCCGCCGGATCGACGGTGGGGAAGTCGTTGGTCGTGAGCGGCCACACGCTGCCGTCGGCGAGCGTGACCGTGCCGGTGTCGTGTTCGATCTTGTCGAGTAACAGGCGGTCGGTCATGTCGAACTCGGGGTGGCGCTGGATAATCTGGCCCTCGAGCTTAAAGAGCAGCACGTTGATGGCCTTGATCAGCGGGGTGATGGACTCACCGGCGGTGTAGGTGGCATCGGCAAAGGCAACAAGCTCACGCAGCGAGATGCCGTAGTCGTTCTCGAGGATCTCGTAGTTGTCGTAGCGTAAGTTGTTGCGCAATACCGTGGCGATGCAGGCGGGCTCACCGGCCGCAGCGCCCATCCACAGCAGGTCGTGGTTGCCCCACTGGATGTCGAGCGAATGGTAGGTGAGCAGGCGGTCCATAATCTTGGCCGCGCCGCCGCCTCGGTCGAAGATATCGCCCACCAGGTGCAGGTGGTCGACGGCCAGGCGCTTGATGAGCGAAGCGAGCGACTCGATAAAGTCGTCGGCGCTGGCGGTCTCCAGAATGGACTCCACGATGCGCTCGTGATAGCGCACGCGATAGTTGTTCTCGTCCGGGTGCGTGTGCAACAACTCGTCGATGATGTAGGCGTAATCGCGCGGGATGGCCTTACGCACCTTGGAGCGCGTGTAGCGGCTTGAAAGCGAGCGAGCGACCATGATGAGCTGGTCAAGCATCGTCTTGTACCAAGTTGGCGAGTCCTCGCGCTGTCTGCGGACCAGGTCGATCTTCTCGCGCGGGTAGTAGATGAGCGTGCACAGCTCGCCCTTTTCGTCAAAGGAGAGCGTGTCGCCAAAGATCTCGTCGACATGTTCGCGCACGACGCCCGAGCAGTTGTTGAGGATGTGCATAAAGGCTTCGTACTCACCATGCACGTCGCTCATAAAATGCTCGGTGCCCTTGGGTAGGTTAAGGATGGCCGAGAGGTTGATAATTTCGGTAAATGCGGATTGTTCGGTGGGAAACTGTCTCGACAGCAGGCGCAGATACTTGAAGTCTTGCGGGTTGCGATCGAATGCGACCATGAAACACCTTCCGATGGGGCTGGTAAAACTGATAAAAAGCATCAAACGTTTATCAGTATGCGCCGCTTTTGTTTCGATTTTGCGCCAGCGGCTGAATTGTCGGCTGAACGGTTTGGTAAATCGATTTAGTGAAGGTAGATGTGTCGGTTGGGTGGAGATGAAGGGGGTGATTTTGCCCATATGGGCCCATAGCGGGGATGGGGATGTTCATGATAAAGATATTCAATGCAAATGGTTCGAATTGGTAAATAGTGGACGTTTGTATCGTATTTAGGCTTGCTGTGCGATAATTTGCGCAGCAATACTTAAGGAGCCTCATATGAGTGATTTTGTCCTGACCTGTGAATCCGCCGCCGACCGAACCCGTGAGTTCTTTGCGTCGCGCAATATCCCTGTCGTGTGTTTTCATTACGAGATCGACGATGTTGTCTATACGGACGATCTGTATCAGTCGATTACGCCGGACGAGTTTTTTGCTCAGATTGCCGCGGGCGCCATGCCCAAGACGTCTCAGGTGAGCGTGGGTGAGTACGAGGAGTTTTGGGAGCCGTTTGTTGCCGAGGGTAAAGACGTGCTGCACCTGGCGTTGTCGTCGGGTATTTCGGGCACGTATGGATCGGCCTGCGTTGCGGCACAGATGCTCGCGGATCGCTATCCTCAGGGCGGCAAGGTGCGCGTCATCGATTCGCTGGCGGCGTCTTCGGGCTTTGGCCTATTGCTGGAATATGCCGCCGACGTGCGCGATAGCGGCGCTTCGCTCGACGAGACGGCCGCTTGGATTGAGGAGCATAAACTCAACCTTCACCACTGGTTCTTCTCGACCGATCTGTCGAGCTACCTGCGCGGCGGTCGCATTTCAGCCGCGAGCGCGATCATCGGCACGGCGCTTAAGATTTGCCCGCTTATGACGGTCGATTGCGAAGGTGGGCTGTCGCCACGTGAGAAGATTCGCACCAAAAAGCGCGCGATTTCCGAGATGGCTAAGATCATGATGAAACACGTGCAGGACGGTGCGGATTATTCGGGTAAGTGCATCTTGTCCCATTCGGCGTGCCGCGAGGATGCCGAGGCCGTTGCGGCGCTGATTGAGGAACAGGTTCCGCAGCTCAAAGGTGAGATCGAGATCAATAGCATCGGTGCTCTGATCGGTTCGCACACCGGACCTGGTACGGTGGCGCTCTTCTTTATGGGCGACAAACGCGTGGATTAACTTGGCCCATCACGTCGCGCACGATTGCTCAAACGAAAACGGCCC
>UROZ01000091.1 GCA_900549655.1 uncultured Collinsella sp.
AAGCCGCCGTGGACCTCGGGCTTGATCTCGCGCGAGCGGATGCGCGTGCCCTCGGGGAAGATCAGGACGTCCTCGCCGCGCTGCAGCGCATGCTGGGCGGCGCGCAGGCACTTCATATCGGCAGTACCGCGCTCCACAGGGATACCGCCCACGCGGCTAAAGGCCCACTGCACGATCTTGGTCTTGGCGAACTCGGATTTAAAGATGGGACGCACGCGGCGACCGCCAAAGAACAGAGCCGTCTCCACAGCCAAGAGCTCGGCCATCGAGGTGTGGTTGCAGATGACCACGCTGCCGCGGCCTTCCTGGCGCTCAAATAGCAGATCGGCATCCTCGACCTTCCAACGCCACATGAGCTTGGAGAAGGCCCAAAGGATGGCCATGACTACGACAACGGTGCCGCGGATGAGCGCTGGGAACTCTGCATAAGGAGCGTTGTAATAATCCTCGGGCTTCTGTTTGAACAGGCGCATGGGCTACCTCCTCTGGTTGATGAGGTCCTCGATTATCGAGACGACCTCGTCGATGGTGTGGGCGGTGGAGTCGACGTGCACCGCGTCCTCGGCGGGCACGAGCGGCGCGACCTCGCGGCTGCTGTCGATCTTATCGCGCTGCTTGAGGGCATCGAGGGTTTCATCGACCTCGGTCTCGAGCTGCTCTGTGGTGAGCGGCTGGGCGTCATTTTGGTGACGCTGCAGCACGCGGCGACGGGCGCGCTCGCGCGGGTCGGCGGTCAGGAACACTTTGACCTGCGCGTTGGGGAATACGACGGTGCCGATGTCGCGACCCTCGGCCACGATATCGCGGTCCTCGGCGGCGCGTCGCTGATGGATGAGCATGGCGGCGCGTACGCCCGGGTAAGCCGAGACCTTGGAGACGTTGGCGTCCACCTGCGGGGTGCGGATGGCAGCCGATGCGTCCTTGCCGTCGATGGTCAGGCGCGTGTCTTCGCCGGTGCCGTTGGTAAAGCGAATCTCGATCTGCTCGGCGAGGGCGTCGATGGCCGCCTCGTCGTCCAGGTCGATGCCGCGGTCGAGCGCGGCGAATGTGACGGCGCGATACATGGCGCCCGTGTCGAGCTTGTTAAAGCCCAGCTGGCGGGCGATCTCCTTGGCGATGGTGGACTTGCCGGAACCGGCGGGGCCGTCGATGGCGACGATCATGCAATGCTTCCTTTCGATGATTGACGCGCTGGTATGGTTCGCGGGCGTTGGGGCGCGGCGGGTTGCCTAGCCCGTGTATCGCTCGCGGTAGGTGTTGCGCTTGGGTGCGGAGCCGTGGCTGCCGTGGTGACGCGTGCGGCTGGCGGTGTTGGTCGCCGGCGCGGCGACGCGCTTGGAGCTGGCCTGCTTGGGCGGGATGCCGCCGGCCTTGAGGATCTGCGCCTCGCGATCGGTGAGTTCGCGCCACGAGCCCTTGGCCACGTCCTTGAGCTCAAGGCCGGCAAAGTTGCAGCGGTGCAGGCGGATTACCGGATGGTGAATCTTGCTCAACATGCGCTTAACCTGATTCTTGCGACCCTCGCGGATAATGACCTCCACGGCGGTGGTGCCGGGCCTGACGCCCTGTGGCGCCACGGCCTCGGCCTCGCGTGCGGTGATGACGCGGCAGATTGCCGGCTGGCATAGGCCGTCGTCGAGCTCGATGCCACGGCGGAGCGGGTCCAGATCGCGGTCGGTCAGCTGCCCGTCCACGAGCGCCTGGTAGGTCTTGTAGACGTGCTTGCTGGGGTGCAGCAGGTCCTGCGACAGGTCGCCGTCGGTGGTAAAGAGCAAAAGGCCCGTGGTGTCGCGGTCCAGGCGACCCACCGGGAAGAGCCCCGGAAAGCGGTCGCGCGGGACAAGATCAGCCACGCAAGGGCGCTCCTGCGGATCGCTCATGGTGGTAAGGTAGCCGGTCGGCTTGTAGAGCATCAAGTACACAGCGCCCTGGTCGAGCTTGACGGGCATGCCATCGACCTCGATGTGATCGCGGTCGACGTCGACCTTGGTGCCCAGCTCGGTCGCGATCTGGCCGTTGACGGTCACGCGGCCGGCGGTCATCAGGTCCTCCGAGCCGCGGCGGCTCGCCACGCCCGCGCGCGCCAAAAAGCGCTGCAGGCGCATGGTATGCGGGTAGACGGGCTGGGCGTCGGTTGCGGGTACTGCGTTGCCCATGGCGCGCGTCTCCCCTGCTTCGTTAGTCCTCGTCATGCAAATCCTCCGAGGTCTCGTCGACGACCAGGGTCTCCAAGTCCTCGACTGCCTCAACATCTTCAACATCGGTATCAAGCAGTTCGCGCTCTTCGTCCAGGTCCTCGGCCTGCTCCTCGAGCGTGGACTGAATGCTGCGGCCGCTCAGGCGCTCACGGATAAACTGGCGCGACTGCTCGTCGGGGGCAAACTGCTCCAGATCGGGCAGGTCGCGGGTGGAGCGCAGACCGAACTTTTCCAAGAAGGCGTTGGTCGTGCCGTAGATGATTGCCTGTCCGCGCTGGGGGTCGCGGCCGAGCTCGCGCACCAGACCCTTGTCGACGAGCGACGCGATGACGCCGTCTGAGTTGACGCCGCGGATGCCCTTGACCACCTCGCGCGTTACGGGCTGGTGGTATGCGATGACGGCCAAAGTTTCGAGCGCCGCCTGCGACAGCTTTTGCGTATCCCAGCTCAACACATAGGCCTCGACCACATCGTGGTAGGCTGGGTGCGTAAACAAGCGCCAGCCGCCGGCGACCTCGCGCAGCTGAAAGCCGCGGTTGGCCTCCTCGTACTCAACCTTGAGCTCGGCCAAAAGCGACGCGCACTCGCCCGGGGCGATGTCCAGCGCACCTGCCAGCGCGGGCGCGCTCACGGGGTCGCTCGACACCAGCAGCAGCGCCTCGAGGGCGCCTTTGAGGCTGTTTGCCTCCAGCGTGGAAAGGGTTGACATGGTTGCGGCTCCTATTCGGTGAGCTCGGGGCCCTCGCCGGGCACATAGGCCTCGGCGCCCTCGACGCGGTTGATGCGGATGGTTCCAAAGATCTCGTCCTGGCTCAGCGTGAGCGAGCCGCGCTTGGCGAGCTCAAGCATAGCTAGGAAGGTGACGACGAGCTGCTCGGTGGTGGCATCGCCGTCCAGTAGCTCGCGGAAGGTGCAGGTTTGGTGCGCCATGGTAAAGCGGTCGACTGAGGCCACGGTCAGGTCGAGCGGCACGCGATGCGGCGCCACATGCTCGGCCTCCAGCAGGAAGGTCTGGCGCTTGCCGTCCAGGTCGGCGCAGATGACGGCCAGGCCGCGCAGGGTAATGCCGGCCAGATAGTCGGGCATTAGGCCCAAGAACTCGGGGTCGGGGCCGGCCACACGCGGGTGCATGCGACTTTCGGCCTGCATGCGGGCACCGAGGGCTGCCGCCGCGCCTTTAAACTGCTTGTAGGCAATCAGGCGCTGGATCAGGACCTCGCGCAAGGCGTCGCCGTCGAGCGCACTGAGTTCTTCGAGGTCTTCGTCGAACTCGTCATCGTCGTCATCGACTTTGCGCGGGGCCTCCTGCGGCACCAGAGAGGCGGCCTTGATGTCCAAAAGGGTTGCCGCGACCAGCAAAAAGTCGCTCGCCACGTCCAGGTCCAGCGCCTCGATGCGCTCGACCTCGGCAAGGTATTGCTCGGCCACCTCGCTAATGGAGATAGCGCCGATATCTACTTTTTGGCGGGTTACCAGCTGCAGCAGCAGGTCGAACGGTCCGCTGTAGACCTGCGTCGACACGCGATACGACATCTTCGACCTCCTTTGACGGCGCCTTCGCGGCGCGGTTTGGGTGCATGTTGCGACCGTTTTGCGCGGTCGATCTGTAAGTTTACCTTAGATGCCGGCGATTGCGAAGTTGAGCAGCTGCTCAGCGAGCGGATACACGGTAACGTCGAAATAGCGACCTATCACGTCGATGCCGGTCCACATGGGCAGCAGGTACAGCACGATGATAAGGATCGGCATGGCGTATTGCTGCAGGCGATAGTAGTTGGCGAGCGCCTTACCTTTAAGGAACGGCACGATGATCGATGAGCCGTCGAGCGGCGGGATCGGGATGAGGTTAAAGAACGCGAGCGACAAGTTGACCACGATAAACGTGGCACCGAAGTTCATGATCTGTGACGCTACGGCAAAGGACATGCTTGCATAGAGGTTGCCGTACGTTACTTGCATGAGAGCGGCAGCGAGGCACGCGAGGGCGATGTTTGATGCGGGGCCGGCAACGCTCACTAGGACCTCGTCGCGCTTGGGGTGCTTGAGGTTGTTGAGGTAGACAGGCACCGGTTTGGCAAAGGCGAACACCGGGCCTCCGGCGGCGAGCATCAGCAGCGGCAGGATGATGGTGCCAAACGGGTCGATATGGTTGAGCGGGTTGAGCGACACGCGACCGCGCGAACGGGCTGTCTTATCGCCGAGTGCCCAGGCCGCGGCGGCGTGTGCGCTCTCGTGGATCACGATGCCAACGATGACGGCAACGGCGCTGGCGAGCAGGTTCATGAGGTAGCTGCTGGACATGGCACTCTCCTAGCGGACGCGGCGCGAGGCGCGCGTGAGCAAGTAGTCGGCGACAAACAGGATGACGGCCACGATGGCGTAATCCAGGCGGAACACGCCGCCAAAGGGCGATGTGATGACACCGTAGCCGGCGATGGCGCTCGGCAGCGCGCGCGAAAGCTCAACGACAAAGCCCACAATCTGCAGCTTGGCGGTGAGGCCGCTAAAACACAGCAGCACGGTCATCGCGCTCATAAAGATGCCGCAGATGCGGCACGCGATGGCGATAATGCTCATCGCCACGGCAGCGGCCTTACGAGAGTTCACGCGCGGTCTCCTCTTCGATCTGGGTGGAAAGCTCCAGCCATTCGTCCTCGAGTTTGGGCAGCTCTTGCTTAAGGCCGTTATATTCCCCCAGCGCGGCGTTGAACTTATCCTGATCGGCATAAAGCTCTTCGCTTGCCATCAATTCCATAAGCTCGTCATAGCGGGCGCGCTTTTTGTCGAGCTCTGTCTCAATCTTCTTGAGCTGGTTGCGCACGCCCTTGAGCTTTTTGTTGAGCGCAGCGCGGGCCTGGGCCTCGGCGCGCTTTTGCTCCTTGGTCTTTTTGCCTTCGGCAGGCTTGGAAGCGGTGGCGGGGGCGTCGGGCTGGGCCGCGGTGACCTTAGCGGACTTGGTCGCGGCCGATGCACTCTCCCCTGCCGCCTCGGCGGCGGCGCGGGCTGCGAGGTCCTCGCGCTTGTAGAGGTAGTAGTCGTAGTCGCCGTCGTAGACCGTGACCTTGCCGTCGCGGATGTCGATGACGCGGTTGGCCACGGCGCGCACCAGGTGCTCATCGTGGCTGATCAGCACGATGGTACCGGGGAAGTTTTGCAGGGCGTTCTCGAGCATATCCACCGAGTCGATGTCCAGGTGGTTGGTGGGCTCGTCCAGGCACAGGAGTGCCTCGGGGGCCACGAGCATCTTGGCCAGGGCCAGACGCGCCTTTTCACCGCCGGAAAGGACGCGTACTTGCTTTTCGATTGCGTCGTTGTCGCTAAACAGGAAGGCACCCAGCAGGCTGCGCTGCTGCGGCACGGTCCACTTGGGCGTGACGGTGTCGATCTCTTGCAGGACGGTGTTGGACTCGGTCATGCCCTCGAGCGCGTGCTGGGCGTAATAGGCCACACCCACGTTGGTGCCCAGGTCGCGCGTGCCGGTAGTGGGCGGCTCCAGGCCGGCGAGGATCTTCATGAGCGTAGACTTGCCGGCACCGTTGGGACCGACGAGCGCAACGTGCTCACCGCGGTAGAGCTTGAGGTCGATGTCGCTGTAGATGTGCTTGTCGCCGTAGGACTTGGAGACACCCTCCAGGCCCACGACCATATCGCCGGAGCGTGGCGGATCGGGGAACTTAAAGTCGATGTGCTTGTGGCCCTCGGGCAGGATAACGAGCTCCTTTTTGATCTGCTCGATCTTGCGGATGCGCTCCTGCGCCTGTGCGGCCTTGGTGGGCTTGTAGCGGAACTTGTCGACGAAGACCTGCATGTGGGCGATGTCGCGCTCCTGGGCGGCGCGCTTGGCGCGCATCTGCTCCAGGTTGTCCTCGCGCTGCTTGAGGTAGCTGCTGTAGTTGCCGGTGTAGGTGGTCACGCGGCGGTTCTCGAGCGCGGCCACGTGGTCGACGCAGGCGTCCATGAAGGCGCGGTCGTGGCTGACGATGAGTACGGCGCCGTCGTAGTTGGCGATAAAGCCGCGTAGCCACTGGACGCTCTCGAGGTCCAGGTGGTTAGTGGGCTCGTCCAGCAGCAGCAGGTCGGGGTGGCGCAGGAAGAGCTTGGCGAGCGCGATGCGCATCTGCCAGCCGCCTGAGAACTCGGAGCACGGGCGCTCAAAGTCGGTGACCTTAAAGCCCAGGCCAGATAGGATCTTGCGGGCGTTGCTCTCGAGCTCGTAGCCGCCCAGGTGCTCAAAGCGGTCCTGGACCTGTCCGTACTCGTTGAGGAGCGCGTCGACATCCTTCCCCTGTTCGGAGAGCTCGGTGATCTGGGCCTGCAGCTCGTTGGCGCGCTCGCCCATGCGGCGAATTTCCTTGGCGGCCGCCATGACCTCGGCAAGGATGGTGGTGTCCTTGTGCTCCAGGTTAGTTTCCTGCTCTAGATAGCCTACCTGGCAGTCCTTGGCGTACTGGACCTGGCCGGCGTCTGGGCTGTCGATGCCCATGATAATCTTGAGCATGGTGGTTTTGCCGGCGCCGTTGGGGCCCACGAGCGCGAAGCGCTCGCCGGGGTTGATCTGGAAGGATGCGCCGCTAAAGAGGACGCGCGCGCCGAAGCTTTTTTCGATCTTGTCGACCAGGAGGATCATGGTGCCGCCTTTGACCTTGTGTGCCTATATGAAAAAAGGCCCCAACTTGCGTTGGAGCCTCATTCAATGCTCGGGTGGAGACGAGGGGGATCGAACCCCTGACCTCTTGACTGCCAGTCAAGCGCTCTCCCAGCTGAGCTACGCCCCCGTGCGAAGAAGTACTATACGGGAACTCGGACGGCGATGCAAGGACAATTTTGGAAAAACTTTCGCCCGCGCCGGCTAGGGCGAAACACGACCCGCCCCGCGCAACCGGGTTTCCTGTGCGCCGCCAGTCCCATTATCGGGTCCGATTGCGAACCGCCCCTCCTCTGCGCCTCAGAACTATGCCGGTTTACTACGATGAATCAGGGATGTTCGACCACGCACGCCTTTTCGCGCAACCGTCGGGCTCCCTACCTGCGGTTTTGCAAACGGAGAACACGCGGTGCTCGGGACTCGCCGATCAGTCGTAGTAAACCGGCAATGTTTTGAAATGGCATCAGCTCGATTTCACGAATAAATGTGTTGGAGCCCTGAATTAATGACCTTAATTTTTTCTAAAACACGTCTTTTCTGCGACGCGCCCAGATTGGTTGTTGTTTAGTATTGGAATTGATCTTGCGTTGTGCGACTTGCTCGTGCATGGTAGTATTTCACGACGTGAAGCGAAGAAATTAGGCCTAAGTTGCTTTATTAGAATTGCATTCACCGTTCATAAGGGCTCTTGGCGCAACGGTTAGCGCAGGGGACTCATAATCCCTGGGTTCTGGGTTCGAATCCCGGAGGGCCCACCACTATCTACCA
>UROZ01000092.1 GCA_900549655.1 uncultured Collinsella sp.
ACCGTATGCCATGCGATAGCACATCTCCGCTGTCCCGCGAGACCGATGCGCCCGAGACCATCGTCAAGCTGGAATGCGACATCGACGATGCGTCGCCCGAGGTGCTCGCCTACGCCGCCGACCGCCTGCGCGAGGCCGGTGCGCGCGAGGCGCACTGGCTGCCCCTCTATTGCAAGAAGGGCCGTCCCGGCTGGCAGTTGCAGGTAATCTGTACCCACGAGGATATCGAGCGCCTGCAGACGATTATCTTTTTGGAAACCACGACCAATGCCATCCGCCGCCAGGTCATGGAGCGCGTTTGCCTGCCACGCCGCTTTGAGCGCGTAACGACGCCATGGGGCGAGGTGTCCGTCAAGGTGGCCACCCTGCCCGACGGCAGCGAGCGCGCGGCGCCCGAGTACGAAGACTGCGCCCGTCTCGCTCGCGAGCACGGTGTGCCGCTCCAGCGCGTGATGCAGGCAGCACAAGCCGCGGCTCTGCAATTTGAGTGACACGGTCGGCGACGCGCCACACCCACCCCATCAACCTCACCGAAAGGACCACCATGAAATACCTCATCGCCTCCGACATCCACGGCTCGGCATATTGGGCCGAGCGCCTGGTTGCCGCCATCGAGTCCGAGCAGCCCGACCGCATCGTGCTGCTGGGCGACCTGCTCTATCACGGTCCGCGCAACGACCTGCCGCGCGATTACGCCCCCAAGCGCGTGATCCCGCTGCTCAACGCCCTGGCCGACCGCATCATCGCGGTGCGCGGCAACTGCGACGCCGAGGTCGACCAGATGGTGCTCGACTTTCCCGTCATGGCCGACTACGCCACGCTGTTCGACGAAACCGGCCGCGAGCTGTTCCTGACGCACGGCCATGTCTTTGGCGCCGGCATGCACAACAGCGTCGACCACGCGCCCGCGCTGCCCGGGGGCTCCGCGCTCGTCTACGGCCACACGCACATCAAGGTCAACGAGGAGGGCGCCGAGCACCCGGGCCTGTGGCTCTTCAACCCCGGCAGTGTGAGCATTCCCAAGGACGGTACGCACAGTTACGGCATCTACGAGGGCGGCGCGTTTCGCCACGTGATCCTGGAGGAGGACTAACCATGGCGCAGCACATGGCTCAGCAAAATGCCGAGGGCTCGCGCGATCTGTCCACGCTGGTAGACGCGTCGGCCGAGCTGCAGCATCTGGTGCAGACCGTCTGGCGTCTGCGTCAGCCAGATGGCTGCCCGTGGGACCGTGAGCAGACGCACCGCAGCATTGGCAAGAACATGATCGAGGAGGCCTACGAGGCACTCGACTGCATCGAGGCGGACGACGCGGCACACCTTCGCGAGGAGCTAGGCGACGTGCTCATGCAGGTCGTGCTGCATGCGCAGATTGCTGCCGACGCCGGCGAGTTTACGCTGGCCGACGTGGCGCGCGATATCGACGCCAAGCTCATTCGCCGTCATCCGCACGTGTTTGGCGATGCGGATGCCGACAGCTCCGACGAGGTACTCAAGATTTGGGACGAGGTCAAGCTTGCCGAGAAAGCCGCCAAGGACAAGGCCGTGGCGGCGGGCGAGGCCGCGCCCGAGGGTCTGCTCGATGGCGTGCCCACGCATCTGCCGGCGTTGATGCAGGCGCAGAAGGTGTCACGCAAGGCGGCCGCCGTAGGCTTTGAGTGGGAGACGGTCCAGGACGTGTGGGACGAGGTTGCCGAGGAGCGTGCCGAGTTTGAGGCCGAGGCCCCCGGAACGCCCGAGCGCGAAATGGAGTTTGGCGACTTGCTCTTTGCCCTAGTCAACGTTGCGCGCAAAGAGGGGATTGACGCCGAGAGCGCCCTGCGCGCCAGTACGGCAAAGTTCCGTCGCCGTTGGGCTGCAATGGAGCGGATGGCGGCTGACGCCCACGTGGATCTTGCCGAGCTTTCGACCCACGGCCTCAACGACCTGTGGGATGCCGCAAAGGCGGAGGAGTAAGACTGCTGGAACGACGGGCTGACACGCCTCATCGTTCCCGCTAAATTTTTCGAAAATCAAGTGTATCCCTCGGCTAACTTAGGGCATAATGCAAAAAGTGCGACATGGCTAACTTACGGAGGCGCACCGACGGTGCACGGTCAGCCGGTCGCTTGCATCCACTACGTTTCCAAGTGAGAGGGAGACAACATGAGCGATATTTTGGACGTCTGCGGTCGCGAGGTGCTCGACAGCCGCGGCAACCCCACCGTCGAGGTCGAGGTCGTGCTCGAGGACGGCAGCTTTGGCCGCGCAATGGTGCCTTCGGGTGCTTCGACCGGCGCCTTTGAGGCCTGCGAGCTGCGCGATGGCGACAAGGGCCGCTACCTGGGCAAGGGCGTTTCGCAGGCCGTCGAGCATGTCAACAACGAGTGCGCCGATGCCGTCGTGGGCCTCGATGCCTTCGACCAGCGCGCTGTCGATGCCGCGCTGATTGCCGCGGACGGTACCCCCAACAAGACCAAGCTCGGTGCCAACGCCATCCTGGGCGTGTCGCTGGCCGTTGCCCGCGCCGCTGCCGAGTCGGCGGGCCTGTCGCTGTACCAGTACCTGGGCGGCGTCAACGCCCATCTGCTGCCCACGCCCATGATGAACATTCTCAACGGCGGCGTGCATGCCGACAACAACGTCGACTTCCAGGAGTTCATGATCATGCCGGTGGGCGCCCCGAGCTTTGCCGAGGGCCTGCGTTGGTGCGCCGAGGTCTACCACACCCTCAAGGGCGTGCTGCACGAGGCCGGCCTGGGCGGCGGTGTGGGCGACGAGGGCGGCTTTGCCCCCAACCTTAAGACCAATGCCGAGCCGTTCGAGTACATCACCAAGGCCGTCGAGAAGGCTGGCTTTAAGCCCGGCGTCGACTTTATGTACGCCATGGATCCGGCGTCCACCGAGTTCTACAACGCCGAGACCGGTATGTACGAGCTCAAGGGCGAGGGCGTTGAGTACACGAGCGCCCAGATGGTCGATTACTGGGAGAAGCTCGTCGACACCTATCCCATCATCTCCATCGAGGACGGCATGGCCGAGGAGGACTGGGACGGCTGGGTCGAGCTTACCCGCCGCATTGGCAATAAGGTGCAGCTGGTGGGCGACGACTTGTTCGTCACCAACACCGAGCGCCTCAAGAAGGGCATCGAGCTGGGTGCCGCCAACGCGATCCTGGTCAAGGTCAACCAGATCGGCACGCTCACCGAGTCGCTGGAGGCCATCGAGACCGCCAAGGAGGCCGGTTACGCTTGCATCGTGAGCCACCGCTCCGGCGAGACCGAGGACTCCACGATCGCCGACCTGGTCGTGGGCGTCAACGCCGGCCAGATCAAGTCGGGCGCCCCGTGCCGCAGCGACCGCATCGCCAAGTACAACCAGCTCATCCGCATCGAGGACGAGCTCGAGGGCAGCGCGCGTTACGCCGGCAAGGCCGCGTTCTACAACATTCGCTAAACGGGCGAATTTGGCGAGGGGGAGGCTGACTCGGTTCCGCCCCCGCCTTGGCTGGACGCCGCAAAGCGCTGTGGGCGCTGGGCCATATGGCTCAGCGCCTTTTTTATGTCGAGCAAAGGCTGTCGAAGGTGGTGCGCGCGCTCGTGCTATAACTAGAATACTTAGCGCAAACAAATCTCAACCGCACAAGGCGCACATGGATCAGATTTACGACAACAGGTACTATTCCGCCGGTTCGCGTGAGCCGTCGCCTCGCCGTGCGCGCACGGTGCAGCTCGGTGGGTCCGCCTACGCCGGCGCCGACCGCTCCATGCAGCGCCCGACAAGTACCTCGCGCCCCAATGCTCAAGTGAATACTTCGACAGATGGACCAGTGCGCCCAGCACGTTTGTCGCATGCTCAGCGCTCGTCGGCTCAAACGCACGATAGGTCGAGCAGGCCCTCGAACCGTCTTTCGGGCTCGGACTTTATGCATTACGCCAACGACAACGCGGTGGTCAAGGCGATCTACGACTTTACCCACGGTCCTCAGCGAGGGCTATTCATCGGCATCGTCGTTGCCCTGGTGCTCGTGAGCCTGTATTTCCCCGTGCGCGACCTGTACGTGGCAAAGCGCTCGAGCGATATCTTGGCCAAGCAGGTCGAGATTCGCCAGCAATACAATGATGAGCTGCAAAAAAGCGTCGACAAGTTGCTCTCGGAGGAGGGCATCAAGGATGCGGCATCCGAGGACCTGGGCCTGGTGATGCCCGGCGAGAAGAGGATTGAAGTGCAGGGCCTGGACGGCGATTCGGATGCCTCGTCGAGCCAGAAGTCGTCGAACGCCAAGAAGGCCAGCGAAGTTGCCAAGGAAATCGAAGAAGTCGGTAAGGACGCCCCGTGGTACATCCAGGCGCTCGACATGCTGTTTGGGTTTAACGGTGTCGAGGGCCAGACGGTCGTGTCCAACGGCAAATAGCGCCCGGAGGGGAGCCCGCAATGGCAGATTGCAAACGATATAAGGTGGCGGCGATCGATCTGGGAACGGTGTCGTCGCGACTGGTGTTGGCGCAGGTCGAGGCCGGGGCGATCGTGGAATCGTCCAAGCATACCGAGATCACCGACTTGGGCGAGGGCGTGGACGCGACGGGGCGCTTTTGCGAGGCGGCCGTTGAGCGCGTGCTCGTTGCGTGCCGCATGTTTGTGGACGAAGCCCGTACCTTTGGGGCCGCGTGCGTCTGCACCACCTGCACGAGTGCCGCGCGCGATGCGTCCAATGCCGCGCTGCTGCTGGACGGTCTGCGCGATCTGGGGCTCGAACCGCAGGTGATTCCGGGCGAGGTCGAGGCGCGCCTGACGTTTTTTGGCGTGGCACACGACTTTGCTGGCGAGCGCATCATCGTCGCCGATTCGGGCGGTGGCTCCACGGAGCTCGCGACGGGCGTCTATGCGCCTGAGCGCGGGGTCTTTGCGCTGGAGGGAACGCGCTCACTGGACATCGGTTGCCGTCGCGTGACGGAGCGGTTTTTCTCGGCGCTGCCGCCAACGGACAGTGAACTTGCCGCCGCTGGCGTATGGGCGGGCGAGCAGTTCGGGGCTTACTTTGAGGGCCTGCCTGTCGACTTTGAGCGCGCCGAGCGCCTCGTCGCGGTGGGCGGTACCGTTACCACGCTCGTGGCGCTGGTCCACGAACTGGAGCCGTACGACTCGAACTTTGTGCACCTGCGCGAGCTTTCGATGGAGCAGATTTCGGCCGCTATCGAGCGCATGTCTGCGTTGGATGTTGCAGGCATTGCCGCGTTGCCGGGCGTGCAGCCCAAGCGCGCGGGCGTGATTCTCGCTGGCGCCGTGGTGATTCGCGAACTCATGCGCGCCGGCGGTTACAAGACGCTCACCGTAAGCGAGAGCAGCCTCCTCGCCGGCATGGCCGCCACCATCAACGAAACCCTCGACGGCGCGAACCCCACCATCGGCTGGACCCCGAGCCTGAGTGCTCTTTAACCGTCTTCCTCTGAGTTGCGGTGAAATAGTTCCTAAATAAGCTGGTAAACGGTATAAACAGGATCTATTCCACCGCAACTTAGAGCCCCGCCGGCGTGTAAAAGAAACGAGCCCGCATCCCTGGGGGACGCGGGCTCGTAAAAACCAAATGGTAGGGGCGGTGGGACGTCCGCGCATTTGCTGCGCAAATACGCACCGGCTTCGGCCGCCTGTCGGCGCCCTCGCCGGCTCGCTACGGACGCTGCGCGTCCGCTTAACGCTCGCCCCCTCGCGGGTTCGAGTCCCACCGGCATCTAAAAGAAGCGAGCCCGCATCCCTGGGGAACACGGGCTCGCAAGCAATCACATGGTAGGGGCGGTGGGACTCGAACCCACAATCCTTGCGGCGAGAGATTTTAAGTCTCCTGCGTATGCCAATTCCGCCACGCCCCCGTGAGACTAGAAGTCTAGCACAAGCCGTCCGTTACGCGTTGACGGCCATCGAGTGTTGGCCCGACTTCTCCAGGAACTCTTGGAACTTGGCTTCGTCGCCTTTGTTCTTGTACTGCAGGGCCAGCAGGTATTCCAGGCGGCAGCTCTTGACCTTGTCGTCACCGGCATCCTTGAGCATGCGCTCCAGCTCGGGAATGTCGTTGTGGCGCTTGAGGATCATCGTGTCGTACATCAGCTGGCACTCGTGCGCGACCGCCTCGGCCTGACCGCCCTCAAAGCCCTTGATCTCGTGCAGAAGCTCCTTGGACTTTTTGCGGTCCTCCTGGCCAACATAGTAGTTAAAGGCTTTGATCACCAGGTCGACGCGCTGCATCTTGGGGAGGTTGAGTCCCAGCAGCAGGTCGAACATCTCGCTGGCGCGCTCGTGGTCCTCGCGCAGCAGATAGGAGTTCAGACGCAGGTAGTCGCGGTTGTAGCGTGGGTACAGCATGCTGGTGAGTTTGCCGTCGAGCAAACGATCGAACTCGTCCCACTGCTTGGCGGCCATCAACTGCTGCAGACGCTTGAACGTGGTGCGTTTTTTGACGCTAAAGAACACCGACACGGCGATGCAGATGATAACGACGGCGGTCCAGAGGGTGCGGGAATCGGGCATATTGGGGTCCTTAGTCGCTCATAAAGCGAGCGGTATGACAACACGTACTAGATGTATTATACGCAGCGCGCAAGCAAACTGGCATAAAAGCTCATCGAGGCTGAGTGCCATCGCTCGCTGCGGTACACTTACCTAAAGTAAACCATGAAGGGAGACACTACCTATGAAGAAGATCGTTTTGGCTTGCGGTGCTGGCGCTGCTACTTCCACGCTTGTTGCCCAGAAGGTCGCCACCCTGCTCGACGCCAACGGTTACGCCGACAAGTACGAGATCGTGCAGTGCGCCATCTCCGAGGCCAAGGACTACTGCGACGAGGGCGCCGACCTGTTGATCGCCACCACCGTTGCCCCTGAGGGCCTCACCTGCCCGTACGTGAGTGGCGTGCCCTTCATGACCGGCATGAACCGCGTCGCTGCCGAGAAGGCCGTTCTCGACGTTATGGCTCAGTAGGCGCTGACTGCATGAGTGAGCAGAACGCCAACCCGGTAGAGCTCTTTGGTATGCGCGTTGCCCATGTGGGCATTAACGCCACCGACCCGGCAGACGCCCTGGAGATCGCGGAGCTGTTCTCGACGATGATGGGCCTGCCCGTCATCGAGACCCCCGTTTCGTACTTTAATGATTCGCTGGTCGAGATCATGAAGCAGAACGGTCGTGGCACCAAGGGCCACATCGGCTTTGCCGTTAACGACATCGATGCAGCTGAGAAGTGGTTTGCCGAGCGCGGGCTCGAGGTCAACGAGGAGTCGCGCGCGCTGCTGCCCGACGGTGGTACCAAGCTCGTGTACTTTAAGCGCGAGTTCGCCGGTTTCGCCGTGCACCTGTGCCGCGAATAGCGCACAAGCTGCCATAGCTAGCAAAAAGGGATAGGGCCGCGTGGCCCTATCCCTTTATTTATGCCGAGGGGCTTCCTAGCGCGGCAGGCGAATCGTAAAGCGGCTGCCGACGCCCTCGACTGAGGTCACGCCAATGACACCGCCATGGCTATCGACGATCCACTTGGCAATGGCGAGCCCCAGGCCCGAACCCTGCGCGCCGGCATCGCGCGCGTTGTCGGCACGGTAGAACCGCTCGAACGCGTGAGCTG
>UROZ01000093.1 GCA_900549655.1 uncultured Collinsella sp.
GGGCAGCGCCACCATCACCTGGAAGCCGCCGTCGTCGACCATGCACGGCGTGTAGTGGAGCGTGGTGTTGAAAACCTCAACAAGCGTGCCGGCCGGCACGCGGAACGCCTTGACGCACGCGGTATCGAGCTTGCCGTCCTCGATCTCCCAGCGATGTGCCACGAGCAGGATAAAGTCGCGGGCACCCAGGTTGAACTCGCTGGCGCGGTGATACTCCAGGCAGTTGAGACGCGTGTTGTGGCCGTTGCACCAGCCCAGCTGGAAGGGACGACCGCCGTACATGAGAAAGCCCAGTTTATCGGCATCCTTGACGCCCTCGAGCTCCGGCGCGGAGGCCACATACTTGCTGCCCTCGGGGATGGGCGTGGAGGCAAGTGCCTCGAGCACGGGCGACGTAAGCTCGGACGGAACGTTATCCCAAACGTTGCCATAGGACTTGAACTCGGGATCAGAGACAGAGTAGATATGCATGTTCGCTCCTGTTCGTTTGTGTGACAGTATGAACATTCTAGAACAAACATGAGCGATTTTGAACGCTTGTCCCGACCACTCAACAAAAAGGCGCCCCCGCATAAGCGAAGGCGCCCAATGCGCGCGTTTTGGGCGATAAAGCCCTTACGCCTGTTGATAGTGCAGGTGATTCTCGTCGATATCGGCCAGGTCGCGGTCAAGGTAGCGGCGTGCGAGCCAGTTTGCCATGGGAAGGTTCTGGTCCAGGTAGTTACCGCACTCCTCAGGAGCAGCACCGGGGACATCGCCCTCAAAGCTGGCGACAAACTCGAACAGCTCACGCACGAGCGGCAGAATCTCCTCGCTCGTCAGCTCACCAAAAACAACCAGGTAAAAGCCCGTGCGGCAGCCCATGGGACCAAAGTAGACAATGCGGCTCGACCACTCGGCATGATTGCGAAGGAACGTGGCACCCAGGTGCTCGATGGTGTGGCACTCGGCCGTGTTCATGACCGGCTCCTTATTGGGCGTGGTCAGGCGCAGGTCAAAGGTGGTGACGGCGGCGCCGGTCGCCGGATCGCGGTCGATGCGGCTCACATACACGCCGGGCTCGAGCAGCAGATGGTCAACGGAAAAACTCGCGATACGCTCCATGGCAGATCCTTTCGGTAGTTAAATTGGGACGGGGCTCTTTTAGCTGGTTCGAATGGTCGCACCAATCATACCAGTCAAAAAAGCCCCGTCCCAAAAAGACAACTTAGCCAAGGACACGGGCCATACGCGTCTTGAACTCGGACAGGAAGCGCGGAGCATCCACGGTCAGTGCCACAAGCGTGCTCTTGTCCGGATCGGACAGGCGGCGCTCATCGCAGATGGTGCGACCGCGGTACTCGCCCAGCAGATCAACACGCAGGTTGCAGCCGAGCGCACCTACGAGCGTGGGGTCGATCGCCACGGCAACGGCCAGCGGATCGTGCAGCGCACAACCACCCAGGTAGGGTGCGTTCATCTCGTACGAGCCAATGTAGTGCTCGACCATGCTCGCAAATGCGCAGCCCGCCATGGTGCCCGAGCCCGTCCAGCCGGCAATGTCGCGGCGTGTGAGCACCACGCGATGCGTCACGTCCAGACCCACCATGGTGAGCTTACGGCCCGAGCGCAGCACCGCGTCGGCTGCCTCGGGGTCGCTCGCCATATTGGCCTCGGCGCCCGCGCTCACGTTGCCGGGCACGGTAAGAGCGCCGCCCATCACGACCACGCGGCCAATGGACATCATCGTCACCGCATCGCGCTCCAGGGCGAGCGCCAGGTTGGAGAGCGGGCCAGTCGCTACGTAGACCAGATCGGGACCATAGGTGCGCGCGGCATCGATCAGATAATCGACCGCAGCGTTGCCGTCGGCCGAGGTCGCCCCCACCGGCTCGTAGGGCGACGCGGGCACGCTCGCGCCGCCGATGCCGTTCTTGCCGTGGATAAGCGTGGTGGACGCCGGCGGTGTATAGGGCTCAGTCGCCTTAATGGGACGATCGGCGCCCAGGTACACCGGAACCTCGGGACGACCCAACAGGTCGAGCACCGCCAGGCAGTTGTGCGCCGATTGCTCGACGCGCACGTTGCCAAAACACGTGGTGATGCCCACGAGTTCCACCTCGGGGCTCGCGATGGCATAGGCCAGCGCCATCGCATCGTCCACACCCATATCCAGATCAAGGATCAGCTTCTTGATTGCCATTGTTCTACTCCGCTTCTCCGTCTTTATCGTTTAACCAAACCAATGTTCAACTTCGGCGCGCGTGGGAATCGATTGCTGAGCGCCCAGGCGCGACACCGTCACTGCCGAGGCGCGTGCACCCGCCGCCATGCACTCAAAGAGCGACAAGCCCTCTAGGCGAGCCGCGGCAAGCGCGCCGATAAACGTATCGCCGGCGGCCGTCGTATCGACCACTGTGCTCGAAAGCGCCGGCATGCGCAGCGGCTCGCCGTCATCGCCAAGCGTAACCGAGCCGGCGCCGCCCAACGTGATGACCGCAGCTCCGGCACCCTTGGCGAGCAGGGCATTGAGCGCCGCGAGGCAGCTCACATCATCCGCGGGCAAGATGCCCGTCAGCACCTGGCACTCGGTCTCGTTGGGGCAGACCAGGTCGACCGCAGGCCAGGCCTCCGCAGGCAACTCGCAGGCAGGCGCTGGATTAAAGACCGTATAGAACCCCAGCTCGTGAGCGCAAAAAAGCGCCTCGGCAGTCGCTGCAAGGTCACATTCGCCCTGGGCGATAAAGACGCTTCCGGCAGCCGGGGCAATCTCGCTGGTGTCACCGTCGAGCTCATCGGCCACCAAACGTCTCAGCGCGCAGGCAACGTCCTCGCCCGCAAGCGCATGGTTGGCGCCCGGTGACAGCACGATGCGGTTGTCGCCCTCGCAGCGAATGATGGTCGCCGTGCCCGTCTCCACGTCGTTGCACCGCGCCACAAAGTCACAGTCCACGCCAGCATCTTGGAGCCCCGCCACGAGCGATGCACCAAACGCATCGCGCCCGACCGCGCCGATCATGTTCGTGCGCGCGCCCATGCGCGCGGCAGCGACGGCCTGGTTGGCGCCTTTGCCGCCAGCGTTGGTGATAAAACCGCTGCCGCCGACGGTCTCGCCCGCGCGCGGCATGCGCTCGCACGCCACCGAAAGGTCCATGTTCATGCTGCCGAACACCGCAACAATGCCGTTGTCTGCCATGGAAACCTCCTCGTCTGCGGGCCTTGCACCCACCGTCGACCGTCGATTGCGCGCCTTCGCACCCCTTATAACTTTAGTTCACTTTGATGTGGACGCGCGCTTGAGCTTGCGCCAGCAGCAAGCATTCACAGGAGCAGGCAGCTACAATGAAGGCGTGCTGATTATTCTCGTCATTGGATGATGTTTTATGGAACAACTCTCGCAATCGGGCTCGCGCGGTCGACGCCGCACGGGCAACGAGCCGGCGCCGCACGAACGCGTGAAGGGCGAACGCCGTGCCAACGAACCGCGACGCACCGTGAGCCCCCATCGTGCTTCTGCCAACAACGCGGGCCGCGCCAACACTCCCGCCGCGGAGCAGGCACCCGCTCGTCCCAAGTCCCGCTACATTCCTGCGCTCGACGGCCTGCGCACGCTTGCCGTCGTCGCGGTGGTGCTCTATCACCTCAACCTCACGTGGGCTCAGGGCGGCCTGCTCGGCGTTACGATCTTCTTTGTGCTTTCGGGCTATCTGATCACGCGCTTGCTGCTCAACGAAGTCGCTAAGACCGGCCGCATCGACCTTAAGAGCTTCTGGATTCGCCGCATCCGTCGCCTGGTCCCCGCCGTGGTAACGGTAGTGTTCGTGACCTGCGCGCTGTGTACCATCTTTAACCACGTGATGCTCACCAAGATGCGCCCTGACATCCTGCCGTCGCTGCTGTTCTTCAACAACTGGTGGCAGATTGCCCAAAACGTCTCGTACTTCAATGCTCTGGGCGACCCCTCGCCGCTCACGCACTTTTGGTCGCTTGCCATCGAGGAACAGTTCTACCTGATTTGGCCGCCACTGCTGTTTGCCATGGTATCCATGCATGTGAGCAAGCCCAACACGCGCCGCGTGGTTCTGGGCCTTGCCGCGGTATCTGCCCTCGCCATGATGGTGCTCTATAACCCCGCCGCCGACCCCAGCCGCGTGTACTACGGCACCGACACCCGTGTGTTCTCGCTGCTGCTGGGTGCCTGGATGGCCTTTATCCCCGATCGCGACCTGGCGCCGGTGCGTCTCGCACATCGTTTGGGGCTCAATCGCCTGGCTGGCGCCGCCAAGCACGGCAAGAATGCCGAGGGCAAGCCTGGCGAGAAGGCCGACGAATCAGCCGAGACCGCCCCGGCACAGCCGAGCGCCCTCGTGCGCTTTTGGTCCTCGCCCGCATCCATCGATGTGTTGGGCGTCGTGGGTCTGGTTGGCCTTGCCGCCATGGTCGCGCTCACCAACGGCTACACCGCCTTCCAGTATCGCGGAGGCACGCTGCTGTGCTCGATCCTCACACTCATGGTCATCGCGGCCTGCGTGCAGCCCCAGGGAATGGTTGCCCGCGCGCTGTCCGCCGAGCCGCTCGTGTGGGTTGGCAAGCGCTCGTACAGTATCTACCTGTGGCACTATCCGCTGCTGTTGCTCATGAACCCGGTCGCCAACATCAACGATACGCCCTGGTGGCAGTACATTTTGCAGGTGCTGCTGGTGGTCGCCGTAGCCGAGTGTTCCTATCGCTTTATCGAAACGCCATTTAGGAAGGGTGCCTTCGGCCGCACCGTCGCCGAATTCCGCGATGGCACCACCACGCCCGCCAACTGGGCACGCGCGCACGTCCCCGTCTGCGCAGCCTGCGCTGTCGTGTTGGTCGTTGCACTGGGCGGTCTGATCTTTGTGCCCGAGACGTCTGCGCTGAGCGGCAAGGGCGCCGAAGTTCTGAACAAGGAAGCCGAAAACACCGCGCCCACCGACCAGCAAGCGGCCGACGACACCGACAAGGACAACGACGGCTTCCCCGATGGCTCCTACGACCTGTTGATGATCGGCGACTCCGTGTCGCTGCGCGCCGTTGATTCCTTTGACGGCGTGTTCCCGCACAGCCATATCGATGCCGAAAAGGGCCGCCAGTTTGATGCGGGCCGCGCGACATTTGAGGGCTATATCCAGCAGAACCTTGCCGGCAAGATCGTGGTCTTTGCCCTGGGCACCAACGGTTTGGTAACGGACGCCCAGGTTGACGCGATTATGGCCGACGCCGGCGAGCAGCGTATCGTCGTGTTTGTAAACACACGTAGCCCGCAGCCGTGGGTCGGGTCCACGAACCAGGCCATCGCCAACGCCGCCACGCGCTACAAGAATGTACGCGTTATCGACTGGTACGGGCACAGCGCCAACCGCAACGACCTGTTCGACGGCGACGGCACGCACCTGTCGACTACCGGCGTGACCGAGTACCTCAACCTGATCCACGATGCGGTCAAGAAAGACCTGCCCGTGCACCCCGAAGACCACGTCAACGATCCGCAGCCGGCAGCCGTCAAGTCCGCCGCTGACGCACTCGTCAATGCCCTCGCCTACAAGCCGCACAAGCTGGGCATCGACAAGTAACGCGCAGCAAAATCTGCGTACACCCGCAGGGGGCGTCGGCCACGGCCGACGCCCCCTGCGGCAGTTAGGGACACTCCTTTTGCACCAGCACCCGGAAGCACTCCTGGCGCAGCCAATGAAGACCTCTACGGATGAATTCCAAGCCGCTCCGCCCCTCCAGACATCGTTTCCGTGCCTCGCGCCTGCCCCAAACAATCAAAACAAGCCCTTTTCGCCGCAACCTCAAAGGGCTGTGGGCAAAAAAGGGCAAATATGAGTACTGTTACCATTTTAGTAGCAGGCAAAACCACCCAAAATGACGTTCGGGCGACCCCTACAGCCCCCTAAAGCAGCCAACCTGACTGGTTTAAGGCATATTGGAGCCAATTTTAATGAACATACTATAGGTTATGTTCATTATCTTCTTGGATGTAAATGCTATTCACTTAGCAACAGTACTCATATTTGGCATTTTTTGCCCACCGCCATATAACTAACGCCCTATAGCAGACGAAAAACAGGCCGCAGCCCATCGCTGCGGCCTGTTCGGAAGCAAAAGTGGGCGCTACGCGCTGTAGCCCATCGCTTGCAGCACAAACATGACGACCGTCAGCACCGTAATCACGCCGATAGTCGCCCACGTGAGCACGTTCCATACTCGGCCGTTGCGGTTGGCGCCCATAATGTGGCGATCCGCCGCGATAACTACCTGAAATACCAGGACTACGGGCAGCAGCACGCCGTTGATGACCTGCGAGGTCATCATAATCTGGAACAAATCGACGCCAGGCATGAGCACCAACACGGCAGAAATGCCGATGATGGCCGTAATGATGCCGCGGTAAACCGGAGCCTCGTCCCAGCTGCGATCGGCGCCGCGCTCCCAGCCAAAAGCCTCGCAGATGGCACTCGACGTAACGCCCGGCAGCACGCAGGCAGCCAAAAAACTCGCTGCGACCAGGCCCGAGGCAAACAGCACTGTGGACCACTGGCCCGCGATGGGCTCCAGCGCGCGGGCGGCATCGGCGGCATCGCTAATCTGAATACCCGCCGGGAACAGCACCGTACCGGTCGTGATAATAATGAAGCCCGCAATGATATCAGCAGCGATCGAGCCGCTCACGGTATCAATACGCTGCAGCACGATGTCGTCCTCGCCCGCATTCTTATCGACCACGTTGTTCTGAGCCAAGAAGATCATCCACGGTGCGATGGTGGTACCGATTGTTGCGACCACAAGCGACACGTAGCTGGGATCATTCTGAATATTGGGGACGACCAAGTCGACCGCGACCTCGCCCCAGTTGGGGCCGGCCATAAACGCGGCGACGATGTAGGTCACGAACACGCAGCTTACCAGCAGCAAAATCTTCTCGATGCGCTGGAAACTGCCCGACATGGTAAGCATCCACACCAGCAGCGCCACGAGCGGCACCGAGATGCTCGCCGGAACGCCAAACAGAGCAAGGCCACTCGCGATACCCGCGAACTCCGAGATGGTCACCGCCGTATTGGCGATCAATAGCGCCGCCATGGCCAGCACGCTCTTGCGCACGCCAAAGCGCTCGCGAATGAGCGACGCCAGGCCCTTACCCGTGACGCATCCGCAACGCGCCGCGGTCTCCTGGGTCACGATAAGCAGCACGGTCATGACGGGAAGCATCCAGAGCATCTTATAGCCATAGCTGGCGCCCGCGCTGGAATACGTGGCGATGCCGCCGGCGTCATTGCCCGAAAGCGCCGCCAAAAGACCGGGGCCCATGGCGCCAAAGATGGCGGCGATGGTCAGCTTTTGCTTGGTGCTCGGCTTTTGCTTCGTATTTTGCACGCGACCACCTACCCCATGACCGACATGGTGAGCAGCACCGCAGCGATGCAGTACGCCACACACGAGATCATGACGGCGATGACGTTCATGGCGGTACCCGACGTATTGAGGTCGTGCTCATCGCGCCAGAACAGCACCATCAGGTAAATCACGGCGCTCATGTTGCCAACCAGGCAAA
>UROZ01000094.1 GCA_900549655.1 uncultured Collinsella sp.
ACCACGGCGGTGCCGATGGAAAGTACTTGCTTGTAGGTGGACTTGCGCGACATTGAGGCTCCTGGATGGACGGTTGGGAATCTACCAGTCTAGCAGGAGCCGGCAGGGGCCGCTCCACCGAACAAATACTCAAGATTTGGGACAAACGCTACGGATTCATTTGCCTCATAAGGAGCTGCGGTGGTTGTGAATGTGGGGCTATTCGGCGTTTCCCCAGATAAAACCCGCCAAAATAAACCTGTCCCTTATTGGCAGGTCAGTTAACGCAGTGCAGGTTGAGCATATGCGAGCGAGCGGGCTCCGGGTGCGGTAAGGTGACGTGAAACAAGCGGGCGCTGACCTTTTGGTCGCGCCCGTGAAGTTGAACGTCAGATTGCCGTGTCCGGAGCCCGCGCAGCGCCGAGCAGCTGCGCCGTTTGTAAAACGGCGCAACCTACAGGTTCATGTTGCCGTGAATGTAGGGGGTGACCTCGGGGGAGATATGGTCGCAGCCCAGCTCGCGCAGCGCGGACTCGATAACGGCGGGCAGCGGGGTCTTGCCCTTGTCGTCGACGGCGGCACCGCCGAGGGTGGCAATCTTGGCGACATCTGCGGGTGCGGCCTCGATATGCATGCAGCCGCCGATCAAGCGCGCGCGTACCTGTGCCAGATCAAGATCGTGCAGGTAATCCTCGCAGGCGCGGATTAAATCGACCTTCTCGCGCGTAAGCTCCTCGCCCGTGGGGACGCGGGTGGCAAGACATGCTCCCGCCGGCAGGTTCCAAACGGGATAGCCCCATGCGCGCAGCAGCTCGCGCTCTTCGTCCTTGGTAAAGCCGACCTCCATAAGGGGTGAGCGTACGCCGAGCTCTTCTGCCGCACGCATGCCGGGGCGGTAGTCACCGCGATCGCTTGCATTGCTGCCATCGATGACGGTGGGAAAGCCGAGCGACTTGGCGTGGTTGACGATGGCGGTAAAGCCGGCGTGCTTGCAGTGGTAGCAGCGATTGGCATCGTTGCAGGCTACTTGGGGGAGCTGCAACTGATCCACCGAAAGATTGAGCACGGGGAGCTTAAAATGCGGCCCCTCATTGGCCTGCCCATCAACGGACTGCTCAAACGAAGCCTGCTCGGGCGTGCCGATGAGCGGCGTGGTGAGATGGACGAGGAGGGTATTGGTAGGCATGATGCGGGCGCATACGGCGGCCAAAAAGCTGCTGTCAACGCCGCCGGAAAACCCGATAGCCACGCGTCCGTATGCCAAAAGCAGCTGTTCGAGCGCCGATAGCTTGTCTTGAAGCTCCTCTGCGGGTGCCGTGGTGTCTAAAATCATGAAACGATCCTTATCGTTGAGTACTCGATCGAAAACTATAATCCTAATGCGTTACTTGCCATAAGACTTCTATCTGTGTAACGAAAGTGCAATATGGTATATACGTTATATACAAGTTGCCAAATGCGGTAGAGTTGCAGCAACGCGACAGCGAGAGTCGATGGGGGACCGATATGATCAAGGCTGTTATTTTTGACATGGATGGAACGCTGGTCGATACCGAGCGTTTGGGGATTAAGGCCTGGAAGGCAGGCGCCGCTGAGCTGGGGCTCGCGATTGATGAAGCGCTGATCCATCAGTTTATCGGCCGCACGCTGCCCGATGTTATGGATATCCTCGATAAGCATTATGGCAGCCACGAAACCACCGAGGCGATCTATCGTCGCCACAAGGAGATTCGCGACGAGATGGTCAAGACCGAACTGGAACTTAAGGCCGGCGCCGCCGAGTGCCTAGACGAGCTGCTGGCTGCGGGCTATCACGTTGGTCTAGCGACGTCGTCGCGCCTCGTTACGGCCGAGCGCAACCTTAAGATGGTTGGCCTCTTTGACAAGTTTGAAACGGTAACGTGTGGCGAGGACGTCGTGCACGGCAAGCCCGACCCCGAGATGTATCTGCTCGCCTGCGAGCGCGCGGGCTTTGCTCCCGAGGAATGTGCCGTGGTCGAGGATTCGCGCAACGGCTGCGTCTCGGGCATTACGGCCGGCTGCCATGTCTTTGCCGTCCCCGATATCGTGCCGCTGCCGCAGGACGTGGTGGATGGCTGCGAGGCCGTGCTCGATACGTTGTTCGACCTGGCGGCGGCAATCAAGACTGTGCGCTAGAAAATTGCGGCGTTGAAACGAGCGATTGCTCACGTTTGCGCTCAAGCAAAAGGGGCCCGGCAATGGTCGGGCCCCTTTTGCTTGAGCGGCGACTTAGCATACTTGCGGGCGTGCTATAGATACGCACCGAGGTTGATGGCCGTGGCGTCGGTCTGGCTGCTTGCCTGGGTGCTGGCGCGTTCCAGCAGGAACGGCCGCACGAGTTCTTGGCGGTTGATGTCCTCGATGGCCGTGACCGCGGTGACGGTGCGCGCGGCAGAGCCGATGTGGACGTGCTTGGTCTTTGCCGGGGCCTTGTTCTCAATTTGCTCCATGAGCAATTGAACGCCCTTGCGGCCAATCTCGTAGCCCGGGGGCGCTACCGTAGTGAGCGGGACCGATCCGCTCCAAGCGAGTGGGTTGCCATCGCAGCCTGCTACGCGTACTTGCTCGGGGACAGAGATGTCCTTATCGACCAGTGCCGAAACGACACCCGAGGCCAGCACGTCGGTTAGGCCGACGACAAAATCGGGACGTTCATCGGCGGGACGCTCGGCGATCTGGTTGCCGATGCCATAGCCGTCGGCCGCCGTGTTCCACTCGCCGGCGTCAATGACTTCAATCTTGATGTCGGGATGTAGGGCGAGTGCCTTATGAATGCCAAGGACGCGCAGGGTGAGTTGCATAAATGCTGCTCTACCCACAACGGTGATATGGCGTGCACCGCGGGCGATGGCGAGTTCGGCAATGATGCGACCCTGGGCCTCGTTGTCGGCCGCTACGTAGTAGCCGGGCTCGGAGCAATGGATGTCCAGATGGACGATCGGCACGGGCATCTTGGTCAGGGCGGGGTGCCAGTCGGGGGATGCCATGGGCTGAACCATGACGCCGGACATCTGGGTGCCCATAAAGTAGCGCAGGTAATGGTCCTGGAGAATATCGTCGTTATCGGCGTTGGCGATGAGCAGGTCGTAGCCGTGCTTGCGGGCCTCGTTGTGGGCGCCGCTGGCGATTTGGAGCGAAAAGCCGTGATCGAGGCGGGGGAGCACCAGGCCAAAGGACTTGGTGGCGCCGCCCGCGAGCTGACGAGCGCTTTGGTTGGGCAAGTAGCCCAGCCGATTGATGGTTTCGTTAATGAGCTTAAGGGTCTCGGGACGCAACTTTTCGGGATGGTTGAGCGCGTTGGAAACCGTGCCCAACGAAACCCCGGCTTCGCGCGCGACGTCGCTGATCTTAACCTTTGCCATAGCGGCCCCTTTGATGCGTTTCAAGTACAAGCCAGATTGTAGCATCCCAAACCTACCAAAGAGGGATAGGTTTATTTTGGCAGGTTTTATCTGGGGAAACGCTGTTGCCAGCTCAAACCACCACGAAGGGGACAGGTGCTTTTGTGGTGGTTTGGACCGGCTGGACGTGTGTGCATCGGGTGGTATCTAAGTTGAGATACCACTTCTGGTATATCAGCTTGCGTTTGCGTGAGTACAATACTCGAACGTTATACGTCTCAGCGCCCCCTGTGCGTGGACGTCTTGCAGTCACGCGAACGAAGGGATTTATCCTATGTGCGGAATCGTCGGCTACACCGGCTCTGATATTGCAAAGAACATCCTGGTCACGGGCCTCAAGCGTATGGAGTATCGCGGCTATGACTCCTCGGGCGTCGCGCTCGAGGTGGGCGAGGGCGCCGCGGCGCACCTCGACGTCATCCGCCGCGTGGGCAAGGTCGCGGGCCTGGAGAGCGAGCTTTCCAACATCGACAGCGACGCTACCTGCGGTATCGGCCACACCCGTTGGGCCACCCACGGCAAGCCCTCCGTCGTTAACGCTCACCCCCACACCAGCTGCGACGGTCGTATCGCCATCGTCCACAACGGCATCATCGAGAACTTCGCCGAGCTGCGCGAAGAGCTGGAGGGCCGCGGCCACCACTTTAAGAGCGAGACCGATACCGAGGTCTTCGCGCATCTGATCGAAGAGGCTTATGCCGAGACGCACGACCTGATGGCCTCCGTGCGCGAGGCGTGCACCCACGTGGTCGGTGCCTATGGTCTGGCCGCCGTGTGCGCTGACGAGCCCGGCGTGATCGCCGTGGCCCGCAAGGATTCCCCGATCGTGGTCGGTGTGGGCGAAACCGGCTCCTATGTTGCTTCCGATGTCATCGCGCTCATCGACGCCACCCGCGATGTCGTGGTGCTCGAGGACGGTCAGTTTGCCAAGCTCACGCCCGCAGGCGTCGAGTACACCGACGAGGCCGGCAATGTTATCGAGCCCAAGGTCACCCACATCGACTGGGACCTGGACATGGCAGAAAAGGGCGGTTATCCCGACTTTATGCTCAAGGAAATCCACGAGCAGCCGCGCGTCGTGCGCGACACGCTGGTTGGTCGTATGACGCCGGCCGGCGAGCTCGACATCGACGAGCTGGGCCTTTCGCTCGAGGAACTCAACGACATCGACCGCGTCTACGTGATCGCTTGCGGAACCAGCTATCACGCTGGCCTCATTGCCAAGAATCTCATTGAGGGCTGGGCTCGCATCCCCACCGAGGTGGAGGCGGCCAGCGAGTTCCGTTATCGCAACCCCATCATCACGCCGACGACACTTGTCGTTGCCGTGTCCCAGTCGGGCGAGACGGCCGATACCCTTGCCGCCATTCGCGACGCGCGCATCAAGGGTGCCAAGGTCTTCGGCATCACCAACGTGGTGGGCAGCCCCGTGGCACGTGAGAGCGACGGCGTCATCTACACCAAGGCCAACAAGGAGATCGCGGTCGCCTCGACCAAGAGCTTCATCGGCCAGGTCGTGAGCCTGACGCTGCTGGCTCTGCTGCTGGCGCAGGTCAAGTACCGCCTGACCACCAAGCAAGCGCGCATGCTGTTCCGCGAGCTTTCCGATACGGCCGAGCAGATCCAGTGGATTTTGGATACCCAGACCGAGGCCGTTCATGAGGCTGCCCTGCTGTGCAAGGATGCGCAGTCGGCGCTGTTCGTGGGCCGCGGCATGGGTGCCGCTATTTCCTACGAGGGTGCGCTCAAGCTCAAGGAGGTCAGCTACCTGCACGCCGAGGCCTACGCCGCCGGCGAGATGAAGCATGGCCCCATTGCCCTGATCGACCCGGGCTTCCCTGTCATCGCTGTGGCCACCAAGAGTGCCACCTACGACAAGACCGTGTCGAACCTTATGGAGTGCAAGGCGCGCGGCGCCAAGGTCATCGTCGTTGCCACCGAGGGCGACGAGGAGATCAACAAGATCGCCGACTGCATCATCCGCGTGCCGGCAGTCCGTGACGTGTTCAGCCCCATCACGGCGAGCGTCCCGCTGCAGCTGCTCGCCCGCGAGGTCGCCATCCTGCGCGGCTGCGACGTCGACCAGCCCCGTAACCTGGCGAAAAGCGTCACGGTCGAGTAATCGAGTTCCGTCATCCTAACAACTAAGGCCCGGCTCCGTTGCAGCGGAATCGGGCCCTGTTTCATTTGCCCGGATAAAACCTGCCAAAATAAACCTGTCCCTTTTTGGCAGGTTAGCGGAGCTTGCTGGTCTCGAAGTACTCGGGGAACTGGTCCAGAACCTCGGTTTGGTTGCGGAACATCATGTGCAGGTGCTTGCTGACCAAAAAGCTCGCTTCGATGGGGTCGCGACCGGCGATAGCGCGGCGAATCTGCTTGTGCTCGTTCACGATGTCCTGATTGTCGAGAACCTGCGTGGCGGCGCGCAGCCAGCGGAAGCGCTCCAGGTCGGCATTGGTCTCTTCGAGCCACGACCACACGGTGCTGCGGCACGCGATGCTAAAGATCATGCGATGCATGAGGTTGTCGCTTAAAAAGAAGCCGATGCGATCCTCCTCGGCCATGGTCTTTTCCTGCAGCGCGATGGCTCGGTCGAGCTGCTCGATGCCTGCCGAGGTGGCACGGGCACAGCACTCCACAATCACCTGCTTTTCCAGGTGCTCGCGAATGTAGCAGGCGCTCTCGGCAAGAGTGAGGTTGATGGGCGAGACATAGGTGCCGCTTTGGGGCACGGTACGCACCAGGCCCTCTTGCGCCAGACGCACCAGCGCCTCGCGCACAGGGGTGCGGCCCATGTCCAGGTCGTCGCAAAGCTGCTTGACGCCCAGCTTTTCGCCCGGCTTGTAGTCCAGGTAGACGATTTTGCGCCGAATGGTGTGGTAGGACTGGTCCTGTAGGCTCGTTTCCTGCTCGCCGACGTGCATCGATTCTTCCATAGCGCCTCGCAACTGTTCTATCAAACTCATATGTCAGTTGTTAATTATGCCGCGAATCAGCTCTCCGCGGTGGGTAATTCGGCTGTTGCCTGAGAACTTTTGCGGCATCTTAGTCTGTGTTTGCGCAAGGCTGCGCTCAATGTTGCCGTATCATAAGCCGTCGCAAACGTGAAATAGAAAGAAGGAATCCCATATGCAACTGGCAAACATCGTACGCGAGCGCTGGAAAGGCGTCTTGTTCTGCCTGATCATCGCTATCCCCGCGACGTTGCTCGGCAAACAGATTGAGGTGGTCGGCGGGCCGGTATTTGCCATCCTTTTTGGCATGGTCCTGGCGCTCGTCTTTCCCAAGAATCGTCGCGAACAGCTCACCGCCGGCGTTACCTATACGTCCAAAAAAGTCTTGCAGTACGCGGTTATCCTGCTTGGCTTTGGCATGAACCTCTCCCAGATTCTGTCCAAGGGCGCCCAGTCGCTACCGATTATCGTGGCAACGATCTCGACATCGCTTGTCATCGCCTTTGTGCTCTGCCGCGTTATGAACGTGCCGGGCAAGATCGCGACGCTTGTAGGTGTGGGTTCGTCGATTTGCGGCGGTTCGGCCATTGCTGCGACCGCGCCCGTCATCGATGCCGACGATCGCGAGATTGCCCAGGCTATTTCGGTCATCTTCCTGTTTAACGTTATCGCGGCGCTCGTGTTTCCAACGCTCGGCGGCATGCTCGGGCTGACCAACGAGGGCTTTGGCCTGTTTGCCGGTACCGCCATCAACGACACCTCGTCCGTAACGGCTGCGGCGAGCGCTTGGGACAGCATGCATCCCGGCGCCAATGTGCTCGAGAGCGCCACAGTGGTCAAGCTCACCAGGACGTTGGCCATTATTCCCATCACGTTGGTCCTCGCATGCTGGCAGATGCATCTGGCACGCAAGGCCGGTGGCGACGCTAAGAGCACGTTCTCGCTTAAACGCGCGTTTCCCATGTTTGTGCTGTTCTTTGTGCTGGCGAGCGTGATCACCACGGTGTTTCAGCTTCCTGTGTCCATCACGGCGCCCATCAAGGAGCTGTCGAAGTTCTTTATTGTGATGGCCATGGCGGCTATTGGTTTTAATACCGATATCGTCGAGCTGGTCAAAA
>UROZ01000095.1 GCA_900549655.1 uncultured Collinsella sp.
GCATAAAAGAAACCTCCTGTAAGGTTGCTCCGATAACGCCTGAGATTTTACCACGGCGCACCCGAGCATAAACGTTCGTTTGTTCACGAATATCGTCCAAAAAGACTTTTTTTGACCGTTTGCCCTACGGAATCGACCCGTTGGGGAAAAATAGCTTGACGTTTGGACGCTTCTCGTGCTTTAGAAGCTGACTATAAAGCTACACCTGCATGAAAGGGTTCTGCATGAGCTCGCGTGCCATGGTGGTCGAATCGCCATGGCCGGTTAGGCAAACAGTATCGGGCGGGAGAAGCCGGGCGAGCTTGGAGAGCGAGCGCAGAATCGCCGCCTCGTCGCCACCGGCAAGATCGGTGCGGCCGTGGCTACCCGGGAACAGGGTGTCGCCAACAAAGGCGATGCATCCCTGCTCGGTGGCAGCAAACAAGACGATCCCGCCCGGCGTATGCCCTGGCGTCTCGATCACCTGCAGGCAGATATCGCCCACCTCGAGAGCATCGCCCTCGGCGAGTAGGCGCGTCGGCTCCCCGGGGTCGGGCGTCTCAATGCCCCACATAGCTCGCTGTTCCTCGATGTTCGCATGCGGCACCGCCACATCCTTAGCACACAGCTCATACTGGCAGCCCTCGCCAACGGCGGTTCGTACGCCGGCAACACCACCAACATGATCGGCATGGCCATGAGTGCAAACGGCGCCAAGCATGCGTACGCCGGGATGCTCGGCTCGAATATGCTCCACCAAGCGCTCGCCTTCCCATGCGGGGTCGATAATCACGCACTCATTGTCCGAAATAACAGCATAGCTATTGGTCTGAATGGGACCGTTTACGAGCGTCTCGATCTCGACCGATCCCTTGGGAATTACATCCAAGGACACAGCACTCATGTCCCTCTCCTCTCTATAGAACTCGAGGCATCAAACGATGCCTCGAGTGTAGCGAATATCGATAATGTGGCACGTTCGTCGCGACTAAACGCGGCGCTTAAGCTGGGCTCCACCCTCGCCGGGCATCAGGCGGCGCGCGTCGTAGACCGAGTCAACGCTGCTGATAGAAGCCAGCAGCGGATCCAGGCCACTCGCATCCGAGATCTCGACCATAAAGCGTAGGGTTGCAATACCCTCGCGGTTGGTCGACGTGGCGGCCGAAAGGATATTGCCGCCCGCATCGCCAATGGCAATGGTGACATCCTTGAGCAGGCCCATGCGGTCCAGGCACTCGACCACGATCTCGACCTGGAAGAGGGTGTCGGCAGCGCCGTCCCACTCCACTTCGATCATGCGCTCGGGATGCTCCATAAGACCCTTGACGTTGGGACAGTTGGCGCGATGCACCGAAACGCCACGACCGCGCGTGATGAAGCCGACGATGTCGTCGCCCGTCACGGGGTTGCAGCAATGAGCCAGACGGACCAGTAGGCCGCTGTTGCTCTCGCCCTTGACGATAATGCCGTTACTGGCGCTCTTGCCGCGCTTCTGCGGCTTGCGGTTGGAGCCGCGAGCAGGCTGCTTCACGACCTCGGCGATAGCCTCGGCCTTGGTGAGCTGTTCCACGGGCTTGGGGTCCAAGATTTGCTCGACCTTATTGCCCACAGCGCGCGGGGCAACCTTGCCGGCGCCGACGGCGGCAAACAGGTCCTCGAGCTGCTTGAAGTTAAACTGCTCCGCCACGGCGTTGAGCGCACGCGTCGAACGCGGCGTAGAAATGCCATAGCCACGCTTACGCAGGTCCTTGGCCAGCATATCGCGACCAGCAGCAGCGTCATCGTCTTTGGTCGCGGCGGCAAAATAGCGGCGGATCTTTGACTTGGCGGAAGGTGTCTTAACGATCTTGAGCCAATCACGCGACGGCTTGGAACTCTTGTTAGTCAGAATCTCGACACGGTCACCCGTCTTAATCTCGTGCGTGAGCGGAGCCACCGCACCGTTGATTTTGGCGCCGACGCAATGGTTTCCCACCTCGGTGTGAACGGCGTAGGCAAAGTCGAGCGGCGTGGAGCCGGCACGAAGCGCCATGACCTCGCCCTTGGGCGTAAAGACAAAAATCTCCTGGTCAAACAGGTCAACCTTCAGCGAGTGCAGGTATTCCTTGGCGTCGGTAATCTCATCAGACGCAGCCCAATCGAGTGAATGCTTGAGCCAGTTAATCTGATCGTCCAGACGCTGCGCGTCGTTGGTCTTGGAGGCAGACGATCCGCCCGACTTCTTATATAGCCAGTGGGCGGCAATGCCGTACTCGGCCTGCTCATGCATCTCGTAGGTTCGAATCTGAATCTCGAGCGGACGAGCCGTAGGGCCGATGACCGTCGTGTGGAGCGACTGGTAGTTATTGACCTTAGGCATGGCGATATAGTCTTTAAAGCGACCAGGCATGGGGTGCCACAGCGTATGCACCGCACCGAGCGTGGAGTAGCAATCGCGCACCGAATGGGTAATTACGCGCAGCGCCACCAGGTCGTAGATCTCGGAGAACTCCTTGCCCTTGCGCTTCATCTTTTGGTAGATGGACCAATAGTGCTTGGAACGGCCGTTGATCTGGAAACCCTCCAGGCCAATGCGGTTGAGCTCATCGGTGAGCGTCTTGATGGTCTCGGCCAGATAGCGCTCGCGAACCTCGCGCGACTCAGCCACCATGCGCGCGATGCGCTGGTAGGCGTCGGGCTCCAGGTAGAAGAAGGACAGGTCCTCGAGCTCCCACTTAATAGAGCTCATGCCCAGGCGGTCAGCCAGGGGCGCATACACGTCCATGGTCTCGCGAGCCTTAAACAGGCGGCGGTCCTCACGCAGGGCTGCAAGGGTGCGCATGTTGTGCAGACGGTCGGCAAGCTTAACGATAATGACGCGGATGTCCTTAGACATGGCGAGGAACATCTTGCGCAGCGTAAGGGCCTGCTTCTCGTCCATGCTGTCGACTTCGATGTTGGTGAGCTTGGTCACGCCATCGACGAGCTCGGCCACCGTATCGCCAAACAGGCCGGAAACATCGGCAAGCGAGGTCTCGGTATCCTCAACGGTATCGTGCAGCAGCGCGGCGCACACCACATCGCAGTCCATTTTGAGATCGGCCAAAATGATGGCAACCTCGACGGGATGGTTAATGTACATCTCGCCCGAACGGCGCTTTTGGTTGCAGTGCTTCTCGGCGGCAAAGCAGTAGGCCTGCTCCACTTTAGAGAAGTCCTCCTCATTCATATATTTGAGGCACAGGCGCTCCAGCTTGTCGTAGCTGTCCGCCATAATCTCGGGCGGCAGCTCATCGGCATGCTTATAGTGCTCCATCTCCGAAAAAGGCTGGAGGGTGGAATCATGGGCGGTACGGGCTGCGGCATCCATCGAGGTCCCCTTCCCCTAGGCCCGCGGTACGATCGGGCGGTTAACTTTGGCTAGCATATCAGAAGCACACGAATCGAGCGCCCAGCTCCGGAAAGCCGAGAACTCCATGCGCGAGCGCAAGCCCTCCAAATAGCGAATTGACCTGCTCAATTGCACGCGACCGGGGTTTTCGGCCATCGCGATGCGACGAGTGTCGTCAAACCCCGAAACTCGACAGAAACCAAGCTCTTCGAAGATTCCCAGACCGCTCGCCACCGAGCGCTCGTCAACCGGCGTGCGGGCATCGATGGCAAGACACATCTGCGCGATATCGATATCGCTCGCGCTAAACGAGTCGTCTCCGGTCTTGCCGCGGTTGGAGCGCCACATAGTCTGCAGCGCTCGATAGAGCGTTACGAGCTCGTCGCGCTCGGGCGCGTAGCAGTCGAGCAGGCGCTCGTTAATGCGGGCGTCACGCGACGAATAGAGCAGGTGGATCACGGCAGGTTGGCCGTCGCGACCGGCGCGTCCGCTCATCTGGTTGAACTCAATGCTGCCAAACGGCATGTGATAGAGCACGACATGGCGGATATCGGGCAGGTTCACGCCCTCACCAAAGGCAGAGGTCGAAACGATGCAACTGAGGCTTCCGTCACGAAACGCTTCCTCCACGCGGCGACGATCGGAGCGCGCAAGCCCCGCGTTATAGAATGCGATGCGGGTCGCGCAATCGGGTACCCGCTTGCGCAGCGTCTTAGCAAGCGCCACGGACTGGTCGCGCGAGTTGACGTAGATGACGGTCTTCTCCCCCGTAGCCACGATTGACACCAGGCGGTTCTCGCGGCTCGCAAGGTCCCGGTCATCCTCGAGCCGCAAGTTCTCGCGCACCGTCTCGTCGACCACTGTACGGGTAATCGGTAGCACGCGGGCGAGCTCGGCCACAACCGGAGCCGTTGCGGTGGCAGTCGCGGCCAGAACGACCGGGTCACCCAGGGCCTTGAGGATATCGGGCATGTCGAGATAGGCACTGCGGTCGCCGCCCTTGGCAAGACCGGCATGATGCGCCTCATCGATAACGACAAACCCGATACGCCCCGAGCGCGCAAAGCGATCACGGTGAATAGACAGGAACTCAGGCGTCGTGAGCACGATGCCGGTGCGGCCCGAAGCCAAGCCGGCAAACACGTCATCGCGCGCCGCCTCCACGGTCTCGCCGGTCAACACGCCCACGCCAATGCCGAGCGCAGCCATCGTCGACGAGAGGTGATAGGCCTGGTCGGCAACGAGCGCACGCAGCGGATAGACAAAGATGCTCGCACGCCCACGAAGGACCGCCTCGCGCGCGGCGTGCACATGGAAGATGAGCGACTTGCCACGCCCCGTCCCCATAACAGCCAAAACGCTCTGGTGGTCGGCGAGGGCGTCGAGTGCCTCGACCTGCGCGCGATGTGGCTGGTTCGAGCCGATAAAGCTATGGATAAGCGAGCGCGTGAGCTCGGTATAAGAAAGCTGGGCGAGCGTCTCGCGTTTACGCGACTCCAGACGCAGGCCAGAATCCGCCGGCTGCACGCCGCGGCGAAGCTCACATGCCGGATCGTCGATATTGGGCGCCGCGGTATCGCGCACCAAGACATCTTTGATCATGAGCTTGGGCTTCACACGTCCCTGCCAATGCTCGGCCACTGCCTCGAACACCAGGTCGACGGCGCTATCGCAATTGATGAGCTTATCGATCTGCGGCACGCGGAACATAATGGCCGGCACACTCGCAGCGCCATCGGTCGCCACGAAGCGCATGTGCTCGCCGGTTTTGCCCACCACGGCGCGATCGCACATTGTCACGCCCTCGGCCGCCAACAGCGGCACCTTGTTGCCCTGGCCAAACGGCTCAAGACGGGAGATTTGCTCGATGGTCTCGATATTTAGCTCGGAGAGGTCAACGGTGGCGGCAACCTCGTCGGTGTCCTCAAAGTCCTCGGCGGGAAGCTCGGACAGCACGGCGGAAAGGCGACGGCGGAACTCGTCGAGCTTGGACGCCTCGATGGTCACGCCCACCGCACCCGCATGCCCGCCGCGACGAATCAGCAGATCCGAGCAGCGCTCGACAGCGTCGAACAGGTTGACCTTGCCCACCGAGCGACCCGAACCGCGAGCGATACCGTCTTCGATCGAGAACAGCAGCGCCGGCACGTGATAACGGTTGGTCAGGCGGCTCGCTACGATACCCTTGACGCCCTCGTGCCAGCCCTCGCCACCCACGACGATTGCGCGACCGCCATCATAGGTCTCCTCGACCTTTGCCATGGCATCGCGCGTGAGCTCCGCCTCGATCTCGCGACGCTGACGGTTAATCTCCTCGAGCTCGGCCGCCAGCGCGCTTGCTTCGATGGGATTGCGGGCAAGCAGCAGGTCGAGCGCCAGCTTGGGATCGGCCATGCGGCCGGCGGCGTTCAAGCGGGGAATGAGCGAAAACGACAGGCCATCGGCCGTAATACTAGAGAGGTCGGCCTTGGCGAGCGCGGCCAGCGCGATATAGCCGGGGCGGGCGGTCACGCGCATCTTCTGGATGCCCTCGGCGACCAGCGCGCGGTTCTCGGGCGTCAGCGGCATCATGTCGGACACGGTACCCAGCGCCGCGACCTCGATCAGCGAACGCCAATACGACGGCTTGCCCAGACGCTCGCCCAGGACCTGCACCAGCTTGAGCGCCACACCGGCACCGGCAAGCTCGCGCGAGGGACCCTCGTCCTCGAGCTTTGGGTCGGTCAGGGGCACGCCCTGCGGCACCTGGTCGGACGGCTCGTGATGGTCCGTGACCACCAATTCGATCCCCAGGCTCTCCAGATAGGAAACCTCTTCCTTGGCGGCAATACCGTTATCGACGGTCACGATCAGCTGGGGGCGAGCGAGCTCGTTAACGCGGTCGAGCGCCGCGCGCGAAAGACCGTAGCCCTCGTCAAAGCGATGCGGAATAAACGGTGTGACATTGGCACCAAACGTACGCAGCGCCTCGGTCAACAGGCAGGTCGACGTAATACCGTCAACGTCAAAATCGCCAAAGACCGCGATGCGCTCTTGGTTGCAAATAGCGCGCTCGACGCGGTCGGCAACGACCGACATGCCCGGGATAATGAGTGGGTCGGCCCAGTCGCGATCAAGCGAAGGCGTCAAAAACAGCTGACCTTCCTCGATGGATGCAATGCCGTGCGCAACCATAATGCGCGCCACCAGCCCGGGTATGCCCAGGCCAGCCGAAAGCTCCTTTTCGAGCTCGGGGTTTTGCTGAGCGACCGCCCAGCGATGCGTCGTCTTAAGCGATGACATAGGCGCCCACCCCCGATAGGGGCAGGTCGCCGCGATACCTCTCACGGTTCATAGCGATGAGTCCTCTGTGTATGCCCGCTTCGGCAGGCAGATCTGTTGAACGGATTTATTATACCGTGCAGCGCGGACGCAAATCGCCGCAGCACGCCGCGGTTTCGGTAAACGATGACGGTAATACCCTCGAAATATTCGAGCGTTTCAGCCACACGGACGCATGCGAGCGTCTAGCATATCCATTCAAAACGGATTCACGAGCAAAGGGAGTCACAAGCACATATGAAGCAATGGGTTGGACTGGGAAAGTTCCTCGCGGGGCATATGCAGGTCATCGTTCCGATTTGCGTAACGCTCGGTGTGCTCTTTCCCCAGCAGATCGGCGTACTTAAGCCCATCGTTCCCGTCCTCTTCGCCTTTATGACATTCCAAGGTGCGCTCAGCAACACCTTTCACCAGGTGGCTGAGGTGCTCCGCCGTCCCCTGCATCTGATTTTGGCGCTGCTGGTCTCGGCTGTGCTCATCCCCATCGCGGCGTATGCCATGGGCTCACTGTTCTTTGGTTCCAACCCCAACCTTGTCTGCGGCATCGTGCTCGAATACAGTGTGCCCGTGGCGGTCACTGCCTTTATGTGGATCAGCATGTTCGGCGGCAACGGCCCGCTTGCGCTCACCATCATCCTGACGTCCTCGGTTATCTCGCCTGTGACGATTCCTCTTACGCTCAAGCTCCTGCTGGGCGCCACCGTCTCGATCGATGTGCCGAGCATGATGCAAGACATGGCCTTTATGATCG
>UROZ01000096.1 GCA_900549655.1 uncultured Collinsella sp.
TCGAGCACGCCGAGCCTGCCGATACCTCAAAGCCGGCGGCGTCGAGCTTGACGATTAGCTCCTCGGAGTCCATGCCGTCGACGTAGATCGAAACCATACCTGGCAGACGATCTGCCTGGGCGTAGTCGCCCATCGTGGCGTGAATGCGAGGATGGGCCGTAAGCGTGGCGTAGAGCTTATCGGATAAGGCCTGCAGCGTCGCACGCTCCTGGGCCACATGGGGAGCCAGCGTGCGGGCGGCAGCGGCAAAGGCCAGCTGCGTGCGCAGATCCTGCGTGCCGGCGCGACGGCCGGCTTCCTGTCCACCACCAAAGATGCGCGGACGCAGCGGCGTGCGGCTCTTAAGGTAGAGTGCGCCGGATGCCACGGGACCGCCAATTTTGTGGGCGGCGACGGACATGGCGTCAACTCCCAGCTCGGTAACATCGAGCGGAATATGCAGATAACCCTGGATGGCATCGGTGTGGAACAGGACGCCGGCAGCATGTGCGGCAGCGGCCAGCTCCTGGATGGGTTGCACCACGCCGGTCTCGTTGTTGGCGACCATAATGCTCACGAGCGCCACGTCGTTGCCTAGCAGCTCGACAAGGGCGGCAGGCTCAATGTAGCCCGCACGGCAGGGCTGTACCAGGTCGACGGAAAAGCCGGCGGCACGCAGCAGCGGCAGGTTGTCCAGAATCGAATCGTGCTCGATGGCCGAAACGATTACACGATCGCGCTTGCGATCGCGCTGACGAGCGCCCTCGGCAAGACCGAGCAGCGCCAGCTGGTTGGCTTCGGTGCCGCCGTTGGTCAGAACAATCTCGGACGGGCGGACGCGCGCGCCAAAGCTGCGGGCAATCTCGCGACGTGCCACCTCTAGGCGCGCAGCGGCCTTGCGGCCGAGCGAATGCAGAGAGTTGGGATTGACGCCGGCAAGCTCGCTGTCGTCGTACTCGCGCTGCGCAAGGAGCGCCTCGGCGCGCATGGGCGTCGAGGCGGCATAGTCAAGATTCACGGGTATGCGGTTTTGACCTGCGGTCATAAGGGTTTATGCCTCCTGTGCGGCCTCGTTGCCCAGCTTCTGCAGCAGCGCAACCTCGGCAGCGGGATCTTCGGACTTAAATACGGCGGAGCCGGCTACGAGCACGTTGGCACCGGCCTTGACGACCTCTGCGATGTTTTTGGAAGAGATGCCGCCGTCGACCTCGATCATGGGAGACACGCCGTGGCGCTCGCACATGGCCTTGAGCTCGTGGAGCTTAGACAGAGTGCCCGGGATAAAGCTCTGGCCGCCAAAGCCGGGGTTCACGCTCATGAGCAGCACCATGTCAACAATGTCGATGATGCTATCGAGCACGCAGACGGGCGTGGCGGGGTTGAGCACCACACCGGCCTTAACGCCGCGCTGCTGCAGGTGCGTGAGCGTACGGTGCAGGTGCGTGGAGGCCTCGTAGTGCACGGTGATCATGTTGGCACCGGCGTCTGCGTACCAATCGACCGTCTCATCGGGGTTCGACACCATCAGGTGCGCGTCGACCGGTACATCGGTGGAGCGCTTGACGGCCTTAAGGATGTCAACGCCAAAGGTGAGGTTGCCGGTAAAGTGACCGTCCATGACGTCGAAGTGCACGTAGTCGGCACCGGCGATCTTGTCGAGCTCGCCCTTGAGGTTGGCCATGTCGGCCGAAAGGACGGACGGAGCGATTTTAATGGAACCCATGGTAGTAGCCTTTCTGCGCTAGTCGTTGAGTCCGTAGAACTCTTGAGAGGGGACGCGGTCGGTAAGAATCTCGAGCGCCCTATCCAAAGTAACACCGTTGTAGAGCGTTTGCTCCACGGCAAAGGTGAGCGGAATGTCTACGCCCAGTGAACGAGCAAGCTCGCTGACGCTGCGGGCCGCGACGGCGCCCTCGACAACCATATGCGTGCGCGCCTGGTACTCGTCGAGCGAAACGCCGTGGGCAAACTCGTAGCCAAAGGTACGGTTGCGCGAATGCTCCGAGGTGCAGGTGGCAATGAGGTCGCCCATGCCGGCGAGTCCCATGCAGGTCATAGCTTGACCGCCGCGGGCGTGCACCAGACGGCTGATCTCTGCTAAGCCGCGCGTCATGATAAGGGCAAGCGTGTTGTCGCCTGCGCCCGAGCCGGCGGAGATGCCGCACACGATGGCGATGACATTTTTCATGGCGCCGCAGACCTCGACACCGGTCATGTCTTGCGACAGATAGATGCGGAAGGCCGTGGACAGGAGCAGGTCCTTAAAGGTCTCCCCTATCTGCGGATGTTCGCTGGCGATGACGGCGGCAGAAAGCCCGCCGCGGCAGATCTCCTCGGCATGGTTGGGGCCCGAGAGCGCCGCCACGCGCGCCTCGTTGCCGATCTCGCTGGCGATGACCTCGCTCATGAGCAGGCCGGACTCGGGCTCAATGCCCTTTGTGAGGCAGAGCGCCGGGGTATCGGCGGCGATAAAGGGAGCGGCCTGGTGGCACACGCTGCGAAGGTGCGTCGAAGGAACGGCAAAGATGATGGCCTCGGCACCGTCGAGCGCCTGCGCCAGGTCCGTCGTGGCGACGACGTTGCCGGGCAGCTTGTAGCCCACAAGGTAGCGGGGGTTGCGGTGCTCGCCGTTAATGCCGGAGGCCGTCTGCTCGCTGTGGGCCCACATGGTCACGCGCTCGGCCCGCGCGGCGGCAAGGCCCGCGACGGCGGTTCCCCAGGAGCCGGAGCCAATCAGCGCAACATTCATGACTCTCTCCTACTTATCGTCGGGCTCGGTGACGCGCTTGGTAAACGAGAGCTTGGACTCCTTACCCGTCATGAGCTTTTTGATGTTCGCACGATGGGCCCACACCACGGTGATGCCGATCAGCGCCATGCAAAACTTAAGTCCGAGGCTGCTGTACGGAAAGACCGCGCAGGCAGCGATGGGAAGACCGATGGCCGCGGCAAGCGAGCCCACCGACACAAACTTGGTGATGGCGACGGCCACGATAAACATGCCCAGCAGCGAAAGTCCGATGGGCCAGTACCAGGCGAGGATGACGCCCAGACCAACTGCGATGCCCTTGCCGCCATGGAAGTTGAGGTAGGGCGAGAAGATATGGCCCCACACGGCTGCCAGGCAGATGACGCCGAGCATCCAGTCGCCGGCGGCACCGGGGGCCATAATGCTCACGGGGAAGCCATAGCCCAAGTCGGCAATGAGCGGACGCGCGATAAGGACGCAGATGGCGCCCTTAAGGCAGTCGAGCAGCAGCGTGAGCACGGCCACCTTGGGGCCGGCCACGCGCAGGGCGTTGGTGGTGCCGATGTTGCCGGAACCCGCCTTGCGGATGTCGGTGTGGTTGAACACGCGGCCAAGGATCAGGCCAAACGGAATTGCTCCGATAAAGAACGAGACCACGGCGCAGATGGCGGTCAGCAGAATCGGATTATGCATCCTTTTGCTCCTTCTTCCTAAAGAAGAGTCGAATGGGTGTGCCGGCAAAGTCGAAGGTCGAGCGCATGCGGTTCTCGATGTAGCGCTGATAGGTGTCGTTGACCAGATCGCTGTGGTTGACGAAGAACGTGAACGTCGGCGGGTTGACGCCCGTCTGGGTCACGTAGTGCATACGCAGGCGGCGCTTGCCGTCCACCACGGTATGACCGAACTCGCGCAGGTCGGTGAGGAACGTGTTGAGGCGCGAGGTGCTGATCTTTTGCGAGCGCGTCTTTTCGGCGGCGTCGACCATCGCCCAAATCTTCTCGACGCTGCGGCCAGTGAGGGCAGAGATGCGCAGGTACTGGGCCCAGGGAGCCATGACGCCCAGACGGCGGTCGATGGTCTCCATGCAGGCCTCGCGCTTGCGATCGTCATCGAGCAGGTCCCACTTGTTTAGCAGCACAACGATGGCGCAGCCGCGCTCGATGGCAAGGCCCATGACCTTCTGGTCCTGCTCGGTAACGCCCACGGAGGCGTCGACGACGAGCAGCGCCACGTCGGCACGGTCGATGGCGCGCAGGCCGCGGACCATCGAGTAGTACTCGATGTTCTCGTACACGGTGCTCTTCTTACGGATACCCGCAGTGTCGACCATGCGGTAGTGCTTGCCGTTGCGCTCGACGACCGTGTCGATGGCGTCGCGCGTGGTGCCGGCAATGTTGGACACGATGGAGCGGTCGGCGCCCAGGATGCGGTTGAACAGCGAGGACTTACCGGCGTTGGGGCGGCCGATGATAGCCACGTTCAGCGCATCGGGGAACTCGTCGGCGATCTCGTCCTCCTCCTCAGGAAGCAGGGCCACGATGTCGTCGAGCAGGTCGCCGGTGCCGTGGCCGTGCAGCGCCGAGAGCGGCGTGGGCTCGCCGATGCCGAGGGAATAGAACTCCCAGATGCTGTCGTTCTCGCGATCGGGGTTGTCGAGCTTGTTCACCAGCAGAAAGACCGGCTTGTCGCAGCGCTTGAGCATGCGGGCGACCGACTCGTCCTCCTCGGTGACGCCGGTGCGGCCGTCGACCACAAACAGGATGACGGCGGCTTCCTCGGCGGCGGCGAGGGCCTGGTCGCGAATGGACGTGGCGAAGACGTCATCGCTCTTGAGCGGCTCGATGCCGCCCGTGTCGACGATGGTGAACTCGCGGCCGTTCCAATCGGCCGTGTGATACGAGCGGTCGCGCGTGACACCGCGTGACTCGTGGACGATGGCGTCCGAGGTCTGGGCCAGGCGGTTAACGAGCGTGGACTTGCCCACGTTGGGGCGTCCGACGACGGCGACGATAGGTTTCATCTGCTCTCCTTTAATGGGTAGGGTCAGTGGAAGTGTTAGAGTCTGCGGGCACAATGCCAAGGATGCGCTCCAGGGTATCGAGCAGCTCATGCGGCATGGTCGACACCACATGAACCTCGGCGCCGCGACTGGTAAGGCTTGCGAGTAAATCGTCACGATGATACTCGTCAAGCGTCATGCCGTCAGCGTTGAACATGAGCTTAGGCACAAAGAGCATAACCCCCGACAGATCTTGGGGCAGCTGCTCCAGAATGTCACACGCGACGATGAGGCCGGTCACGTCCACGTTGCCGCCAAAGTAGCGGTTCTTGATGGCTGTGACGGTGCCGGCGAGACCATGCGGCGACTCCACAAAGCGCGCCACGGTGTCGCGCGCGCTGGCGCCCGAGAGACACAGAAGCCGCTGGTTGCGGGCGGCGACGGCCTCGCGAACGCGGGCCAGACGCTCGGCGTCGGCGGCGAGCACGTCATCGGTCTCGTCCAGATACGAGCGAATCATGCCGATGCCGTCGTAGTACTGCGGGTAACCGTCGTAAAAGTCTGCCTCGGGAGGATCGATGCCGGCGTCCAGATAGAACTCGTCGCTCATCTGGAAGGTGTGGCGGCCAAAGCGCTCATAGGCGCGGTCCTGGAACGGTCGGATCATGGCGATGGTCTCGCGCGCTAGCTCGGGTTTGTCGCTGTATGACCAGCTAAAGCGGTTTTGGTGCTTGGTAAAACCGAGCGGCACAATGCCCAGGCTTGTGATTTGCTCGTGCTCCTCGCAAAAGCGCAGGGTCTTTTCCAGCTCCTCGCCATCGTTCATGCCGGGGCACAACACGATCTGCGCGTGAATCTCGATGCCGGCGGCCATGATGGCCTCGAGTACGTCCATTCCGCGCTGGGCGTTGCGGCCCATCATGCGGCGGCGGACATCGGGGCTCACAGCATGGACCGATACGTTCATGGGACTCATGTTGCGTTGGATGACGTTTTGAATATCTTCGTCGGTGAGGTTCGTGAGCGTGACAAAGTTGCCCTGCAAAAAGCTCAGGCGGTAGTCGTCGTCGCGAATATAGAGCGTGGAGCGGCCGCCCTTGGGGAGCATCGTCATAAAGCAGAACACGCAGGCGTTTACGCAGGTACGCATGCCGTCGAAGATGGGGCCATCGAACTCCAAACCCCAGTCCTCGCCCGGGAAGCGGTCGAGCTCGACGGGGGTGACGGTGCCGTCGCGCGGGTCGAATACCTCCAAATCAACGGTGTCGTCGTCGGCCTCCCAAAGCCATACGATCATGTCGGTGAGCGCCTCACCGTTGACCGTGAGCACGCGCATGCCCGGCTCGATACCCACATCCCATGCGGGCGATTCGGGACGCACATTCTTAACGAGCGCGCCCTCACCCGGCTCGGGGTCGCGGCTGCGCCCGTAATCGGCCACCTCGGCGGCGTATGCGGGTACGGTCTGGTCCATGGTTAGCGGCAAAGCTCCTTGATGCGCGCGACGGCGCGTTCGATGTGTTCTTGTGGGGTGGAGGCTCCAGCGGTGATGCCGATGTGGCGCGCCTCGGCAAACCAAGCGGCCTGGAGCTCGGAAGCTTCCTCGATGTGATACGTGCGCTCGCAGGCGTCTGCGCAAATTTGCGCCAGGCGGCGGGTGTTGCCCGAGTTTTTACCGCCCACCACGACCATGCAGTCGCAGCGGTTGGCAAGTGCGGCTGCTGCCTGCTGTCGCTCGCTCGTGGCGGCGCAGATGGTGTTGATCACACGCAACTCCTGCACGCGCGGGGTGATAGCGGCCACGACTTCGGCGAGGTTCTGCGCGGTCTGAGTGGTCTGCACAACGAGGCCCACCTTGCCCTTGAGCGGGAGCGCGTCCGCATCGGCGGCGCAACTCACGACCTGCGCGTCATCACCGGCGTGGCCCAAGATGCCCTCAACCTCGGGATGGCCCGGCTCGCCTACGACTACCACGCGGTAGCCCTCGCGTACCAGGCGCTCGGCGGCCACATGGACCTTCTTCACGTAGGGACAGGTGGCGTCGACCACGGTAAGGCCGCGCTCGCGGGCAGCATCGATCACTTGCGGCACCACGCCGTGGGCGCGGATGATCACGGTACCGGTTGCGGCGCTATCCAGGTTCTCAGCCAGGCTAACGCCTGCCTCAGCGAGCTCGCGCACCACGATAGGGTTATGGATGAGCGGACCCAAGGTATGGACCTGAGTGCACTCCCCTGCCTGCGGCGCAGCGGCCAGCGCCATGTCGAGCGCACGCTGTACGCCGTAGCAAGTGCCGGCGTGGGCGGCGATCTCGATGGTAGGCGCGGTTGCCTGGTCGGACGCGGTCACGGCAGTGTTCGTCACGTTCTCGCTCATGGCTAGAACCTGCCCGGATGCTCGGCGCACAGCTCGTCTCGCATGGCGTAGACGCGGTTCATGGCCTCGGACTCAAACCAGGCCAGGCGCTCCGTGCGCTTAAGCCCGGCCGGCGCGTCCGAAAGCGAGACGGCCTTGCCGGCACGAATCCAGCACTTCTTGGGACGCATGAGCTTTTTGCCCGCGGGCGTGATGTCGGACCAGCCGCAGAAGGCGAGCGGGTTGACGGGCGCCTTGCCCATCTGAGCGATGAGCGCAAAGCCGCCGTGGACCTCGGGCTTGATCTCGCGCGAGCGGATGCGCGTGCCCTCGG
>UROZ01000097.1 GCA_900549655.1 uncultured Collinsella sp.
CGAGCCGGTGGGGGCGACGTCGGCCGACGGTAACGCGGCGGTCGATTATCTGATTGATGCCGCGCGCACCTATGGCCCCGACCTGATCTACGTGGCGACCGGTCCGCTCTCCAACCTGGCACTTGCCTTGGAGCGCGATGCGGCGGCGATGATGTCTATCGGCCGCGTGGTCGTGATGGGCGGTGCGCTTACCGTGCCCGGAAACGTGAGCGCGGGCGCCGAGGCCAACATGGCAAGCGACCCCGAGGCCGCGGACGCGGTGCTGCGCTCGGGCCGCAAGCTCACCATGGTGGGGCTGGACGTGACGCACCGCGTGGTGCTCACGCGCCGCGATATCGCGGGCTGGACGGGGTCGGGCACCATGGCGGGCTGCGCGTTTGCGGGCATGGTCGAGCACTATATCGGTTCGTACGAGATGAACGCGCCCTACCTGGGCGGCTGCGCGCTGCACGACCCGTTGGCCGTTGCCGTGGCGATTGACCCCACGCTCGTGGGCGCGCTCGGCTGCAATTTGCGCGTCGACCTGTTGGGCGAGTATCGCGGCCGCACCATTTGCGACGAACGCCGCGTGACCGATCCGGACAAGAGCGCACTCGTGGCGCTGACCGTGGACGCCTCACGTTTCCTTGCCGAGTTCAAAACCCGCATGGCCCGCGTCCTAGGTTAACCGTTTCGTACGCCCCGTCTCCAAAGTTGTCTTTTGGGGACGGGGCTTTTTTAGCTACTAACAGGCGTCTATAACAAGTTAAAAAGCCCCGTCCCAAATTAGCTACCGAGTAAATGCGCCCGTTGGGGGAATAGTCGTGCCGCGTTGCTTGACAACAGGCTAAACTAGCTAATAAACATTTACTATTCTGTTTAGATTGAATTTGCGGTCGTTTAGTTGCCGAGTCATCGAGTCGCGATGCTCCGCCACGACCGTTGCTAGGGGGAACAATGGCCAAAGCAAGTGTCCGCGAGATCAGCCGCATCACCGGCTTTTCGCCCGCGACCGTATCGAACGCGCTCAATCGCAAGCGCAGCGTGAGCGAGGAGACCGCCAAGGTCATCCTTGAGTGCGCGCAATCGCTCGGCTACCAGCAGTCGACGCAACTCGAGAGCATCCAGTTTGTTCTCGCGCGCAAGACGGGCGCCATCCTTGATGAGAGCACCTTCCATCCTGCGGTGATTGAGGGCGTGGAGCGCCAGGCGCGTCGTCACGGCATGAGCACGAGCTTTGTCTCGCTCGATTTTAGCGACTTGAACGCCGTGCGCCCGCAGGTCGAGAGCCTTATCGCCGACCCGGCTGCCGCCATCGTGCTGATGGGCACCGAGCTGGGTGAGGAAGACTACGCTTTGTTCGCCAACGCCGCCGCCCACCTGATCGTGCTCGACGGCTGGAGCGATCGCCAGTACTTTGATGCTGTAGTCATTGCCAATACCGATTCGGTGCTGCGTGCCGTGGATTACCTTATCGAGAAGGGCCACAAGCAAATCGGCTACCTGGCAGGCGACCTGCGCATCCGCAATTTTAAGGATCGCGAGCGCGGCTATCGCCAAGCGCTTGAAGATGCAGGCCTTGAGGCCAATCCGACATGGCGCGTCACGCTGGGCACCACGCTCGAGGGCGCCTATCGCGACATGGGCGCATGGCTCGATACCGTTTCGCATGATGAACTGCCGACGGCTTTCTTTGCCGAGAACGACGTCCTCGCCGTGGGTGCTATGCGTGCGTTGAGCGAGCATGGCATTCGCGTGCCCGAAGATGTCTCGATGATTGGCTTCGACGATCTTTCCGTGGGCGCCTTCTCCAACCCGCCACTCACCACGGTGCACGTTCCCAAGCACGAGGTGGGCGAGATCGCGGTGCGCCGCCTGGTGGGCAACATCCGCAATCCCAAGAGCTATACCTGCAAGACGGCCGTGTCGACCTATTTTGTCGAGCGCCAAAGCGTGCGTGAGATCTAGGCAAAGGCAACGCTGGGCCGTAGGGAGGCAAAGCTCGCTAAGGCAGCCATACATAACGCTACTAAGAGAGGGTCCTTTGGGCCCTCTTTTTGATGCCCTTGTATGTTCAGTTTGTTTACATACCGTTTAGGCTGATTTCTCTACCGTCTACGGGTATTTCGCGTTAAACTTCTAAACAGTAGAGTAAAACATTTAGTAAACAGAACAAAACGAAACATGCGCCTGTTTACTGAACATGTGATTAGGGGAGGACGTACATGGATAAGATCAAGCTCGGTTTTGTGCCCACGCGCCGCAGTATCTTTAGCGCGCCGGACGCGATCAAGTATCGCGGCTTGACGGCTGATCGCCTGCGCGAGATCGGCGTCGACATCGTGGACATCGACGACATTAATGACGAGGGCCTGCTGTTTGACGACAGCCACATTGAGCCTATCGTCAAGAAATTCCGCGCCGAGGGCGTCGATGGCATTATGCTGTGCCACGCCAACTTTGGCACCGAGTACGTTTGCGCTCGCCTTGCCCGCGAGCTCGGCCTGCCCGTGCTGCTGTGGGGCCCGCGCGACGAGCGCCCCGAGCCCGACGGCACGCGCCTGCGCGATAGCCAGTGCGGTCTGTTCGCCACCGGCAAGGTCCTGCGCCGCTTCCAGGTTCCCTTCACCTACATGACCAACTGCCGCCTGACCGACCCCGAGTTCGAGCGCGGCGTTTGGGACTTTTTGGCCGTTTGCAACGTGGTCAAGACCTTCAAGCACACCCGCATCCTGCAGATGGCCACCCGTCCATTCGACTTTTGGTCGACCATGTGCAACGAGGGCGAGCTGCTCGAGAAGTTCAACATCCAGCTTTCGCCTATCCCCATGACCGAACTTGTCCAGGCCGTGCGCGACGCCCAGGCCGACGAGCAGGCCATGGCCGCCATGCTTGCCCACATCAACGACAGCTTTGAGATCTGCATCCCCGAGGACAAGGTCCCCGCGGTCGCCGGTCTTGCCATCGCCATGAAGCGCTTGGTCGAGAAGTATGGCTGCAACGCCGGTGCCATTCAGTGCTGGAACGCTCTGCAGGACGAGCTGGGCATTATGCCCTGCGCCGCCAACGCCATCCTCAACGAGATGGGCATTCCTATCGTATGCGAGACCGATATCCACGGCGCCATCACCGCGCTGATGGTCGAGGCCGCCGACCTGGGCCGTCACCGCGGCATGTTCGCCGACTGGACCGTGCGCCATCCCGATAACGAGAACGGCGAGCTGCTGCAGCACTGCGGCCCCTGGCCCTGCAGCTGCGCGGCCGTCAAGCCCAAGCTCACCTACCCGCTGGCTTTCGACCACCCCGGCGCGCTGACGGCCGAGGCCAAGCACGGCGATCTCACCCTTGCCCGCTTTGACGGCGACAACGGCGAGTATTCGCTGCTGCTGGGCAACGCCCGCGGCATCGACGGCCCGGCCGGCATGGGCACCTACCTGTGGGTCGAGGTCGAAAACCTCAAGCGCCTCGAGGCCAAGATCGTCGAGGGCCCCTACATCCACCACTGCGTCGCTATTCACGCCAACGTGGTGCCGGTGCTCTACGAGGCATGCAAGTACATCGGCATCCAGCCCGACCTGTACGACCCCATCGAAGAAGACGTCAAAGCCTACCTGCGAGGAGAGTAGAAATGGCAACTATCGAAGAGCTTGAGTCCCTGCGCTGGGACCTCCGCCGCGATTGCGTCGACATCATCATGGCCGGCGCCGGCGGCCACATCGGCGGCGACATGTCGGTGATCGACGCCCTCATGACCCTCTACGCCAACCACCTTAACATTTCGCCCGAGACCGTCGACGATCCCAACCGCGACCGCTTTGTGCTCTCCAAGGGCCACGCCATGGAGGCCTACTACGCGGTGCTGTGCCACGAGGGCTATCTGGACCTCGACGACGTCAAGGCCCGCTTCTCCAAGTTCGGCAGCCCCTACATCGGCCACCCCAACAACAAGCTCAAGGGCATCGAGATGAACTCCGGTTCGCTGGGCCATGGCCTGCCCGTGGCCGTCGGCATGGCGCTTGCAGGCAAGATGGACGGCCGCGACTACCGCGTCTACACCATCATGGGCGACGGCGAGCTTGCCGAGGGCTCGGTCTGGGAAGGCGCCATGAGCGGCGGCAACTACCAGCTCGATAACCTGTGCGCGCTCGTGGACCGCAACCGCCTGCAGATCAGCGGCAGCACCGAGGACGTCATGAAGCAGGATTCGCAGGAGGAGCGCTGGGCCGCCTTCGGCTGGAACGTGCTCTCCATTCCGGGCAACGACGTCCAGGCCATCGACGCTGCGCTGACGCTTGCGGCCGAGACCAGCGGAAAGCCCACGGTCATCATCCTCAACACGGTGAAGGGCTATGGCTCGCCCGTCATGGAGGACAAGGCCGCCTGGCATCATCACCTGCCCAACGATGAGGAATATGCCCAGATCATCGCCGATTTCGCTGCCCATAAGGAGGCCATCAATGGCTAACAAGATCGCCAACCGCAAGGTTATCTGCGACACGCTGCTCGAGGCCGCCGAGACCGATAAGGACATCGTCGTCCTGTGCTCCGACTCCCGCGGCTCCGCATCGCTCACGCCGTTCTTCGATCAGTACCCCCAGCAGTCCGTCGAGGTCGGCATCGCCGAGCAGGACCTGGTGAGTATCGCCGCCGGCATGGCTTCGTGCGGCAAGAAGGCCTGGGCCGCCTCGCCGGCGTCCTTTGTGACCACGCGCTCGTATGAGCAGTGCAAGGTCGACGTCTCGTACTCCAACACCAACGTCAAGCTCATCGGCATCTCGGGCGGCGTGTCCTACGGCGCTCTGGGCATGAGCCATCACTCCGCGCAGGATATCGCCGCCATGAGCGCTATCCCGAACATGCGCGTGTATCTGCCGAGCGATCGTTTTCAGACTGCCGAGCTTGTGCGCGCCCTGGTTGCCGACAACAAGCCGGCCTATATCCGCGTGGGCCGCAACCCGGTCGAGGACGTGTATACCGAGGACGAGTGCCCGTTCCAGATGGATCGTGCCACCTGGGCGCGTCGCGGCACCGATGTGACGATTGTCGCCACCGGTGAGATGGTCCGCCATGCCGTGGACGCCGCCGATCTGCTCGCCGAGCAGGGCATCTCCGCCACCGTGCTCGACATGTACTGCGTCAAGCCGCTCGATGCCGAGGCCGTGATCGAGGCCGCTGGTGCCACGCGCGCCGTCGTGACCGTCGAGGAGCACAGCCCCTTTGGCGGCTTGGGCTCCATGGTCGCGCAGGTCGTGGGCGAGCATTGCCCGCGTCCGGTCAAGTGCCTGAGCCTGCCCGACGCGCCGGTCATCACTGGCACGAGCCCCGAGGTCTTTGCACACTACGGTCTGACGGGTGTCGGAATCGCCAAGACCGTTGCCGAGTTCCTGCCCGCAGAGTAACTGGAATGTGACAAAGGGACCGTCCCTTTGTCACATTCGTTTTGAAAGGGGTGGCCATGGGCCGCTACATCATCGGAATCGATCAATCCACGCAGGGCACCAAGGCGCTGCTGGTGGACGAGGGCGGCCATTTGATTCATCGTGCCGACCGTTCGCATCGCCAGATTGTCAACGAGGCCGGCTGGGTGAGCCATGATCCGGCCGAGATTGCCACCAATGTGCTGGCCGTGACGCGTGCCGTGGTGGAGGAGACCGGGGTCGATCCGGCCGACGTCGCCGGCATCGGCATCTCCAACCAGCGCGAGACCACCGTTGCCTGGAACCGCACGACGGGCGAGCCGCTGTGCGACGCCGTGGTGTGGCAGTGCGCCCGCGCCCGCGAGCTGTGCGACGAGCTGACCGCGCGCGAGGGTGTGGCCGAGCTGGTGCGCGACACGACGGGTCTGGTGCTCTCGCCCTACTATCCGGCGGGCAAGATGGCCTGGATCCTTGCGAACGTTCCCGCTGCTGCCGAGGCCGCGGCGGCAGGCGAGCTGTGCCTGGGCACCATCGATGCCTGGGTGGTCTGGACGCTCACGGGCGGCGCGGAGTTTCGCTGCGACTGGTCCAATGCCAGCCGCACGCAGCTCTTTGACCTGCGCCGTGGCTGCTGGAGCGAGCCGGTGTGCGAGGCCTTTGGCGTCGACGTGGCCTGCCTGCCGCAGGTGACCGATTCCGATGGCCTGTTCGGCATGACGGATCTGGGCGGCTTTTTGCCAGCGCCCGTGCCCATTCACGGCGTGCTGGGCGACAGCCACGCGGCCTTGTTTGCCCAGGGCTGCCATAGCCGCGGCATGGCCAAGGCGACCTATGGCACCGGCAGCTCGGTCATGATGAACGTCGGCGACGAGTTCGTTGCCAGCTCGCACGGGCTTTCGAGCTCGCTCGCATGGCGCATGGACGGCGTGACCGAGTACGTGCTCGAGGGCAACGTGAGCTACGCCGGCGCCGTCAAGACGTGGCTGCGCGACGATCTTGAGCTCATCAATAACCCCGAGGAAGTTACCGACCTGTGCTACGCTGCCAATCCGGCGAGTCGCGTCTACTTTGTGCCGGCGTTTACCGGTTTGGGCGCGCCGCACTGGGCGAGTGACGCCGAGGGCTGCGTCTTTGGCATGACGCGCACCACGGGTCGCGCGGAGTTCGTGAAGGCCGCCGACGAGTCGATCGCCTATCAGATCTTCGACGTGATCGATGCGATGGTCGAGGATTCGGGCGCGGCGCTGGCCGAGCTTCGCGTTGACGGCGGTCCCACACGCGATGCGTACCTGATGCAGTTTGAGAGCGACCTGGTGGGCTCGCCCATCCGCATCGCGAGCAACGATGAGATGAGCGGCCTGGGTGCGGCTTGGGCCTGCGGCATTGCGCTGGGCATGTACACGCGCGACGTGGTTGACGTGTACGGTGCCCGCGGCATTGTGGAGCCCTCGATGCCCGCCGACGAGCGAGCCAAAAAGATCGGCGGCTGGCGCCATGCGGTGGCCGCGACTATCTCGTACACCGCCTAGCATGATTTTTCTGGGACGGGGATTAAAAACTCATTGGTCCCCGTCCCAGGTAGCTAATTTGGGACGGGGCTTTTTGACTGGTATGATTGGTGCGACCATTCCAACCAGCTAAAAGAGCCCCGTCCCAAATTGACTACCGAGAGGATCTACCATGGAGCGCATTGCGAGCTTTTCTGTCGATCATCTGCTGCTTGAGCCCGGCGTGTACGTGAGCCGCATCGACCGCGATCCGGCGACCGGCGCTGCCGTCACCACCTTTGACCTGCGTCTGACCACGCCCAATAAAGAGCCGGTCATGAACACGGCTGAGTGCCACACCATCGAGCACCTGGGTGCCACGTTCCTTCGCAATCATGCCGAGT
>UROZ01000098.1 GCA_900549655.1 uncultured Collinsella sp.
CCGACCTGCGAAATCTGTACTCGCGATGCGAATGACGCCCCTAACCTTAAACTTTAGCTTGAACTTAGCTATAATGCGCTTCGTTCCTACCAGGCTGTGGTTGCGGACGGACGAAATGCCCGTCCTAGTCCAAGACAGACGCGGTCAAAGGGATCCACGTAAGCGACCGCGTGCGCGCGGCGCGATCATGGCGCGTCCTAGATGTAAGCCGCACCGTCCGTTCTACTTTCTTTGGGGCAATACCGCCTCGCGGGCGAGCGGGTCAGTCGTGAAGGTGGCTGCGGCCTCCCGAGCAAACACCCCAGTGCGCAAGTGTGGGGTCAAATACCAGGTCAGCTGGTGGGAACAACCCGATATCCCGTGCAGGGCACGGATCGTATACGACACAGAAGGCAGGGTAGTGGACATGGTGAGGGGCAGCTTGATGCACGCGGCTCGGTTAGGCGCTGGGACCGCAGCGGTCATTGCCGTTTTGGGCCTGAGCGGATGCGCGTTCAACCCGCTGTCTACGTTCACGACTCCCACGATCGACCAGATCGAGTACGAGACCGTCACGCCGGCGGTGTCGGACGATGCCCTGGTCACTCCCGGAACCCTGACGGTCGCCCTCGATACTTCCGATGCGCCGCAGGCCATGCAAGGCACCGACGGCGAGCTCACGGGATATGCGGTTGACGCCGCCCGCGCCCTCGCAAGCCGCATGGGCCTTAAGGTCGCCTTTGTCGATGCGTCCTCGGCAGGTTCCGCGCTCGGCGACAAAAAGGCTGATATCTTTATCGGCGAGATCAACTCCACAGACGGGGACGTTAGCTCGCTCGGCACCTGCCTGTACGATGCCGCTTCCGTGTTCGGTAAAACCAGCGATGGTGGGTCGCTAAGCGTTTCCACCGATACCCTTAACACGTCTACCCTGGGTGTCCAGATGTCCTCGGCCTCGCAGGAGGCGCTTGCTAAGCAGAGCATTACCGCCAACCAAAAGACCTACTCCAACATCAACGAGTGCTTTGAGGCGCTCGAGTCCGGCGAGGTCGACTATGTGATCTGCGACTCCACGGCCGGCGGCTACCTTGCACGCCTGATGAGCGAGGTCTCCTATGTCGGTGCGCTCGAGGCGCCCTCGACGCTTGGTGTTGCGGGCCTCTCGTCCAATGACGAACTGTGCCGTGCCGTGAGTGATGCCCTCGACGACATCACGGTCGACGGTACGCTCGAGGCGGTTCACTGCGTCTGGTACGGTCAGATTCCCTACGACCTCACCACTAAGACGGTTTCGGGCGCTAACGTGCAGCCGGGCGACTCTGAGTCCAGTGAGACCACGTCCTCCGGCAGCGAGTCCTCCGATTCCAACAATGAGGCTGCATCCTCCGAGGACAAATCGTCCAGCCAGGAAGGCACCATCACTGACGATGACATTAACAAACTCAATAGCTAGTTATTGCCAGGGGTGGTGTCTCCTATACGTTGGAAAGGACACCTCTTCACGGTTTCAACACGCACTGCCGGGCTTCTCCAATAGGGGAGTCCGGCTTTTTCATCCCTATAAAACCAGCAGGTCAAAGTCAATTTTCGAGACCAAATACAAATCTGTGGGCTCCCTCCTATAGCGCACTTTGCCATGGAAAAGTACGAGACTTCGGTATGCGGTATCAAGCAATCGTTATTCGGGTCTTTAGGAATCCGCGTGATTAAATGCACGGCAATGGGTACATAGCCAGTACAGTAAGTCCCCGAGGCAGATTGGAGCCACGTATGGATATCAAGGTTTCTGGACGCAAGACGACGGTAACCGATGCTCTGCGTGCGCATGTGGATGAGAAGATCGGCGAGGCGCTCAAGGTTTTCGATATCGAGCCCATGACGGTCGACGTTGTACTTCGCTATGAGAAGAACCCCTCGAACCCCAACCCGGCAATCGTTGAGGTTACGGTTCGTGCCCGCGGTTCGGTGATTCGCGTTGCCGAGCACGGTGCAGATATGTACGCCGCCATCGACCTCTCCGCCGATAAGGTCACCCGCCAGCTGCGCAAGTTCAAGACCAAGGTCGTGGACAACCGCCAGGGCGGTGCCAGCGCCGCGGATGTTGCGCCGGTCGAGCGCGTCGAAGATCTGGCCGACCTGCTGCTGCCCGAGGAAGAGGACGACCTGCTCGTCCGCGAGAAGGTTATCGACGTCACCCCGATGACTGAGGAGCAGGCGCTGGTGCAGACCGATCTGCTTGGCCACGACTTCTACGTGTTCGAGAACGCGACGACCGGCCTTATCAATGTGGTGTATCACCGTAAGAATGGTGGATATGGCATCATCAAGCCCCGCATCGAAACACTTGACGAGTAAAATACGTTAACTTGCATGAGTTAACGGCTGGCGGCCATCCCATGCGGGTGGCCGCCTTTTTACGTAAGGAGTCGCTTTGATGGACAAGGCCGCATCTACCGGTCATTCGGACCGTTGCCGCATCGTCGTCGATACCTGCTGCGACTTTAGCCCCGAGGTCGCCGCGAACCTCGATGTCGATATCTTGGGCTTCCCCTTTATCATCGATGGCGAGGAGCGTACGGACGACATCTGGTCGAGCATGAGCCCTAAGGAGTTCTACGACCGCATGCGCGCCGGTGCCCGCGTGTCCACCTCGGCTGTGTCGCTCGGTCGCTATATTGAGTTCTTTACCGAGTGCGCCAAAGAGGGCACGCCCACGGTCTACCTGTGCTTTACCTCGGCACTGTCGTCGAGCTACAACTCCGCGTGCCAGGCGGCAGATGCCGTGCGCGCCGAGTATCCCAACTTTGAGCTCTACGTGGTCGACAACGCTCTGCCCTGTGCGACCGGCGCACTCTTGGCGCTCGAGGCCGTGCGCCAGCGTTCGGCGGGACTGACCGCCAAGCAGCTGGTCGATTGGGCAAACGAGGCAAAGACCTACGTTCACGGCTACTTTACGCTCGAGAGCTTCGACGCACTAGCTGCCGGCGGCCGCATTCCGCCCGCGGCGGCGCAGCTCACGGCAAAGCTCGATGTCAAGCCCGAGCTCTCCTACGACCTGGCCGGCTCGCTGTCGCTGATTGGCGTCAACCGCGGCCGCAAGAAGGCGCTCAAGTCCATCCTCAAGTCGTTCCGCGAGAACTACGTGCCCGATCGCACCATGCCCATCGCCATCATGACGGCCGATGCCGAGAAGGACGGCGACTGGCTCGAGGCCGCCATCCGCAAGGAGGAGGGCTGCGCCGACGTCACGATCATTCGCAGCTCCGTGGGTCCCACCATCGGCTCGCACGTGGGCCCCGGCATGGTGGCTTGCGCGTTTTGGGGCAAGAACCGCGCCGAGAAAGCCTCGCTTTCCGACCGCATCGCGCGCCGTGTGCGCGGTGAGTAGACAGGCGCTACGACCACAGACGCCTCGCAGTCCAAACGCTGGCACCGAGTATTTAACCTGGTAACAACACCCAACCTAAAAGGAAAGGTTTCATGGCAAACAAGCTCTCCGTCGCATTTATCGGCACCGGAATTATGGGTGCCCCCATCGCCGGCCACATTCTGGACGCTGGCTATCCCGTCACGGTCAACAACCGCACCAAGTCCAAGGCGGCGGCGCTTATCGAGCGCGGCGCCGTCTGGGCAGATACGCCGGCCGATGCCGCGGCGAACGCCGATGTCGTCTTTACCATGGTGGGCTATCCCTCCGAGGTCGAGGAACTCTACCTGGCGGGCGACGGCCTGCTCTCGTGCACTAAGCCCGGCGCGGTCTTGATCGACCTCACCACGAGCTCGCCCGAGCTTGCCCGTGACATTGCCGAGGCCGCCCAGGTTTCTGGTCGCATGGCGTTTGACTGCCCCGTCACCGGCGGCGAGTCGGGCGCTATCGCCGGTACGCTCACGGCTATCGTGGGCGCTACCGAGAACGACATCGCGCCGGTCCGCGACATCCTTGCCACCTTTGCGGCCAACATCTGCTGCTTCGACGGCGCCGGCAAGGGCCAGGCTGCCAAGCTCGCCAACCAGGTGTCGCTGGGCGCCTGCATGGTCGGCATGGCAGACGCCATGGCATTTGCCGAGTTGAGCGGCCTTGACCTGGAGAAGACCCGCCAGATGATCCTGGGCGGCACCGGCAAGTCCGGCGCCATGGAGAGCCTGGCTCCCAAGGCGCTCGACGGCGACTACAAGCCCGGCTTTATGGTCGAGCACTTCATTAAGGACCTGCGCTTGGCGCTCGCCTATGCCGACGACCGCGAGCTTGCGCTGCCCGGCGCCGACGTGGCCTTTACGCTCTACGATATGCTCGACGCCATCGGTGGTGCCAAGCTGGGCACCCAGGCCATCACGGTCCTCTATAAGGAGGAGGCCGATGCCATCGCCGCTGGTCTGGACTGGTCACAGTATCGTCCCGAGGAGCGCGGTGCTCACGAGGAAGGCTGCGGTTGCGGCGAGCATGGCGACGACCACGAGTGCGGTTGTGGCCACCACCATGGCGAGGACCACGAGTGCTGCGGCGGCCACGGCCATGACGACGGCCACGAGTGCTGCTGCGGCCACCATCACGGGGAGTAGCGCCCATGAGCTGGACGTTCGTGGTGCTTGCGCTGGTGCTCTTTCTCTTTGCGATCTACATTGGCTTTTTGTGCGGCCAGTGGGCGTGCGAAAAGCGTGTCATCACCAAGCGCGACTACTGGATTGCCAACTTTGCGGGAGCGGCGGCAGTCGTCCTGCTGACCTGGGTGTTCTCACTGTTCCCGCTGGTGCAGTTTGCGCCGATCGGCTGGCTCGGCGGCTTTATCGCCGGCCTTAAGATGAGCTTTGGCGAGTCCGTCGGTCCGTGGCGCAAGCACGACGAGGTCTTTAACGTCAACAAGGCTCACCGTGCCGCCGCCGACGCGGGCGACGCCGAGGAACGCCGCCGTGCGCGTCGCAATGGCGCGGCCGATCGACAGCTCATCTCGGTCACCGATGACAGCAAGGGTGCTGGCAAGCACGCTAAGAAATAGTAAGAAGAGGTAACTATGGCAGAAAACAAAGACGAACAGCTCACCGACGAGGAGCTGGCACAGCTTCAGCTGGCAGAGGAGAACGAGAACGCCGTCGACCGTCTGGTCAAGGAACTCGGCTGCCCCACGCGCCGCATCCGCCAGTTTGCCGCCCGCGTGCTGCACCTGCTTGCCGAGCGCGATCCGCAGCGCGTCGTGCCCTGCGTGCCCGCGCTGATCGAGGCGCTCGACCGCCCCGAGGCTCAGACCCGCTGGGAGGCCCTCGATGCCCTGACGGCGCTCGCCACCACCTGCCCCGAGCAGCTGGGCGATGCCTTTGAGGGTGCCGAGACCGCACTGTTCGACGAGATCTCCTCCACGCTGCGCTATGCTGCCTTCCGCCTGCTGTGCGTGTGGGGCGCCACGAGCGTCGAGCGTTCGCGCGAGGCTTGGCCCATCCTGGACGAGGCCATCCAGTGCTACCACGGCGACCTCGAGTATCGCGACATGCTCGGTTGCCTGTACGAGTTTGGCCAGGGCGAGATTGACGCCGAGGTCGCCGAGAAGCTCGCGCTGCGCCTTAAGTTCGACGCCGAGAACGGCAAGGGCAGCTATCTCAAAGCCCGTTCGAGCGAGATTTGCGAAATGCTTGTTAAACGCTTTGACCTTGATCTCTCCAAAAAGAAGAAGCGTGCTAGCGTTAAAAAATCTGACGACGCCGAAAACGAGGAGTAACAGATTATGGCGCACGATGTAGTCCTGATTCCCGGTGACGGTATCGGTCCCGAGATTACGCAGGCCATGCGCCGCGTGGTCGAGGCCACCGGTGTCCAGATCAACTGGAACGTCCAGGAGGCCGGCGCCGGCGTCATGGACGAGTTTGGCACGCCGCTGCCCCAGCACGTGCTCGATGCGGTCGCCGAGACCAAGGTTGCCATCAAGGGTCCCATCACCACACCGGTCGGCACGGGTTTCCGCAGCGTTAACGTGGCCCTGCGCAAGCACTTCGACCTGTACGCCTGCGTGCGCCCCTGCCTGTCGCAGCCGGGCGACGGCTCGCGCTTCCGCGATGTCGACCTGGTTATCGTGCGCGAGAACACCGAGGACCTCTACGCCGGCATCGAGTTCGATGAGGGCGCTGCCGAGGTCGAGGAGCTCTCGCAGCTCGTCGAGCGCTCGGGCCAGAAGACCTTCGCCGCTGATTCCGCCATTTCAATTAAGCCGATTTCCATCGCCAAGAGCCGCCGCATTGTGGAGTATGCCTTTGAGTATGCCCGCCGCTGCGGCCGCAAAAAGGTGACGGCCGTGCACAAGGCCAACATCATGAAGGCGACCGACGGCCTGTTCCTGCGCGTGGCGCGCGAGGTGGCCGCCAACTATCCCGATATCGAGTTCAACGACAAGATCGTCGACGCCACCTGCATGGGCTTGGTCCAGAACCCCAACGACTTCGATGTCCTGGTGCTGCCCAACCTGTACGGCGACATCGTGAGCGACCTGTGCGCCGGCCTGGTGGGCGGTCTGGGCATGGCCCCCGGCTCCAACATCGGTGCCGACTGCGCAATCTTTGAGGCTACGCATGGCTCCGCGCCCGATATCGCCGGCCAGGATATCGCCAACCCTACGGCCGAGATCCTCTCTGCTGCGATGATGCTCGATCACCTGGGCGAGAACGATGCTGCCAATCGCATTCGTGCCGCCGTATCTGCCACGCTCGACGAGGGCGAGCAAGTTACCGGTGACGTGCGTCGTGCCCAGACCGGTTCCGTCGAGGGCGCGGTGGGCACGCAGGCCTTTGCCGATGCCGTTATCGCGCACCTGGCCTAAGGCATGCACACTGCAAACGCCTAAATAGTACTTAAGTGTTTGCGTATAACCTAAGAATCAATACGCCCGGCGCTCCGTCGGGCGTATTCTATTGGGGACTATGTTTCCTAACAAGGAGTAACTGATATGGGTCTGATTCAAAAGAAGGACGAGAAGGACGAGATCGACGGCATCCAGATCATCGAGCGCGGCGAAGGTCCCGACGGTGACGAGGAAGAGAAGATCGACTTGGTCGCCGGTACGTCTGCCGAGCACATTGCCGCCGGTACGACTGCCGAGGAGGAAGACGCCCGTCTGGAGGCTCAGATCGCCGCGGACGCCGCCGACGAGAACCTGATGCCCGAGGCACAGGACGAGGACGACGATATCCTGGGTTCCGACGAGGACGACCACGCATCCAAGCACAAGAAGACGATGATCGCCGCCTTTGTGGTTGCCGTCGTGATTGCTGCCGTGGTCGGCTTCTTTATCGGCAACGGTGG
>UROZ01000099.1 GCA_900549655.1 uncultured Collinsella sp.
CCGGCGGCACGGGCCAAATCATCGATTGCAAGGGTATCGGCGCTCAGGGCGCGGTGACGTCCGTCGAGCGCGGGCTCGCCCGCCTGCTCCACGGCAAGCGACTCGCCGGTGCGCATACGCCAAGCGGCGCGACGGCCCCAAACCAGGGACTCGAGCAGACTGTTGGAAGCCAGGCGGTTTTTGCCGTGAACGCCGTTGCAGGCCGTCTCGCCCGCGGCGTAGAGCTCGGGCATCGAGGTGCGGCCGTCCTTGTCGACCCATACGCCGCCCATAAAGTAGTGCTGCGTAGGCGTGACGGGAATGGGCTCGTCCAGGATGTCGCGGCCATCCTCCAGGCAGCGCGCGCGGATATTGGCAAAGTGTCCGGTCACCACGTCGCGATCGACGGGGGCAAAGCTCAGCCATTCGTGCTCGGTGCCGTCCTGCTTCATCTGCTCGCGGATGGCGGCGGCAACAACGTCGCGCGGCTGCAACTCGTCGGTAAAACGCTCGCCGGCGGCATTGAGCAGAATCGCGCCCTCGCCGCGGCAGCTTTCGCTGATCAGAAACGTGCGACCCGGCTGCGGCGAGAACAGGCCCGTGGGGTGAATCTGCACGTAGTCCAGGTGCTCCATCGTGATGCCGTGCTCCTGCGCGATATAGCAGGCGTCACCGGTGAGCTGCGGGTAGTTGGTCGAATGGTCGTACACGCCACCGATACCGCCCGTTGCCCACAGCGTATGGCGGGCATGGATCTTAAACGGCTTACCGGTATGCACGTCCTTAGCGGCATTTGCCAGCTCGTCGGCGGGGCGAGCTGAATCGTCCTCGTCCACGGCGACGGCGACGACGCCGGTGCACACCGTGGCGCCATCGCGCTCGGCAGTCAGGATGTCGGTCATGGCAACGTGTTCGAGAATCTGCACGTTGTCCAGTTTGCGGACAGCCTGGAGCAGCTTGGTCGTAATCTCCTTGCCCGTAATATCGGCATGGAAGGCAATGCGCGGGCGGCTGTGCGCGCCCTCGCGGGTAAAGTCGAGGCTGCCGTCGGCCTTGCGCTCAAAGTCCACGCCCATGGCCAGCAGGTCGTTGATGACCGAACGGCTCGAGCGGATCATGATGTCTACACTCTCGCGGCGGTTCTCGTAATGGCCGGCGTGCATGGTGTCCTCAAAGAAGGCATCGTAGTCAGAACCCTCGGGCAGCACGCAGATGCCGCCCTGCGCGAGCATCGAATCGCACTCATCGACGGCGCCCTTGGAGAGCATGATTACGCGCGCGCTCGTCGGCAGATTGAGAGCCGCATACAGGCCCGCCACGCCGCAACCGGCAATGACGACGTCACACTCCATATCGGGGTATTGTTTGGTTTCCACAGGAATCCTCTCCCTTGAATGTGACAAAGGGACTGTCCCTTTGTCACATTGTTTTAGCGCGCTGCGTACTCGAGCATGCGGTCGAGCGTGAGCTTGGCCTGGTCGGCGGCCTCGTCCGAAACGCCGATCTGCACCTCGCCCTCGCCCGTCTCCAGGCAGCGCACGAGCTTTTCGAGCGTGATGAGATCCATGTTGACGCAGGTGGGCTGTACCGCGGGGAAGTAGAACTTCTTGCCGGTACCCTGGCAGCGGCGCTCGAGCTCGTAGAGCACGCCACGGACCGTCACGATAATGAACTCGCTCGCGTCCGACTCCTCGGCGTACTTGATGATGCCGGCGGTGGAGCCGATGTAGTCGGCCTCGGCCAGGACATCGGCCTTGCACTCGGGGTGCGCCAGCACGAGCGCGTCGGGGTGGGCCTCCGTCGCGTCGACAATCTGCTCGACGGTGATGATGTGATGGCGCGGGCAGTAGCCGTTGTTGAGAATGACGTGCTTTTGCGGCACCTGCTCGGCTACGAAGCGGCCGAGGTTTTGGTCGGGAATGAACAGGATATGCTGCTGCGGCAGCTCGGGCACGATCTTGACGGCGTTGGAGCTGGTGACGCACACGTCGCTCCAGCTCTTGATCTCGACCGTGGAGTTGACGTAGCACACCACGGCCAGGTCGTCGCCGTACTCGGCGCGCGCCGCGTCGACCGTCTCGCGCTTGACCATATGAGCCATGGGGCAGTCCGCGCCCGGCTCGGGCAGCAGCACGGTCTTGGTGGGGTTGAGCAGCTTGGCGCTCTCGCCCATAAACTCCACGCCGCACAGCACGATGGTCTGCTGCGGCAGGCTCTTGGCGAGCTTAGCCAGGTAGAAGCTGTCGCCGACGTAATCGGCCACAGCCTGGACCTCGGGTGCCACGTAATAGTGTGCCAGGATCACCGCGTCGCATTGGGTTTTAAGTTGCTGAATGGCCTCGACGAGCTCTGCGGGCACCAATGCCGCGCGCTCCGTTGCCGTCGTTGCCGATGCCAGGCCGGCCGCAATGTCGCGTGCAAGCTCCGATGCATCCATGTTCGCGCTCTGTGCCATCAAGGCCCCTCTCTTTTGGCGAATCTTGGGGCTTTAGTATGACACCTAGGTTTACAGCTGACAAGACAGCTGTAAACCTAGGTGTAAAGTTGAAATAAAGATTCAATCATGCGGCAGGTCCATTTTCGAACTGGCAAGCTGAGGATAGCCGAGCTCTCGATAGCGCAGGAGGCATCTTTCGCCACCGCAATACCGCTCGGCGCGAGTTGCGCACCATGAGGCACGAACGGGCGCTCCCCCGCGAGCGGCACGCGCCCAATGTGGCAAAATCGAACTACTTAAGGGGGCCGAATGCTCAAGATTATTGCCTGCGACGATGATGTCGCTTTTCTAGATAGACTGCACCGGATGATCGACCGTTGGTCGACCGAGAAGGGCACGGCGGTCGATGTTGCGCTCGTTACGCGCGGCGAGGACCTGCTGGCGCGCCATGCCGCGTCGCGCGCCGACATCATCCTGCTCGACATGATCATGCCGCTCGTCAACGGCATGGACACCGCGCGCGAGCTGCGCCAGTCCGATACCGCCGTGCGCCTGGTGTTCCTCACCTCGTCGCCCGAGTTTGCGCTGGAGTCCTACGAAGTCCGCGCCTTCGACTACCTGCTCAAGCCCGTGGCATACGAACGCCTGGCGCAGCTGCTCGACGAGCTTTCGAGCATGCGCCCGTCGGCGACCGACGAGTTCGTCATCAAAACGTCCTTTGGTTACCATGCCCTGCGCCTGTCCGACATCGAATATGCCGAGGCACGCAACAAGCACGTGGTTTTCCACCTGCGCGACGGACGCGATATCGAGGCGCTCGAATCGTTCCGCAGCGTCGAGGACCGCTTGGAGCAAAACGCAGTCTTCTTTAAATGCCACCGCAGCTACCAGGTCAACCTGCGCAATATCGATCACTTTGACCGCACGGACATCGTCATGCGCTCGGGCGCGTGCATCCCGCTTTCGCGCAGCTGCAAGCAGGGATTCCAAGACGCCTACTTTGCGGTTCGCTTTGAGGGTGGGAGACACTGATGGTCTCCTCGGTCGAAATGGTCCTTTGGGCAATCCACCACGCCACGACGCTGCTCTTTGGCGTCTTTGCCTCGGCGGCGCTGTGCGGTATCGAGATCAACCGGCGTCATGCGCTTGAACTGGTGCTGGTCGGTGCCGTAACTGGATGCGCATTTGGCCTCGCCAATGCCGTCGGCGGCGAGCTTTTCGCCCGCCAGGTATATCCGCTCGTCGTGCATCTGCCGCTCGTCATCTATTTGTGCGCGCGCTACCGCCTGAGCCCGCTGCTTGCCGTGCTCGGCATTACGAGTGCCTATCTGAGCTGCCAGTTCAGCAATTGGATGGGCATCGCCGCATTTGCCGCAACCGATTCTCAGATCGCGTACTATCTGGCGCGCATCGCGACCACACTCGCCGTCTTTGCCGTCCTGTTGCGTTGGGCCGGCGACATCGGTCCACGCTTGGCGATTAAAAGCACCACCGAGCTGGGCATCCTTTTAATCCTGCCGCTCGTCTATTACGTCTTTGACTATGCCACCAACGTCTACACCACGCTGTTCCACTCGGGCTCGGTGGTGACGGTTGAGTTTTTGTCATTTGCGCTCTGTGCCTTCTATCTTATGTTTCTTGCCGTTTACCTGCGCGAATACGAAGAAAAGGAAACCGCCGAGCGAGAGCGCTGGATGCTCGAAACCCGCGACAGCGCCGCCATCAAAGAGCTCGAGGCTTGGCGTCAATCTGGGCGCGAGCTGTCGATTCTTCGCCACGACATGCGCCACTTCCTACGCGGCCTGGCCGCTTTAATTGAGGAGGGCCACACCGACGAGGCGCTCAAACGCATCGATGAACTCTGCGAAGCCGGCGATCGCACCGCCGTACGCCGCTTCTGTGCCAACGAGACCGTAAACATCGCGCTTTCGTCATTTAACTCGGATATCAATAGAAACGGCATTACCGCCAACCTGCGCGTCGCCGTACCCGAAACCATCCACGTAGGTGACGCCGACCTGTTTAGTGTGCTCTCAAATGCCTTGGAAAACGCTATCACCGCTGCAAGCGCCGCACCCCAAGGAAAGCGATTCGTCGACTTTGACCTGCGATTAGAGGACGGCCAGCTGCTGCTGTTAGTTTCCAACACGTTTGACCGCGCGCCGCGCATGGTCGACGGCATGCCCGTGACCCGGCATGCGGGCCACGGCTTTGGCACCAGGAGCATCAAACTTGCCGTGGAGCGCATGAACGGCAACTGTCAGTTCCGCATTAACGGCGATCGGTTTGAGCTGCGCGCTGTGATGTAGAAGTGCGGCGCCGATCTCGAGGCGCGCCTTGCCCGCCAGGCAATCGCTCGCCGGCGCCAATCCGCTACAGCGGAGCGGCCGCCGGGGTCAGCTGCTTGATGTATGCCCACATGCGCTGCTTGGCGGCTTTGTCAGTGAGCGCCGCCTCAAAACCGTCGAGCGCGAGCACGCGGCGACCCTGCACATGGGCGACCAAGCCGGGCTTGAGCATGGCGGTGTCGAAGTCGTCGATCGCCACGAGCATATCGGCATAGGTCTCGCGCATGGTATCGGCCGCACGATCATCCAGCAACAGCACCGCCTCGGGGTCCAGCGCCTCGAGCGCCTCGCGGAACAGCTCGCACGGCAGGGCATGGCCCACCGCCACCGTTCCGTCGCCCGCACCGGCGACGCTTGCCAGCACGCAAAAATCCTCGGGCGCATAACCGATGGCCCCGAGCGCCTTACGCAGCGCCGCGCCATCCGCGCCTGCGGCAAGCTCGCCGCCCGAGCGCTCGGCCTCATCCAAATCGCCTTTTACCAGCACAATCGGCGAGCACGCGTTGCCTGCGATGCGCACGCCACGACCCGCAAGCGATGCGAGCTCCTGCTCGGCCGCCTGAGCGATGGCTTCTTTTTTCTGGCTTTGTGACATAGGTATGCGCTCTCCAATCGTTTGCGTGCCCACCATTATTTGACACTCCCCATGGCTAAAGCCAGGGGATTCTTGCTTCACCGAGAATTGCCTAGACTGCGCATGCAGCCGTAGGTCTTACGCCCTCTCCACAAGCGTTTGCGGCGTCTGCCGCGGTTCCCGCATGCCCTGCGGTACCTTCCAGGATTCTCCTTCCCTCGCGGGCGATGTTGACGGCGGCGTTCAGGTCGCGGTCGTGACGCATGCCGCACGCGGGGCAGTCCCATACCCGTTCGGCCAGCGTCAGTCCCCTGTAGACGTAACCGCATGCGGAACACGTCTTGCTGGACGGATAGAACCTGCCCACCCTTACGAAGCCGCGCCCCGACCATGCGCATTTGTACTCGAGCTGGCGCGCCAGCTCCGACATGGCGGCATCGCCCACGGCCTTGGCGAGGCGGCGGTTCCTCTGCATGCCCCTGACGTTCAGGTCCTCGACCGCGATGTTTTGGCTTTCTCCCACCGCATGCGTCGTGAACTTGTGCAGGGCGTCCTTCCGCCGGTTGGCAACCTTCTCGTGCGCCCGCGCGACCCTGACACGCTGCCTGGCGCGATTTGCGGAGCCCTTCCGCTTGCGCGAGAGCCGCCGCTGCTCCCGCGCCAGCCTCCTCTCGCTCCTTTGCAGGTTTTTGGGGTTGGGCAGGCGCTCCCCCGTGGAGCAGGTGGCTATGTCGTGTATTCCCGCATCGACTCCCAGGAACCCGACGGTCGGGGCCGGCGCGTCCGTGGCGGGGACGTCCGCGCAGCATATCGCCACGTAGTACTTGCCGCTCGGCACCTGCTTGACCGTCGCGGACAGGACGCGCCCCTCCACGGGACGGCTCACCCGCGCCCTGACGGTCCCCAGCTTTGGCAGCCTCACGTGCCTGGCGTCGATTATCCCGACGCCGTTCGTGCGGTAGCTCTTCCTCCCCGCGCGTTTGGACTTGAACTTCGGAAAGCCCACCTTGCCTGGTGCGCGGAAGAAGTTCTTAAATGCCTTGTCCAGGTCGCGCAGGGACTGCTGCAGTGCCATGGAGTCCACCTCGGAGAGCCACGGCGCGTCCGCCCTCTTCCAGGCGGGGATCTGGGTGATGTAGGAGTTGATGTGCCTCGATTTGCCCGTCCACGCGTACTCGTCCCGCCTCATCGCCAGCACCCTGTTGTAGACCCAGCGGCAGCAGCCGAAGGTCTTCTGCAGGAGGGCCTCCTGCTCGGCGCTCGGGTATATGCGGTACTCGAAGGTCTTGTCCATGGCCCTCACGCGTTCCTCTGGTCCTCGATATACTGCCTGACGGCCTCGGGCGTCGCCCCGCCGACGGTCGAGACGAAGTAGCTGTTCGTCCAGAGCGTCGGCAGCTTGCGCTTCAGCTGCGGGAACTCGGCGCGCAGGTCGTGGCTGGTCCTGCCCTTGATGCGCTTCACGGCCCGGTGGATGCCGAACTGGGGGTCGACTGAGACGAGCATGTGCACGCGGTCGGGCATGACCTTGATTTCCCTTATCTCGAAATCGAGTTCCTCCGCGACCTCGTGCGCGATCTCCTCGAAGCGGGAGCCGATGCCGTCCACGAGCACCTTCCTGCGGTATTTCGGGCAGAAGACCACATGGTAGTCGCAGTCCCAGACTATGTTGTCGTTGCTCCTGTATCTATCCATGAAAACAGTATACCACTTGCAGCCGTATATGTATATCGGCTGACGCCGATGCGCCTTATATCCCCATATCTGAAGAAAGGGGTTTTGCGGCGCTTTTGATAAAAGAGCCGCCCGCGAGTGGTTGCTTTGCGGGCCGCTGGGTATAAGCACGGTCGTACTGAGTTTTACGCGGCTGAGCCGCGTCGCATTAT
>UROZ01000100.1 GCA_900549655.1 uncultured Collinsella sp.
CTGAGCCTCGCTAATCTGCGCCAACGCACGTGCCTGCGCGACCTCATCGGAAATCGGTGCCGAGGAGTCAGCTGCAACGGTGCGCTTGACGCGCGTCATGCGCGTGGTACGGCGCTTGGGCTTGGTGACCTCCTCACCGTCAGCAGCAGGCTTGGCCGTGCGGCGCGTACGCTTGGGCTTTGCCGGAGCAGCCTCCTCACCAGTTGCAGGCACGGCCTTCTCAGCCGTTGCAGGCGTAGGCGTCGAAGCAGCCTTAGGCGTCTCAGGAGCCGAGGCATGCGCGGGCGCCGCGACCTGATCCGACACAACCGGTGCAGCGGGAGCGGCTTGCGTCGTCGTTATTTCGTTTTCTTGCTGTTGATCAGACACAGTGTTTGCTCAACTTTCTTTTCAAGCCCTGTGATCACATGCTCCCTGCATAAACCTTCAGGGCGGCTAAACAGTCTAGCTCCGTCAAATACCGACGGACATCATTGATCTGTATCGAGATATTTGCGTCATATACGCAGCGTTAGTGTAACACAACCGCAACCACCTGCAACTTAGTCATTGAGGACGTTCTTAAACGACTAGTCAAAAGGGACAATCTTTGGTTTAACACCCACAAATCTGACTGCCTCCGCCAAAACTGTGGCGGTTTACTACGATGAATCGCTCAACCGCGATCACTCCGAAACTTGTTGAACTAAAACCGCAGGTAGATGCCTTGCACTTTTTTTGCGAAAAGCCGGCGTAGTTGGAATTTCTCATTTCATCGTAGTAAACCGGCATAGTTTCGTATTTCCAGCAGTTCCAAATTCGTCAATACGTCGGCGTTTGCAAAAAAGCCCGACCTCCGTGGGAGATCGGGCTTTCAAGGCTTAGTTAAACCAAGTCTGTACGGTCAAATGACCCGTAGCTTACATCTGCTCGGGCGCGGAAACGCCAACGAGGGTGAGCACCAGGGCGAGCGTCACACGGACGGCATCGCAAGCGGCCAGACGGGCACGCGAAAGCTCGGGGTCGACGGGACGGCCCTCGCTCGGCAGAACCTGGCAGGCAGCGTAGAAGCTGTGGAAGTCGCCGGCAAGCTCCTCGGCAAAGTGCGTCAGACGGAACGGGGCGCGGTCGCGAGCGCAGCTGGCGATGAGGTCGGTGAGCTCGTTGAGCTTACGCGAAAGGGCGAGCTCGGTCGGGTCGGTCAGCAGCGAGTAATCGACGTTCTCACCGATGGCCTTGGCGGCGACGGCCTTCATGCCCATCTCGTCAGCCTGCTCGGGCGTAACGTCGGCGGCACGGCGCAGGATGGAGCACACGCGGGCGTGAGCATACTGCACGTAATAGACCGGGTTGGAGTTGTCGCGCTTCTTAACGGCCTCAATATCGAAGTCGACCATCTGGTTGGAGCTCTTGGAGATGAGCGTGTAGCGAGCGGCATCGGAGCCGACCTCGTCGACGAGCTCCTGCAGGGTCACCATGGTGCCCTTGCGCTTGGACATACGGACGGGCTTGCCGTTACGCAGCAGGTTGACGAGCTGGCCCAGCAGAACCTCGAACTTGCCGGGGTAACCCAAGGCATCGCAGACGCAGCGGACGCGCTCGATGTAGCCGTGGTGGTCGGCGCCCCAGATGTCGATGACGTGGTCGACGCGCTGGAACTTATCCCAGTGATAGGCGACGTCGGAGGCAAAGTAGGTGTACTCGCCGTCGGACTTGATCAGCACGCGGTCCTTGTCGTCGCCCAGGTCGGTGGAGCGGAACCACAGGGCGCCGTCCTTGGTGTAGAGGTAGCCCATCTTGTCGAGCTTCTCAAAGGCGCGGTCGACGGCGGAGGTGCCGGCGGTCTCACCCTCGGTGTCCTTCACATACAGCGAGCGCTCGGAGAACCAACGATCGAAGTCGCAGTTAACGGCATGGCAAAGGTCGCGCATGTTGTCGACCATCTTTACATAGCCGCGCTCGCGGAAGCTCTCCATGCGCTCCTGCGGATCGGCGTTGACCCACTTATCGCCGTCGGTGCGCCAGAACTCGGCGGCCTCGTCGATGATGTAGTCGCCGCCGTAGGAGTCCTTGCCCAGAGTCTCGGCAAAGTTGTCCTGATACGGATGGGCCTCGGGATGCTCGTCGTTCTCATCGGCAACAAAGGCGTCGCGGTCGGCGATCAGCAGCTTGTGAGCCTCGTCGATATCCACGCCCTGCTTGGCGATGATGTCGGCAAGCTGCATATAGCGCGTGCTGATGGAGTTGCCGAAGGTGTTCATCTGAGAGCCGTGGTCGTTAATGTAGAACTCACGCTGGATATCGTAACCGGCGTGGTCCATCACACGGCAAAGGGAGTCGCCCAGAGCGGCCCAGCGGCCATGGCCGATGTGCATGGGGCCGACGGGGTTGGCGGAGACGAACTCGACCTGGGTCTTCAGGCCGCCACCGACGTTGGACTTAGCGAAGTCCATACCCTTCTCGCGAGCCTCGCCAAAGATGGCATTCTTGACGGCAACGGAGAGGTAGAAGTTGATGAAGCCGGGGCCTGCGATCTCGACCTTCTCGATCGCGGGGTCCTCGGGCATATGGGCAACGATGGCCTCGGCGATCTTGCGCGGGGCGCAATGGGCCAGCTTGGCGGACTTCAGGGCCATGGTAGAGGTCCACTCGCCATGAGAAGTGTCAGCCGGTCGCTCGATAGCGCAATCGTCAAGTTCAAATGCGGAAAGGTCGCCGGCCTCCTGGGCCGCAGCAAGCGCAGCGCGTACCAGCTCTTCAATCTTCTCGGGCATAGATCCTCCTTGTGTTAAAGCCCCCGAGCTCTTGGTCACTCGTAGGGCAAAAGCCAGAGTTTGTAGCACTCTATCACAAGCGACGGGCACTGTCGCAGGGTAAAGCCAATCGATATTGCATATGCACAAAATTGACTACAGCTTGTATGGAGTCACTCAAAGATGCCAGTCTGCCTGCAGATTATGCAGGCGTTGAAAATGCATAAAGGTGTGAATGAGCTGCGCCTGTTATCGAATACTCTTACCTATCGGAGTTGTGTGCTTTTCCTGCATAAAGTAAGGGTTTGCGCACGTCAGCGTGTTATTCTAGACATACGTAAATTCGTATAAGTTGGAGGTAGCATGTTCTCAATCGGTCAACACGTCATTCATCCGGGTCAGGGAGTCTGCACCGTCGTCGGTTTTAGGGACGACACACCGCAGCCCATGCTACTGCTCGAGACCAAGCAGGGACATGCGCAGACGATCCTCATGTACCCCGTGGCGCAGGCCGACCGTTTGCACGCCGCCATCTCGCAGCAAGATGCCGAGCACCTGCTGAGCCACTATGACGAGCTGGAGTGCGACACCTTTACCGAGCGCAACAGTTCACTTGAGGAGACGCACTTTAAGCAGCAGCTCAAGCTGGGCGCGCCCGAGACGGTCCGCGTGGCAAAGACCATGATGCACCGCATTCGCCAGGCCGAGGAAGCTGATAAAAAACCCAGCTCCTACTACATGCGCGTACTCAAGGAGGCCAAACGCCGCTCCATCGAGGAGTTCGCCGTGGCCTTGGGCGTCACCGAGGAGGCCGCCGAAGCCCGCCTAGCCCAAGCCGCCCTCAACTAACCCATCCGCGCCAAAAACCACCACAAAGGGGACAGGCACCTTTGTGGTGGTTTTCTTGTTCTAGTAGTATTCATTCTTAGCGATACCCACGAGCACAAGGAGTCTCTTATGGCAGAGCCGCTTACCGCCGGAATCACCCGCGACCGCGCGTTCGAACTGCTCAACGAGCACAACAAGGACCCGTTCCACATCACCCATGGTGAGACGGTCGAGGGCACTATGCGCTACTTTGCGCGCGAGTTCGACCCCGAGAACGAGGAGTTTTGGGGCATCGTCGGTCTGCTGCACGACCTGGATTGGGAGGAGCATGAGGACGACCCCATGAACCACACCATCTATGCTGCCGAGATTCTTGAGGGCGAAGGTGCGTCTCCCGAGCTCATTCGCGCCATCCAGACGCACACGTCCGATTTCAATACCTCGCTGCCCAAGCCCGGGCTGCAGATGGAGAAGATCCTGTTTGCTTGCGACGAGCTCACCGGCCTGATCGGTGCTGCCGTGATCATGCGTCCGAGCAAGAGCGTCATGGACTTTACGACCAAGTCGCTCAAGAAGAAGTTCAAGGACAAGCGCTTTGCCGCCGGCTGCTCGCGCGACGTGATTTCGCAGGGCGCCGAGATGCTGGGTTGGGAGCTCCCCGAGCTCTTTGACCGCACGATCGCGGCCATGCAGTCCTTCGCCCCCGACCGAGATACCTTCCAGGCCTAACCGTCAACGCCACCTAAATCCACCACAAAGGGGACAGGCACCTTTGTGGTGGTTTTTGTTTGCGCGGGCGTTAGGGGCGGACCTGGCCGGTGCCGCGGAGCTTGTATTTGTAGGTGGTGAGGGCCTCGGCGGCAAAGGGGCCGCGGGCATGGAGCTTTTGGGTCGAGATGCCGATCTCGGCACCCAGGCCAAACTCGCCGCCGTCAGTGAAGCGCGTGCTGGCGTTGGCGTACACGGCCGAGGCATCGACCGCATCCAGGAAGCGCTCGCAAACGTCTGCGTCCTCGGCAACGATGGCTTCGGAGTGCATGGTGCCGTAGCGGTTGATGTGTGCGATGGCCTCGTCCTCGTTCGCCACGACCTTCACGCTCATCTCGAGCGCCAAATACTCGCGGCCCCAGTCTTCCTCGGTCGCGGCCACGTAGTCGTCGCCCTCGGCAAGACCGGCGTCGGCGCATGCGGCGCACGTGGCCTCGTCGCCGTGAATCAGCACGCCGTGGTCGTGCAGCACGGCAACGACTACGGGCAGGAAGCGATCAGCAACGGCACGGTCGACCAGCAGCGACTCAGCGGCATTGCACACGCCCACGCGCTGGGTCTTGGCATTGACGATAATGTTAAGCGCCTTGTCAAAGTCGGCGGATTCATGCACGTAGATATGGCAGTTGCCCGTACCCGTCTCGATCACCGGCACAAGCGACTCGCGCACGCAGCGCTGGATCAGGCCTGCACCGCCGCGCGGAATGAGCACGTCGACGATGCCGCGGAGCTTCATGAGCTCGCCGGTTGCCTCACGGTCGGTAGACTCGATCATCGACACGGCCTCGCGCGGGAAGCCCTGGGCCTCGAGCGCATCGGCCAGCAACTCGGAAATCATGGCGCACGAGTGATACGCCAGCGAACCGCCGCGCAAAATGCAGGCGTTGCCGGTGCGGACGCAGATACCAGCGGCGTCGGCCGTCACGTTGGGGCGCGCCTCGTAGACCATGGCGACCAGGCCCAGCGGCACGCTCACGCGGGTGAGGTCCACGCCGCTTGCAAGCACGCGGTGGTCGAGCACGCGGCCGACAGGATCGGGCAGCTCAGCGAGCTTCTCCAGGCCGGCGGCCATGCCCTCTACGCGCTCGGGCGTCAGCAACAGGCGATCGAGGAGCCCCGCCGAGATGCCCGCATCGCGCGCGGCGGACATATCGAGCTCGTTGGCGGCAACGATGGAATCGACACCGTCGCGCAGCGCTGTGGCCATGGCGCGCACGGCCTCCTGACGCTGCTCATCGCTCGCCGTGGCAAGCGATGCCGACGCTGCCTTGGCGGCAACGGCAAGATCGTGGACATACGTGGCTATATCGACCGACATGGGCGGCCCTTTCTCTTAGTAGTTTGCCCACCATGGTAGCCGATTTGTGCATGCCCTCGCGCGCGGCGGTAGAATTGGTCAATCCGAAACACCGCAACGAACGGAAGTACCGCATGGCCCTCATCACTTCGTACCACGTCCCCGGCCTCTATGTCGAGGACCACAGCATCGACGTCCCCCTTGACTGGCGCGGCCTGGAGCCGATGCTCCTGGCCGTCGGCAGCACCATGCGCCGCGGCGCTATGCCGGCACCCATCGCCGGCGCGCCCGAGAGCATCAAGCTCTTCTACCGCGTGGTTTGCGCGCCCGACCGCATCAACGACGATCTGCCACTGCTCCTGTTTTTGCAGGGCGGCCCCGGCGGCGAGAGCCCACGTCCGCTGTCGCCCACAAGCGACGGCTGGATCGAGGAGGCCGTCAAGCACTTCCGCGTGGTCCTTCCCGACCAGCGCGGCACCGGGCGCAGCAGCTGTGTAGACGGGCGCACGATCGCGGCTCTAGGCGAGCGCGCGACGGCGGCCGGCTCCGATGCCGCACGCTCGCAGGCGGACTTCCTCAAGCGCCACCTCGCCAGCTCCATCGTGCGCGATTTTGAGTACCTGCGCCTGGTGGGCTTTGGCGGCAAGCCGTGGGTCACGCTCGGCCAAAGCTACGGCGGTTTTTTGACGCTGAGCTACCTGTCGCTCTTCCCCGAGGGCGTGGCGGCGAGCTTTACCTGCGGCGGCATCCCCCACGTACCGGCGAGCGCCAACGAGGTCTACGCGCACACCTTCCCGCGCATGGCCGCCAAGACGCGGCAGTATTACGACCGCTACCCCGCCGACGTCGAGCGTGTGGCGGTTCTTGCCGATGCGCTTGAGGAGCAGAAGCCCGTGCTGCCCGACGGCTCGCCAATGACGGTGGAGCGTCTACAGCTTATGGGCAGCGACTTTGGCATGAAGCCGAGCTTTGAGCGCATGCATTGGATCATCGATCATGCTTTTGTTAACGGCGACGGCACGCCGAGCTGCGGTGCCTCAGTATCCGATAGCTTTTTGATGCGTGCCTTCGAACGCACCAACACGCGCACGAATCCGCTGTACTGGACGCTTCAGGAGTTCATCTACGCCGACGGCGACACCATGCCCATTCGCTGGGCCGCGGCAGAAGAGAAAGCTCATCGTGCCGAGTTCGACACACTCGCGCGCCCGCTCATGTTTACCGGAGAGGCCATGTTCCCGTGGATGTTCGAGCAGATGCCCGAACTTAAGCCCTTCAAGCCCGCGATGGACCTGCTGATGGAAGACACAAGCTGGGACAAAATCTACGACCCGCAGCGCCTAGCATGCAACGAGGTGCCACTCCAGGCCGCGGTGTATTTCGACGACATGTACGTCGATTCGGGTATGCAGCTCGACACGCTCAGCCGCGTGGGCAACTCGCATGCCTGGGTAACGAACGAGTTCGAGCACGACGGCCTGCACGGCAGTGTGGCATTCAAGCACCTCTTCGACGAAGCCCTCAACCGCGGAGACCTGCGCCAGATCTTC
>UROZ01000101.1 GCA_900549655.1 uncultured Collinsella sp.
CTTCTAGAGCGGAAAGCGCATCCCAGTTTGGACGTCCATTCTGGGATGCGCTTTCCGCCGTGGCCCCTACCCTGCCAGGTAGGCCTCCAGCGCGGGCAACGTCGCCTCCGCATCGCGGCGACCAATCTGGTAGATGCGCTCGAGTTCATCGGGCTCGCGGCACAACGACGGCACTTTCACCGATTCACTCGGCCGCACCACAAAGATCTCACCAGCGGCCTCACGACGTGCAAGGTCGTCAAGCGTGGCGTTATACACCTCATGTCGATCTCTAAGCGCTGCAACAAACTTTGGATAGCGACAGAACGCGCGTCGCAGCATGGGCATCAGGCTATTGGCCTGTTTTACAAAACCCGCCGGCTGCGTCAGCACCACCACATTGCGGTCGTAACCCTGTGCAAACAGCCAGGCGCTGGGAATAGAATCCGCAACGCCGCCATCCAAATACCGATGCCCATCAATGGCAACAGGCCTGGTCGCCACGGGAATCGCCGACGAAGCACGAATCCATTCAATATCACGCTCGTCACCGTAGGGCAGGTCACGGTAGACAGCCTCGCCTGTCTCGATATCGGTGCATACGCACGTAAACCTCATGGGATTGGCGCGGTAGGCATCCAAGTCGATGGGGTCGAGCTCGATAGGCACCTCGTGATACGCAAACTCGGCATTAAACATGTCACCGGTGCGCAGCCAGCTGGCCACGCTCGCATAGCGTTTATCGTCGCAATAGGCCTTGTTGTAGCGGATGGCACGGCCGATCTGGCGCGACTTAAAGTTGTATCCAAACGCGGCGCCTGCCGAGACACCCACCATATGATCGCAGGTCAGGCCATGTTCCATCCAAACGTCGAGCACGCCCGCCGTATACATGCCCCGGTAGCCACCGCCCTCGAGCGCCAGACCCACCGTGTGCGCCGTCTTTGGCAGTGCCATGCAACCATCTCCGTCCTCATGCTTTTGAACGGAACAAGTATACCCGTCAACATATACCGTCTCGGTCACATTTGCCGATGCAAACTAAACACTACCACTCGGCGATTATCATTAACGACTGAGCTGTTTAAACAAAACGCCCCTATAATGATGTTCGTATCATTAGGCAACAGAACCAAACAGTAGACAACAATCTAGCCCATCGATGAAACAAGGCGGGGACGAAAGTTCACGCGTCCATAGACCGCAGAAGGTCACATTGACAAGAAAAACATCCGACGCAAGCCATCTCGACCCCAGAAAGCCACTCACATATGGACACAGCCAACACCTATACAAAGACGCTCGAAAAGATCGTTCAAGACCTGTTCGAGCGCCCGGAAGACCTGGTAAGAACAGCCTTTACCGACCAACTTACCGGCCTTGGCAACCGCGGCGGCTTTACCCGCTCGTTGGAAGAGCTCTGGGAGCAGGGCACGCCGGTCACCATGGCGTTTATCGATATCGATAACCTCAAGCACTGCAACGACGCCTTCGGTCACGACGAGGGTAACCGCTACATTATGCAGGTGAGCCTGTACCTTAAGCTCTATATCAAAGTTGACGAGGCGGTGTTTCGCCTGGGTGGCGACGAGTTCGCAATCTTGTCCACCGTCGCGACCGAAGACGACCTTGCCGAGCGCCTTGAGCATTGCCGCTCGGTGCTGCTCAAAAACAACGACGCCGAGATGCCTCACTCGTTTAGCTATGGCGTATCGCATGCCGACCCAAAACTGGGCGAAACGTCCGATCGTATGACGCTCGATGCCGACCACCGCATGTACGACTACAAGCTGCGCCATGCCGTACACCTGGATCGTCGCAATATCAAACAAGTTCATGCAGACGATTTTGAAGTCAGCGACCGTGTCTTCGACGCCTTCTCGATGCTTGACGAGGGACGATATTTCTTTATCGAGAACTTGGACAAGCATCGCACCCTTTGGTCACAAGGCGCCTTGCGCGATTTCGGTCTTCCTTCGGAGCATATAGACAACTGCCATGATTACTGGAAAACGCGCGTCCATCCCGATGACCTCGAGGCCTATATCAACGATATCAACCAGATTTACAACGGCTCCAAGCACTATCGCGTCATGCAGTATCGAGTGCGCAACGCTGCTGGCGATTACGTGCTTTGTCGCGTCCGAGGCTATCGCATCGACGGAAACGGAGACACGCCCTCGCTCTACGTTGGCGAACTCGTCAATCACGCTCTGGTCGAGACGATTGACCCCGCAACAGGGCTTGGAACCCAGCGCATGTTGATCGGCGCCATTGATACTTGCCGCCGCGATAACCGCGGGATGGGCCTTGCCGCCGTGCGTGTTCGCGGTACAACGCAGCTCAATGAACGCTATGGGGCCGACGCCGTCGATGCCATGCTTTCCGAGTATGCCGGCCGCATGCTCTCGCTCATCCGCGGCAGAAGCCGTGTATTCCGCTCGCGCAGCGCGCAGTTCGTTGTACTTACCGATAGTTTTGACCGCAATGCCTTCGATCACCTCGTTGGGGATTTGGAACATGTTGTCTCAAAACCCATCCAGATTGCCGGCGACGTCATCACCCCCACATGCCTGGTCGTGCCTGTCTACTACGAGCGCCTTGTTAACCAGGCACCGGCCGTTTTGGACGAACTCGACCGCCGCATTCGCGCCATAAACGGACCGTTCCACAACGACAGTCCCTGCATTCCCGAAATCAAGCGCAAAGGCGCAATCGCCGAGCGCATCGACCCGCTCACCGGCCTCTACCGCCCCAGTGAGTTTATGCGACGCGCCAATGCCTTTCTGTCGACGGCACAAGGCAGCGCATGGTGCATTGCCACCGTCGACATGGGACACATGCGCCTGTTTAACGAATGGCACGGACAAACCGAGGGCGACCGCGTGCTTGCCGATGTGGGCACGGTGCTTAAGGATATCGAGAACGCGGGCATGGGCGTTGCGGGCTACTGGGGCATGGACGACTTTTGCATCCTTGCTCCCTTTGACCGCGATACGATTCATCGAATTTATGCCGGCGTGCGCGAAGCGGTTGCCAGGCACGACGACGGCGTGGGTTTTTGGCCGTCCATGGGCGTCTACCCCGTCAAACCCCGTGAGGAAATCACCATCGACGCTCAGGCAAGGGCCATGTATGCCAACCGTCGCGCCAAAAATGACTTTAAAGACCGCATCGCTGTTTTCCGCCCCGAAGAGTACGCCCACGAGGTTGCGTTTCACAACACCCTCACCGAGTTCCAATATGCGCTCTCCAACGATCGTATCACCTACTACCTGCAGCCCCAGGTGGACATGGAAACCGGCGAGATTGTTGGTGCCGAGGCGCTCACGCGCTGGATTGGTAATGACGGCACCCTCATTCCGCCCGTTTCCTTTATCCCGACGCTCGAGGAAAGCGGTTTTGTGGTGACGCTCGACAAATATATTTGGCAGGGCGTTGCCTTGTGGCTGTGCAAGCGCCTTGACCAGGGGCTTCGCGTGGTTCCGATCTCGCTTAATGTGTCGCGCGTGGATATCCTTGCCTGCGATGTCGCCGAGCATATGAGCGCGCTTGCCGCCAGCTACAATCTATCGCCCGAGCTCATGCGCATCGAGATTACCGAGACTGCCTATACCGGAGAGCCCGAGGCTGTGGATAAACTGACGGCCGACCTGCACACCCGCGGCTTCTCGACCTACATGGACGATTTTGGCACCGGCCAGTCCACGCTCGCGATGCTCAAAAACGTCAACGTCGACGTCATCAAGCTCGATCGCACGTTTGTGCCCGTCGACGGCGACCAAGGCCGTAGCACGCAAATCATTTCGTCGATGCTCGGGATGGCGCAATCGCTCGAGCTGCCCGTTGTGATCGAAGGCGTCGAGACGGAGGCGCAGGCTCAGCTGCTGCGTCAGATGGGCGCACGCTATGCACAGGGCTTCCTCTACTACCGTCCCATGCCGGCGGCAGATTTTGAGGCATTGCTCGATGGCGATGGCGAGGATTGATGCGTTCACAGGCAGGCCGCTGCCGTTGAGGGACGCGTTTGTCCCCATTGGCTAACTTATATCCCCATTAAAAGGCAGTTGGGGATATGATACAAACCATTGTTCCGCCCAAGGAGGTTATCCATCATGAACGAGTCGCATCGCCTGGGCGAGCAATCGATTATTGCCTATCTTCAGCGACTTGCGAACGGCGTCTCGACCGCCGAACTCGATGTTGCCGCGCTGCCTGCTGAGCTACGCGCCGTTGGTGAGCAACTGCAAAAGACGCATGCCATCCTGCAACAAGAGCGCCAGCTGCTTGAGCGCAACGCCTATATCGATCCGCTCACCAACTTGGGCAACCGCAACGGATTCGACCGTCACGTCGAGCAACTCTGGCACAAAGGCGACCCCTTCACCTGCGCCTATATTGACATCGACCATCTCAAACATTGCAATGATAGGTTTGGCCACGCCGAAGGCAATCGCTATATTCTGAGCATCTGCCGCACGCTCTCCGAAACCATGGAGCACGATGAAATGCTGTTCCGTATCGGTGGAGACGAGTTTGTGCTTATCTCGCTCTCCGCAAACGAGATTGAACTCGAGCAGCGCTTGGAGCAGGTACGTACCAGGCTGATCGAGGCGAGCTCAGGTGGCAAGGCGCCCATGATCGGCAGCTTTAGCTTTGGCTGCTCGCGCGTCGATCCACTTGCTGGCGACACGCGTCGCCAGATGACGATGGATGCCGATCGCAAGATGTATCGCTATAAGCTTATGCATCGTGTGCAGCAACCGAAAGACGATGACGCGCCGCAACGCCCAATCGTCGATCAGCTTCCCTGCAACGACCGGGTGTTCCAAGCGATCTCCATGAGCTCCGAGACGCGCTATCCGTTCATCCTTAACCTCGATACTGGAGAATCGCAATGGTCGGTTAACGCCGTGCGCGATTTTGACCTGCCTTCCCAGCACCCTTTTAACTCACTCGACATGTGGCTCGCCCGCGTTCATCCCGAGGACCGCGACAACGTACGCGCCGAGCTCGACATGGTGATAAACGGCACGTGGCACTTCCACTACATGCAGTATCGCGTAATGGATGCCACCGGAAAATACGCGCTTTGCGACTGCACGGGCTACCGCTTGGACGGCACCGATACCGAGCCCAGCATGTATGTGGGCATTATCGTCAACCGAAGCCTAGCGGATACGACCGACTCGGTAACGGGCCTGGGCGATGTCCACGCGCTGGTCAACGCTATTGGAGAGATGCGCCGCGTGCCGCACGAGGCAGGCTTTATTGCCATTAAGGTCGACGATATCGCCGAGGTCAATGCCCGCTTTGGATTCGATGCAGGCGACCGCGTGCTCGCCGAAAGCGCCGCCTGCCTCATGGATTGTTCGCGCGGCAAGGGCCGCCTGTTCCGCTCGACGGGGCCGACATTCGTGGCACTCTTCGATGAGCTCGGCCCCGAGGCAATCGATGAGATCGCAAGCGACATCGAACGGTTCCTGGGTTCTCCCGTGCTCATCGGCTCGCTTGAATATCAGCCGCCCATTCGCGTGGCCACGCTCCATCTGGACGGCGTCGACCGTCAGCCTGTTTCCATTTTGAACGAGCTTAAAGCGTTGCTCGGGAAAGCCGTGCAGGTGCCAGGTACCAAACTGGATTAGCACCGCGCCCGCACCGCCTCCCCCATCGTGCGATAATCCTCTGCAGAAGTCACCAAAAGCAGAGGGAGTTTGTGATGAAGGTTCTTTTGGTCAATGGCAGTCCCAAGGCAAACGGCAACACCGCCCGCGCACTCGCCGAGGTCGCCGAGCAACTTAATGCAGAAGGCATTGATACCGAGGTGTTTCAGCTGGGCACCAAGCCCATTCGCGACTGCATTGGCTGTGGTCAGTGCGGCAAGCTCGATTGCCGCTGCACCTTTGACGATGACGTGGTGAACGAGCTGATCGCTGCCGCCGAGCAGGCAGATGGCTTTGTCTTTGGCTCGCCCGTCTACTATGCGCACCCCAGCGGCCGCATCCTTTCGGTCCTCGATCGCGCCTTCTATGCAGGCGGGCATGCCTTTGAGCACAAACCCGGCGCCGCGGTCGCCGTCGCCCGTCGCGGCGGCACCTCGACCACCTTCGATGTGCTCAACAAGTACTTCACCATTAAGCAAATGCCCGTAGTTGCCTCCACCTACTGGAATAACGTGTTTGGCCGCGTGCCCGGCGACGCCGATGGGGATGCCGAGGGCCTTGCCACCATGCGAAACATCGGCAAAAACATGGCCTGGCTCCTGCGCTGTATCGAGGCAGGACAGGCCGCCGGTATCAACGCACCCGAGGCAGATCGCGCAACGACCAACTTCATTCGATAAGTCCAGCGACGGTAACCTCGATGTCCTATCAATGTCAGCGAAAAGCCAGCTGATGAGGCAAGGTGCCTTGAAAGAGGAGGGCGCTGGGCTTTTGCCCGCGCCCGACGATTGAAAGGCAGATTGCCCATCAGATGGCTTTGCAGCGTCGAGGTGACCGCCGTTCGTTAGAACGGCGGAACAATAAATGAATATTCAAATCTTCGGCACCAAAAAGTCCTTCGATACCAAGAAGGCGCAGCGTTATTTTAAGGAGCGCCGCATTAAGGTGCAGTTTATCGACCTTAAGGAAAAGGAGATGAGCAAAGGCGAGCTCACGAGCGTGATGCAGGCGGTCGGCGGCATCGACAAGCTGCTCAACCCCAAAGCCAAGGACGAGGAAACGCTCGCACTCATCCAGCACCTCACCCCTAGTCAGCGCTTCGACAAGCTGCTCGAGAACCAGCAGGTTCTAGCCGAGCCCATTGTGCGCAACGGCAAAAAGGCCACCGTCGGTTATTGCCCCGATGTATGGGGAGCCTGGGAGTAGCTTGTGTTATTTGCCGGCGCGTGGGTATAAGAGCAGGCGTTTGGCATAAGATTCAACTGTAAGCCATGTCTAACAAAGGAGGGCACATGCCCAACAAACCTGTGAAGATCATCATGCTTACCGGATACCTCGGTGCCGGCAAGACCACGCTGCTCAACCACATCCTCGCTAACGACGGCGGCAGTCAGCCTAGCTGGTGGGAACGCGGTTCACTATCTTTGTGACGAA
>UROZ01000102.1 GCA_900549655.1 uncultured Collinsella sp.
AATCCAAGGGTTATACCCTAAGAGCAAACCACCCCTTTTAGGGGTGGTTTTGATTTGCTTCGCGCCATGTGGGGGCGGTGGCGACGTGCATTTTTGCGAGTATTCTGCAGTCGAAAGTCCCTGCATACCGATCTCGGGCAAAAAATCGGGAGTTCTCGATGTTTTCTACGAATGATGGGCGGGGTTATGGGCTGGCAGCGTTTGATTTGCAGGGATATTCGCGGTCTTTGGCATTTATCGTGGCGCCCGAAGCTCTTGGTTATGTTGAATACTCCTAAAAATGCACGGCGCCTAGAGGGGGGCCTTCGCGAAAAAGGAAACCGCCCCGTCGAAGTATGCATTCGACGGGGCGGTTTATGCATATAGCCGATTTAGGATGCGCTGCCAAACTACTAGAACTTGACGGTCGGGGCCTGGCGGGCTGCTTCGGCGGCCTCGAAGCCTTGGCGCTCCTTAAACTGGAAGATGCCGGCAAAGATGACAGCCGGGAACGTCTGAATGGCGTTGTTGTAGCTGAGCACGCAATCGTTGTAGCTCTGGCGTGCGTAGCTAATCTTGTTCTCGGTATCCTCGAGCGATGCCTGCAGCTGCGTAAAGTTGGTGTTTGCCTTAAGATCGGGATAGGCCTCGGCTACGGCGAAGAGCTGACGCAGTGCACCGGTCAGCACGTTGTCGGCTTCCATCTTGGCCTCGGGCGTGGTGGCCTTGACGGCGGTGTTACGCGCGCTGATCACGGCGGAGAGCGTCTCCTGCTCGTGCTTGGCGTAGCCCTTGACGGTCTCGACCAGGTTGGGAATCAGGTCGTTGCGACGCTGCAGCTGCGTGTCGATGTTCTGCCAGGCGTTATCGATGCGGTTACGCTTGGTGACCATGTTGTTGTAGATGCCGGCGATGGCGCAGACAATCACAATGACAACAACGATGCCGATGATGACGGTAATCATGATGTCTCCGTTTCGAATGGCCGCGGCGGCATGCGCCAGCTGCCGTTGGTATAACGCTACTAGTATACCCGCAACGTTTTGCCGTGCCGAACTTTCCGGTAAGCGTTGTGTTTTCGGCGGGGTCGGCACCGGGGCAAAGCGCGCGAGGTACAGGTGTAAGATATGCGACAGATTGACGAGTGTTGTCTTTGCCCTGAGGATGGCGATACCAGTGGACCTTCGCATTAAGAAAACCTACCGCGCCCTGTTCGATGCCTTCACCGAGCTTCTCGAGGAGCATCGTTTTGAGGACCTGACGGTTGCCATGCTGTGCGACCGCGCCATGATTCGCCGCACGACGTTCTACAAGCACTTTCGCGACAAGAACGATTACTTTGCCTTTTATATCGATGAGCTTATGTCGGGCTTGCCGCAAAAACAGCCCGATGAGGCCGGCGCGGTGTCTGCCGAGGACGTGCGCGCGCTTCGGCACGCGATTTTGGACGATGCCATGGATTTGATTCTGGCGCACGAGCAGCTCATGGATAACATTTTGGCAAGCAGCATGTCGGGCATGTTGACCAACGTCATTTGCGACCGCATTGCCCGCTCCATCCGCGAGCGTGTGATGAACGTGCTCGCCGAGGATGCCCTGGCCCCCGTGTCACTCGAGACGACGTCTGAGTTTGTCGCCGGCGGTATTATTCGACTTTTCACGATATGGTGGGAATCGGGCCACGATCTGGAGCGTCGACCTGAGATAGCCGACGTGGTCGACGCGCTGTTTGAGCGAACCATGACGCCGGTGAATCACTAAAAGTGGCGGAGAGAGGGGGATTCGAACCCCCGGAACGCTCTCGCGCTCAACGGTTTTCAAGACCGCCGCATTCAACCGCTCTGCCATCTCTCCGTGAGTCGTAATGATAGCATCGTTTTGAATTTGCAACAGGGAAGGCGAACGATGACGATCACCGAAATCGACGAGAAGTTCATGCGCGAGGCGCTGGCGGAGGCGCGAGTCGCCGCGGCGGTGGGCGAGGTGCCCATCGGAGCCGTAGTGGTGCGCGACGGTGAGATCGTCGCGAGGGCGCACAATCGGCGCGAACTCGACCAGGACCCTTCGGCTCATGCCGAGTTTGCGGCCGTGTGCGCCGCTGCCCAGGCGCTTGGCCGCTGGCGCCTTTTCGACTGTACGGTTTATGTGACGTTGGAACCCTGCTGCATGTGCGCGGGCCTTATGGTCAACGCGCGCGTGGGGCGCTGCGTGTATGGCGCGAGCGACGCCAAGGCGGGCGCGTTGGGATCCCTATACGATTTGAATGCCGACTCGCGCCTGAATCATCGGTTTAACGTGACGGCTGGGGTCCTGGCGGATGAATGCCGCGAGCTGCTGAGTAGCTATTTTGGCGGTCTGCGCGGAGCGGGCGGCGCTGATTGCGGTTGTGGGGCCGATCTTGAAGCACACGCCGCTCACGCCGCAGCGCTCGCGGGTGCCGAAGAGGATGCTGGCACGGCGGTTGATTTTGGCCCCGTGCAGCGCCGGCCCCGCCGTGTGCTGTTGGCGATCGATTCCTTTAAGGGCAGCATGTCGAGTGCGCAGGCGGAGGCGGCGGTTGCCGAGGGCATGCGCCGTGTGTGGCCCGATGCCCAGGTGGCCACATTGCCGCTGGCGGATGGCGGTGAGGGGACACTCGATGCCGTTGCCGCGTGCGGCGGTGAGATTGTGACCTGCGAGGTGGCAGGTCCCTTGGGCGACCGCGTGTCTGCCCGGATGCTGGTGGACGACGAGCGCGACTCGGCTGTAATTGAGATGGCCGAGGCGGCGGGTATTGGGTATTCACCCTGCACGGAATCGGCGGCGCTCGCGGCTTCGACCTATGGCGTGGGCGAGCTGATGCTCCGTGCGGTTCGCGCCGGGGCAAAGACTATCTATATTGGTCTGGGCGGCAGTGCCACCAACGACGGTGGCGCCGGCATGCTGCAGGCGCTGGGCGCGCGTGTGGTCGATGATCAGGGATGCGATATCGCCCCCGGTCTTGCCGGCCTTGAGCAGGTGGCGAGCGTTGATTTGGCGCCAGCTCTGCAGGCTTTGGATGATGCTCGTATCGTTGTGCTTTCTGATGTCGAGAATCCGCTCGTGGGGCGTCGAAGCGCACTGGCGGTGTTTGGCGGGCAGAAGGGCCTGCCGGCGGATGATGTCGAGGTGCCGTGCAGATACGACGGCTGGATGGTCGGCTACGGTCGCCTGCTCGATGCGGCAATTTTCGAGGCGCGAGCCCAGGGGTTGTTGCGCACACCCGAGGGTGCGCGGACATTTGGCTCGGTGCTCGGCGTGCCCGGCGCGGGCGCTGCCGGTGGCTTGGGCGCGGCGTTGCTGGCGCTCGGCGCGGAGCTACGCTCGGGCGTGGAGACGGTGCTCGATCTGATTGGGTTTGACGAGCGCGTATGCGATGTCGACCTAGTCATAACGGGCGAGGGCAATATGGATGAGCAGTCCGCCGCCGGTAAGGCACCGGTGGGCGTGGCCCGCCGCGCGAAGCGATATGGCAAGCCGGTGGTCGCCGTCGTGGGCGGTCGCGCCGTCAACCTGGACACGGTGTATGAGCAGGGTATTGACTTGGTTTTGCCGATTTGTCGCAAACCCATGAGCCTGGAACAGGCGCTCGGTGTGCAAGAAGCCACAACCAACCTCATCTGTGCCGGCGAAGCAGCCGCTCGATCCTACGACCTTGGCCGCATCTAGAAAAGCAGTCTTTTTGCACTTCAAGTGTTGACGCCGTTATTCATGTGCCATTAATAAATTGCTCTTCGTTCAGTTGTTCGCCGATTAATCCTGCCAATTTATTACCATTTTGGGCGAAGACGTGGATTATCTCCATGATGGGCCTCTTTGGGCATAATGTTGTCTTTGAACTGTCCTAATCAATAGATCGCTCTTGGGAAGAGAAGGCGACACCAGAGGGGGAGAAGGGAATTGGAGAGGAAAGTTTTCGGCGGGGGGCGGAGAGCCGCTGCTCTCTGCCTTGCGCTGGTTCTCGGCTTCGGATGTTTATCCGTCGGCGCGACGGCCGGTGTCGCATATGCGGCCACGGCATCGCGGGCTGCGTATGCTGCGGATGATTTTGAGATCACCCAGGACGGCGTGACCTATTCGTGCGAGACCACGGATAAGGGCACGGCGGAAATCACATGTATTGTTGCCGACGACAGCGTGACCGCGGTGAGTGTGCCCAGCTCCATCGAGCATGATGGCCAGACCTACAAAGTCACCGAACTTTATTTCTCGTCTGGTATCGTGGCCGAGAACGTTGAGCAGCTGACGCTTCCCGACACGCTCGAAAACGTGCGCGGATGGTATTTCCGGAAGTTCGTAAAGGTCAAGGAGCTCCATATCCCTGGCTCCATCAAGGACTTCAGTTGCACGCTGCAAAACGCCGGCTCGCTCGAAAAGCTCTATTTCGATGAGGGCGTCGAGGAGATTAGCGCCAACTCGATGGTCAATGGCTGCAGCAGCCTTTCGGAGATCGATCTCCCCTCCACCCTCAAAATGATTTCGGGCCCGAGCGCCTTCGGGGGGGGGCTACGGCCCTCACAAGCATCGAGTTTCCAAAAGATGTCGCCTTCGCCGATACCATAACGGGCGTGCTCAAAGGCTGCACGTCTCTGACAAGCGTGTCGTTGCCCGCTTCGGTTACGAAGATCCCCTCGCACATGTTTGACGGATGCACCTCTCTAACGTCCGTCACCGCGCTGAGCGAAATCGAGTCCATCGGGGATGGGGCGTTTCAGAATTGCTCGAGTTTGACCGGCATCGATTTCCAAGGCACATTGACGAGCATCGGATCCTCTGCTTTCAAGGGGTGTGCCAGCCTGGTGAGTGTGCCCAATCTAAGCAAGGTAACAACGATGGGCAGCGGAGCTTTTCGCGAGTGCAAAAATCTGCGGGCGTCCGTGGACCTGTCCTCGCTTCAGAGCATTCCGGGCTATGCGTTCTGCTACACGCCGGTTAAGATCGTGGGGCTTTGCGACAGCCTGAAGAGTATCGGTGACTGGGCCTTTATCTGGAGCAACGTCGCCGTCCAGCTTCCCGAGACACTTGAGAAAATTGGCAACTACGCCTTCTATGGCGGCACGTTGCCGGAACAGCTTTCCATTCCGGATTCCGTGACTTCCGTTGGCACGTCAGCCTTCTCGCGCGTAGATGGCGTGAAGGATGTGACGATCGGGCGCGGCCTCACCAAAATACCCTCGGGTATGTTTGACAAGAGCACGGTTCAAAAGATCACAATCGAAAACAGCATGGACGATATCACCGGCTCGGAGAACCTCCCGAGCTCCGGCGTCGATATCGTCTACACGCGCGAGTCCATCGATGACGGCGTCGGCGATACCGTGAGGGATGACAGCACCAAGACCCTTCAGCAGCTGGTCAACGAGGCCCCCGTTGGCGAGGAAACCGTCATTACCCTGAAAAAGCACGTGAAGCTCGGCTCCACGCTCAGGATTCCTGCCGGGAAGATGATTAAGATTACGTCGGATGAGCCCCATACCATCTTGGCAACAAAGAATAGCGACGTCTCTGTACTGGTCAGTGTTGCCGAGAGGGCATCCCTCGAGCTGTCGGGGAAAGTGTCTCTGAGGGGTCGCTACAACAAGGGCGCCATTATTTCTAGCAAGGGAGCGGTTGTGCTCTCTGACGAGGCCGTTGTGTACGACGGCGCCGCGACCAGTGTTAACGTGGGCGTCATCGATGTGTCGGGAGACAAGGCCTCGCTTACCATGACGGGCGGCGTTATCGAGCAGTGCGAGCTGCGCAATTCGTATTGCGGTGCCGTTCACGCGTCCAGCGGCGCTCATGTAGTTATGAGTGGCGGCGTTATCCGTAACAACGGAGTCGTTGTTACCAGGGATACCGATTGCTATTGGCTTACGTCTTCTGGCGTCATTTTGATGGGCAACGCTCGCTTTGACATGAGCGGAGGCAGCATCGAGGGCAACAACGGTTATCGAGGCAGCGCGGTGCTTGCGTACGGCCAGGATAAGGGCGAAAACCAAAGAGCCAAGTTCACGATGACTGGTGGCCAGATTTCCGGCAACAGAAGCAGCAAGCTGGAGGCGGGTCCCTACGATCCCTCTGGAGCAGTTCATATTGAGGGCAACGCCGAGTTCGCCATGAAGGGTGGAGAGATTAAGAACAACGTTGCGTCTGGCAACGGCAAAGGCGGCGGAGTGTGCGTGGTCGACCTGGGCTGTCAGCGTGGCGAAAGCGAAATGGGGAATACTGCTTTCACCATGAAGGGCGGGTCCATATCTGGCAACTCCGCTTCCGCCGGCGGAGGCGTCTATACCTATTCGAATGACGTCACGCTCAGCGCGGGCAAGATCGAGGGCAATACTGCTTGGAGCATGGGCGGCGGCGTGTATAGCGAAGGCAACGAGTCTCTTGGCTATAGCACGCTCCATATCGAAAACGCTCTCGTTGTTGACAACCATGCGGATAAGCAGGGCGGCGGCATGTGGTTCTGCCCGACCGGAGATGCCAAGGTCTACGTCCAGGACGGCGGCCTGATCGCCAGGAATACGGCTGATGAGGCGGGGGACGACTTCGTCTTCACCGGCGCCAAAGACGCCAACTACAAACTGACCTTGGCCAACCGCGCTCCGGGCGGCGGAAAGGCCAGCTGGTACAGAGACGGTGGGCTGTTTAAGCCCTACGGCACTATTGCGGCAACAAACCCCAAAATCCCGCGATTCTCGCCCGATGGCGACAACGGCGATCCCCTGTCCTTTACCGACGCCACGCCGAACGTCGCGCTTAAATCTGTGATGAGCGAGGATGTGTATAACCTCGGCGGCGGCCAGACGTCGCTGACGATCTCTGGCAATACGGCGCCGTTGGGAGGCGGCATCGGCGCCAACGGCGGTGTCGTCATCGGTAAGTCCGAGAACATCAACATTCCCATCAAAAAGGTCTGGGAGAACCCCAGGATCCCCCATCCTAATAAGGTCAAAGTAAATCTCAAGAACGGCGATACCGTCATCGATTCGATCACCCTGAGCGAGTCCAACGGCTGGAGGGGCTCCTTCGAGGG
>UROZ01000103.1 GCA_900549655.1 uncultured Collinsella sp.
AGGGCGTCTACAAGTGCGTCGGCGTTCAGTCCGAGCAGGTCGTCTTCGGTGGCGGAAATATCCACTGCATTACGCAGCAGGAACCCTCGGCGTAACTGTCTGTCTTCCCGAGGTGCGGCACCTTCCCGTTCATTTGTCGCTTGCGTACCCAAAGTACGCGGCGCTCCTATTTCACGGGAATCTGCCGCACCTCAGAAACCCAGCCGGTCAAGCGGACCGACGTAGCTTGTTACCGCATTAGTCATTGGTGCCAACCCTGGCAACGATGCAGGTCGAAAAACGTCAGCGAAAACCCGCCAGAGCGAGCAAGGTGCCTTGAAGCGAGGCGGCATTGACCTTCTGGTCATGCCGTCGAAGCTGAAAGGCAGATTGCCGTTCTGGCGGGTTTGCAGCGTCGAGCCGTTACGCGGTTTGGTAAAACCGCGTAACTAAATCCGTTCCGCGATCTCGTGGATGAGGTAGTCGGTCTTTTCCCAGCCCAGGCACGGATCGGTGATCGACTTGCCAAAGACACCGCCGTCGACCGGCTGGTTGCCATCCTCCAGGTAGGACTCGATCATAAAGCCCTTGACCAGCTTGGAGATGGACTCGTTGCGGCGGCAGCTGTCGAGCACCTCCTTGCAAATGCGATACTGCTCCAGCGGACGCTTGCCCGAGTTGTCGTGGTTGCAGTCGATGACCGCTGCCGGATTGGCATAGCCGGCGTGCTCGGTGTAGCGCTCGGCCAGGCGCTCGAGGTGCTCGTAGTGGTAGTTGGGGTAGGTGCGGCCATCGAGGCCGATGTAACCACGCATAACGGCGTGCGCGAGCGGATTGCCGTCGCACTCGACCTCCCAGTTGCGGAAGATGAAGCTCTGGTGCGCCTGCGCGGCGTAAATGGAGTTGAGCATAACGGTGGTAGAGCCGGCAGTGGGATTCTTCATGCCGACGGGTACCGAAATGCCGCTCGACACCAGACGATGCTCCTGGTTCTCGACCGAGCGTGCGCCCACGGCAACATAGCTCAGCAGGTCAACGAGGTACTGGTAGTTGGACGGATAGAGCATCTCGTCGGCGGTGAAGAAGCCCGTTTCCTCAATAACACGCAGGTGCATATGGCGGATGGCCTTGACGCCCTCGAGCAGGTCGTCGGGAGCCTCGGGGTTGGGGTTGTGCAGAAGGCCCTTGTAGCCGGTGCCCTTGGTGCGCGGCTTATTGGTGTAGACGCGCGGAATGATGATGAGCTTGTCCTTGACCTCCTCGGCGGTCTTGGCCAGTCGGTTCATGTACTCAAGTACCGAATCCTCGCGGTCGGCAGAGCACGGGCCGATGATGAGCACCTTGCGTGCGTCCTCGCCGGTAAAGACTTTGGCGACCTCGGCGTCAAATGCCTGCTTTTTGGCGGTAAGCTCGGCAGAAAGCGGCATTTCCTCGCGGATCTCCATGGGGATTGGCAACTTGCGTTTGAATTCCATGGCCATAGGGGCCTCCTCAATCTATAGAAAGAGCAATAAGCGTATTGTCGAGTGTCCGGAATTATCCGCTGTCGCACGCTAAAGTGCAAGCCCTTGTCACCCCGAAACCTGCCAAAAAGGGACAGGTTTATTTTGGCAGGCTTTATCTGGGGAGACGTCGGCGGATGCCGGGAGCGAGTGGCGCCGCGTGGGGCCCTAAGGCTGTTGTCGGTTCCCCGGGAAACACCCTGTGGGCAAAAAATGCCAAATATGAGTACTGTTGCTAACCTAGTAACATATCCGTCTAGCGAGATAATAGACAAAGTGATAAATATGCTCATTAACGTTGGCAGGCAGAAGCCTGCTAACGGGCGTTTTGATTAATTTGAAGGCGAATAGAGGCCGCAAAGAGGTCGTTTGAGGCGGTTTTGGCTGTTACTAAAAAGGTAACAGTACTCATATTTGCTCTTTTTTGCCCACGGGGTCTGGAAAACGCCGTCAATGAGGTCTCAGGGAAGGCGCTTCGAGGGCTGCAAAACAAAAACGGGGGCGCAGGTTGCCCTGCGCCCCCGTTCTCGGGCGTTATTCGTTCCCTGCGGCAGAATTTACGCCGCCTCGTCGAACTGCGAGTTGTACAGGTCGGCGTAGAAGCCGCCCTGGGCGAGCAACTCGTCGTGCGTGCCCTTCTCGACGATATCGCCGTCGCGAATCACCAAGATCACGTCGGCGTTGCGGATCGTGGACAGGCGGTGTGCGATGACAAAGCTGGTACGGCCCTGCATCAGCGCATCCATGGCACGCTGAATAAGCTCCTCGGTACGAGTGTCAACGTTGGAGGTTGCCTCGTCCAGAATTAGCGCCGGGCGGTCGGCCAAAATGGCGCGGGCGATGGTCACGAGCTGGCGCTGACCCTGCGATAGGTTAGTGCCCTCCTCGTTGATCATGAAGTCGTAGCCGCCGGCGAGCGTATGGATAAAGTGGTCGCAGCGTGCGGCACGTGCAGCGGCTTCGACCTCGGCATCGCTCGCATCGGGGCGTCCGTAACGGATGTTTTCGCGGATGGTGCCGTTAAACAGCCAGGTATCCTGCAGTACCATGGCAAACTCGCCGCGCAGCGCCGCGCGGTCCCAGTCGCGCACGTCGACGCCCTCGACACGCAGCGAACCGTCGTCCACATCGTAGAAGCGCTGCAGCAGCTTAATGAGCGTGGTCTTGCCGGCGCCGGTGGGGCCGACGATGGCGATGGTCTGGCCGGGCTGCGCCTCGCAGCTAAAGTCGTGGATGATGGTCTTGTCGGGCGTGTAGCCAAACTTGACATGGTCAAACTCCACGTGGCCGGGGCGCTTCTCGGGAATCTGCGCGTCGGCCTTCTGCTCCTCCTCGGGCGCGGCCAGGAACTCAAACACACGCTCGGTGGCAGCTGCCATCGACTGCATCGTGTTGCTCACGTTGCCCAGCTGCTGCACGGGTTGCGTAAAGTTGCGAACGTACTGGATAAAGCTCTGGATGTCGCCGGGCGTGGCATTGCCGGTCAGCGCGAGCTGCGCGCCTACCACGACGACGCCCACGTAGCCCATGTTACCCACCAAGCTCATAAGCGGCATCATCAGGCCCGACAGGAACTGCGAGCGCCAGCCACTAATAAAGAGACGGTCGTTTTGACGGTCGAACTCTTCGATCGAGGCCTCGGCGCGGTCGAACACCTGAATGACGTTCTGGCCGGCAAAGTCCTCCTCGATAATGCCGTTGACGGCGCCCAGAACCTGCTGTTGCTCGCGGAAGTACGGCTGCGAGAAGTGAATCATTACGGTCAAGATAATCGCGGCGGCCGGCAGCGTGAGCACGGTGACGCCGGTAAGCGGCAGGCTGATCGAAAGCATCATGACGAGCACGCCGATAATCTGCGTCACCGACGTGATGAGCTGCGTCACGCTCTGGTTGAGCGACTGGCCGAGCGTATCGACGTCGTTGGTGATGCGGCTGAGCACATCGCCCTTGCTGTGACCGTTAAAGTAGCTCATCGGCACGACGGCAATCTTGGCGGCGATCTCCTTGCGCATGCGGTAGCAGATCTTTTGCGTGACGCCGGTCATGAGCCAGCCCTGGATGAGGCTGCAGATAGAGCTCGCCAGGTACAGGCAGAGCAAAAAGCCGAGCGTCTTGGCGATCCAGTTAAAGTCGACATCGCCGGTACCGTTGACTTTGGCAACCAGGCCTTCGAACAGCTTGGTCGTAACCTGGCCGAGCACCTTGGGTCCCACAATGTTAAAGATGACCGAGCACACGGCAAAGGCGACGGCGGCAAACACGGCAATCTTGTGCTGGCCGATATAGCCGAGCAGCTGCCTCATGGTGCCCTTAAAGTCCTTGGCCTTTTCGCCGCGACGCATGCCGCCCATGCGGCCCATGGGACCACGCTGGCGGGTGGGCTTGGGAATTTGGGTCTTGGTCTCGTCTGCCATTAGCGCTCGCCTCCTTCCATAACGGCTGCAATTTCTTCTTGGGTAAGCCCCAGCTCCTCGGCGGAAAGCTGCGACTGTGCGATTTCCAGGTACGCCGGGCAGCTGCGCAGTAGCTCCTTGTGCGTGCCGGTGCCCACTACGTGACCGTCGTCGAGCACGATGATCTGGTCGGCGTGCATGATGGTCGCGATGCGTTGTGCCACGACCACGAGTGCGGCGTCGGTAACGTTTTTAGCCAGCTCCTCGCGCAGGCGCGCGTCGGTCTTGTAGTCGAGGGCGCTAAATGAGTCATCGAACACCACGACCTCGGGCTTCTTGGCCAAGGCGCGGGCGATGGCCAGACGCTGGCGCTGACCGCCCGAAACATTGGAGCCGCCCTGGCTGATGGGGGAGTCGTAGCCGCCCTCGCGCTCGGCGATAAAGTCCTCGGCCTGGGCGATGCGTGCCGCCCGGTACATGTCCTCGTCGCTCACCATGTCGCCGGCAAACTTAAGGTTGCTCTCGACGGTGCCCGAGAACAGGCGACCCTGCTGCGGGATATAGCCAATGCGGCGGCGCAGCTCGGAAAGGGTCATGTCGCGCACGTCGATGCCGTCGAGCGAAATGCTGCCGCCCGTGACGTCGTACAGGCGCGGAATCAACTGCACGAGCGTGGACTTACCCGAGCCCGTGGAGCCAATAATGCCGAGCATCTGACCGGCATGCGTGGTGAAGTTCACGCCGCTGATGACGTCGGCGCGGGCATCGGGATACTGGAAGCTCACGTCGCGGAAGGTGAGCTCGCCGCGCGGCGCGCTGGCCACGGGCAGTTTGGGCGAGACAGGGTCGTTGATGCTCGTGGGGCAGGTGATGACCTCTTCCACGCGCTCGGCTGCGACCTCGGCGCGCGGCAGGATGACCGAAACCATGGTGAGGATCATAAACGCCATGACGATCTGCATGGTGTAGGAGATAAACGCCATCATGTTGCCGACCTGCATCACGCCGTCGGACACGCCCTGCGCGCCAAACCAGACGATAAGCACGGTGATGCAGTTCATGACGAGCATCATGAGCGGCATCATAAAGCTCATGGCGCGGTTGGTGTAGAGCTGCGTGGTCATCAGGTCGAGCGAAGCCTTGTCAAAACGCTCGAGCTCATGTTCCTCGCGGTTGAACGAGCGGATGGGCATAAGGCCGTCGAGCAGCTCGCGGGCGGTAAGGTTCACGCGGTCCACAAAGCTCTGCATCTTTTTGAACTTGGGCATGGTGAGGCCCATGAGCACGCCGACGACGGCCGAGACCGCGATGATGGCCACGGCGATGGTCCACTCCAGGCCGGTGTGGTTGGCCAGGACGCGCATGACGGCGACGATGCCCATGACGGGGGCCATCAGGCACATGCGGATAAACAGGGTTGCGGCCATCTGGATCTGCTGAATGTCGTTGGTGCAGCGGGTGATGAGCGAGGCCTGGCTAAACTTGCCCACCTCGGCCGGCGAGAAGTGCATAACCTTGTTGAAGGTCTCGCGGCGCAGGTCGCGGGCGATGGAGCAGGCGGTGCGCGACGCCACGGCACCGGTCAGAATGGTGGCGACGAGCGACACCAGGCACAGCCCAAACATCGTGGTCGCCATGTGGCTCAGGTAGGCGTTCTGCACGTCGGCGGGGTCGATGCCCTGTGCCTTGTACTCGTCCTGTACATAGCTCACGGCGCGCTGGGTGACGATGGAGCCCGACATGGAGCCCATTTTGTCCGCCATTTGGTTGGCGCCCTCGACGAGCTTGCTTTGGTCTACCAGACCGCCCTCGACACCCAGGCGCAGGCTCTTCATGGTGATCTTACCGCCGTCGGCATCAATCTGCTTTTGCATGTTCTGCGCCGCTGCGGCCTTCTGCTGCATCTCGGCGAGCTGCTCGGGCGTCATCGCTGCCATTTGCTCGGGGGTGGGCATGGCCTGGGCAGCGTTGTTGTCTTTCTCGCTGGACGAGCCCATCATGTCGCCCATGGAGTCGGCGTCAATGCCCTGGTCGAGCGAAAGGACGACAGTCTCGGGCAGGCTCATAATGTCGGCAATCTTGCCTCCATCGGCACGCTCTTCCTCGGTACCCTTATACGTTCGAATGCCATTTTTGTCAGCCTTGCTAAACACGGCCTCCACAGCTTTGGCGTCCTTGGTGCTCATAAAGAGTTCAAGGTCGTCGAGCGATTCGGCGCGGATGGTGTCGGGTACGGGCGAGGCGATGCCGCCTTGCTGCACACCCACGTCGACGATGTCGCTCATATAGGTAGGCAGCGCCAGATCGGCGTTGCAGCTGATTACGATAAGCACGATAGCTGCGAACAGTGCCAGGATATGCTTTTTAAAGAGCTTGAGAATCCTCACTCGGCATCTCTCCTTTCTTGATTGCGGTCGATAATTTCGTTGGCACGCCTAAGAAGGCGCACCATCTCTTGGGTATCTGTTTCGCCGAGCTGCTCGAGGAAAGCCGCGGTGCGGGCCTCGAATTCCCGACGTTTGATTTCGAGATCCTGGAATCCCTTGTCGGTCACTATGACGTGTACGCGACGACGGTCAGTCTTTGAGTGCTCGCGCTCGACCCAGCCCTTGGCCTCGAGGGCGCGCAGAATATTGGCGATGCGGGCGCTCGAGACCCAGGCGCGATCAGCGAGTTCGCTCGGCGTGAGCGAACCGCCGGCGAGTATGAGGGCGCGCATGACGGCCATCTCGCCGCCGAGGGCTTTGTCCGCAAAGCGCGAGATGCGCTGATGCATGCTGCCGAACTCGGTAAGGAGCTGACGCCCAAGTTCACGGAAATCGGTATCTTCCACCGAAAACCCCTAACACTAGAAACTATTTTCGGTGAAAGATGATACCCTTGCACGCGTACCCTATGCGGTAGATTTTAGGACATGTCTAGAAAACTACCTTTAGGCGACCTCCGTGCACCGTCGGCACCAGCAAAGTTAGGGGTAGATCGTTAGGCATGTTCCATAGCCTACTCAGAGGCACTTTACCCTGATAAAGCTGGCATAACAGCTAGAGCGAACGTCGTACAAAGGCAAGGAAAAATAACATACAAATCGGTGAACGGTAGTTGTTCGCGCTCGCATTTCCTGCGGGTTTGTAAAAA
>UROZ01000104.1 GCA_900549655.1 uncultured Collinsella sp.
GTCGCGTCGCTCACCGAGCGCGCTGGCCTTACGCGCCGCACGTTCTATTCGCACTACCGCGATATCCCCGACTTTATCAATCAAATCGAGGACGGCTTGCTGGCCGAGATCCGCGAGCGCATTGAGCTCATCACCGCAGCTCAGCTGCCCGATCTCTATCACAACATCGATGAGCTCGAGCCGGCGCCCGGTTCGGTTGAGCTGCTGCGTTATCTTGCGGCCAACCGCGACTTAATCGGTGCGCTGCTGGGTCCGGGCGGCGACCAGGCCTTCATTAAAAGGATCATCGACACCGCGCGTGAGGCTGTGGTGCCGCGTGCGCAGACGGGCATTTTGGGCCTGGCGCTGGGTACGTTTTTTGACTACTACGTCACCTACGTCGTGAGCGCCGAGGTCGGCATGATTCAGCGCTGGTTTGAGCGTGGGCTCACCGAATCGCCCGAGGCCATGGCGCGCATTATGACGGTGCTCGCTTTTGTGCGCCCTGGTGACCTGTACGGCCAACCCATCGATATCAACGTGCCGGAATACGGCATGAAGCTATTGAACCTACAGCTCGAGGACGCGGTCGACACCGCCGCAACCGTCGAGTCCAACAATTAAGAGGAGAGATAATGAGCAAACTCGTCGAGGGCATCAAGGACCGCATGGTCGCTGCCGCACGCGAGGCCGCGCCCGCCGTGGTGGACGCCGCGCAGAAGGCCGCGACCGCGGCTGCCGAGAAAGTTGCCGAGGCAGTTGCCGATGCCAAGAACGCGGCAGGGGAGACGTCCGTCGCTAGCGAGCCCGCCACCGCCGCTGAGCCCGTAGCCGCCGCCCACGCCCCCGAAGGCGCGATCTTCAACCCCGACAACGCCCACGGCAACCTGCACCTGGGCATCGACGTGGGCTCCACCACCGTTAAGCTTGCCGTGCTCAACGACGACAACCAGATCGTCTACGCCAAGTACCAACGCCACCACACCGACGTCCGTGCCTGCGCCCGCGACCTGTTCGAGGGCGCTGCGACCGTGCTGCCGACGGCCCAGATGACCTGCGCCATTACCGGCTCGGGCGGCCTGCTGCTGTCCCAGTGGCTCGACCTGGAGTTTGTCCAGGAGGTCATCGCCAGCAAGCGTGCCGTCGAGACCCTCATCCCTGCCACCGATGTCGCCATCGAGCTGGGCGGCGAGGACGCCAAGATCATCTATTTCGACAACGGCATCGAGCAGCGCATGAACGGCACCTGCGCCGGCGGCACGGGTGCGTTCATCGACCAGATGGCAACCCTGCTGCACACCGACGCGAGCGGCCTCAACGAGCTCGCGGCCAACGCCACCACCATCTATCCCATCGCCAGCCGCTGCGGCGTCTTTGCCAAGACCGACGTCCAGCCGCTGCTCAACGAGGGTGCTCGCCCCGAGGACGTGGCCGCTTCCATCTTCCAGGCCGTCGTGACCCAGACCATCTCGGGCCTGGCATGCGGCCGTCCCATCCGCGGCAACGTCGCCTTCTTGGGCGGCCCGCTGCAGTACCTCTCCGAGCTGCGCCACCGCTTCTACCTCACGCTCAACCTGGACGAGGAGCACCGCATTGTGCCCCAAAACGCTCACCTGTTTGTGGCGAGCGGCGCCGCCATGGCGCACGAGTCCAACAAGCTCAGCACGTTCCCGCAGCTCATCGAGGCCATCGATGCCCTGGGTGACACGCAGGGTGCCGAGGTCGAGCGTCTGGACCCGCTCTTTGCCACCGATGAGGACTTTGCCGAGTTCAAGACCCGCCACGACCAGGAAGTCGTTCCCAAGGGCAAGCTCGAAGGCTACACCGGCCGCGTGTTCATCGGCATCGACGCCGGCTCCACCACCATGAAGGCCGCACTCGTGGGCGAGGACGGCCAGCTGTTGCATACCTGGTACGGCAACAACAACGGCGACATCCTGGGCACGGCCAAGGTCATCATGGCCGATTTCTACAACCACATCCCCGCGGGCTGCACCATCGGCCACGTCACCACTACGGGCTACGGCGAGGCGCTTCTCATTGAGGCCCTCAAGGCCGATTCCGGCGAGATCGAGACCGTCGCGCACCTGCGCGGCGCCAAGGCATTCCTGCCCGGCGTCGAGTTTATCCTGGACATTGGCGGCCAGGACATGAAGTGTCTGCGCGTCAAGGACGGCGTCATCGAGCACATCATGCTCAACGAGGCTTGCTCGTCGGGCTGCGGCAGCTTTATCGAGAGCTTCGCCGTGTCTATGAACATGGACGTCCGCGCGTTCGCCGATGCCGCCATCCATGCCAAGTCCCCCGTCGACCTGGGCAGCCGCTGCACGGTCTTTATGAACTCGCGCGTCAAGCAGGCGCAAAAGGAAGGCGCCACGGTGGGCGACATCGCGGCCGGCCTGTCCTATTCCGTCATCAAGAATGCCCTGTTCAAAGTCATTAAGCTGCGCGACCCCAAGGAGATCGGCAGCCAGGTGATCGTCCAGGGCGGCACCTTTATGTCCGACGCCACGCTGCGTGCGTTTGAGCAGCTTACCGGCGTTCATGCTGTGCGCCCCGACATTGCCGGCTGCATGGGCGCCTACGGTGCGGCACTGCTCGCCCGCGATCGCGCCGGTGCCGACGGCACCTCGACCATCCTTTCGGCCGAGGACATCGCGCACCTCACCGTGACGCAAAAGCACGTCCGCTGCGGTCGTTGCTCCAACAACTGCCAGCTTACCGTCAACGACTTTGGCGGCGGCAGGCGCTTCATCACCGGCAACCGCTGCGAGAAGGGCGCCGGCCACAAAAAGCAGAAGACCGAGGCCCCCAACCTCTTCAAAAAGAAAAACGAACTGCTCTTTAACCGTGAGGTCCTGAGTCCCGACGAGGCTCCGCGCGGCACCGTCGGCATCCCGCGTGCGCTCAACATGTACGAGAACTACCCCTTCTGGCACGCGTTCTTTACGCGCCTGGGCTTTAGCGTGCAGCTGTCCGACCAGTCGAGCAAAAAGACCTATCAGGCGGGCATCGAGTCCATGCCGTCCGAGAGCGTGTGCTACCCGGCAAAGATGAGCCACGGCCATGTGATGAACCTCATCGACCGTGACGTCGACTTCATTTGGATGCCGTGCGTGCGCTGGGAGCGCAAGGAGGATCCGACCGCCGGCAACTGCTATAACTGCCCCATCGTCATGAGCTACCCCACGGCGTTGGCACTCAACATCGACGAGATCCGCGAGCAGAACATCGAGTTCCTGTACCCGTTTGTGCCCTATCACGACAAGACCGAGCTCAAGCGCCGCTTGTACCAGGTGCTCGCCGTCGACCGCGTGACCGACGCCGAGGCCGGTCGCGGTCGCGTGCGCGGTCCCAAGATCACACGCTCCGAGGTCGATGCCGCCGTCAACGCTGCCTTTGAGGCCGATGCTCGCTTCCACGAGGATATCCAGACCATGGGCGAGGAGGCCCTTAAGTGGGTCGAGGACCACGGCGGCCACGGCATCGTACTCGCCGGCCGTCCCTACCATAACGACCCCGAGATCAACCACGCTCTGCCCGAGCTTATCTCGAGCTTTGGCTTTGCGGTCTTTACCGAGGATTCGCTCGCGCATCTGGTGAAGCCCGAGCGTCCGATTCGCGTCGTCGACCAGTGGATGTACCACAGCCGCCTGTACGCCGTGGCTCGTTTTGTGACGATGCGCAACGATCTGGACCTGATCCAGCTCAATTCGTTCGGCTGCGGCCTGGACGCCCTGACCACCGATCAGGTGCAGGAGATTCTTGAGGCCAGCGGCAAGATCTACACCGTGCTCAAGATCGACGAGGTGTCCAACCTGGGCGCCGCGCGCATCCGTATTCGCTCGCTCATGGCGGCGCTCAAGGATCAGGAGGCCGAGCGTCTGGCCGAGGCCACGGCCGCGGGCGAGGTCTTTGAGCAGGGCGATGCCGCGCCGGTGACACCCTCAACGGATGCCCCGGCGTTCGCGAGCCGCAAGTACACGTTCGAAGCGCAGCGTGAGAGCGCCTCGACCGCATGGCCCAAGGTGCCCTTTACCGAGCAGATGCGCGACGAGGGCTACACCATTCTGTGCCCGCAGATGGCGCCTATCCACTTTGACCTGGTCAAAGAGGTGTTCCGCGGTGCCGGCTACAACCTTGAGCTGTTGCCCTCGACCGATCACGATGCCGTCGAGGCCGGCCTGCGTTACGTGAACAATGACATCTGTTACCCGTCGATCTTGGTGACGGGCCAGATTATGGAAGCCATCGAGAGCGGTCGGTATGATCTGTCCAAGACTGCCGTGGTAATCAGTCAGACCGGCGGCGGCTGCCGTGCCACCAACTACATCGCGCTAATCCGCAAGGCCCTGCGCGAGAGCGGTCACCCCGAGATTCCGGTGATCTCGCTTTCGGCCGTGGCGCTGGGCGAGGACAATCCCGGCTTTAAGATTACGCCGGCGCTGCTTAAGCAGGCTGTGTACGCGGTGCTCTTTGGTGACGTGATGATGCAGATGCTCTACCGCTGCCGTCCGTACGAGGCCACGCCCGGTGCCGCCAACGCACTCTACGAGGAGTATATGGCGCGCGCCCGCAAACTGGCGCCCAAGTTCAACAGGCATAACTACACCAAGCTTGCTCGTGAGGCCATCCAGGCTTTCGACACGATGCCGCTGGTGGGCGAGGGCACCAAGCCGCGTGTGGGCGTGGTCGGCGAGATCTTGGTTAAGTTCCACCCCACAGCCAACAACCACGTGGTCGACGTGATTGAGCGCGAGGGCTGCGAGGCCGTGGTGCCGGGCCTGCTCGACTTCTTCCTGTACTCCATGAGCAATGCCGAGCTGCAAAAAGACGAGTTGGGCAGCTCTGCCACCACCCGTGCCGCCATGCAGGCGCTCATCAAGCTGGTGGACTGGATGCGTACGCCGGTGGAAGAACTGCTCCAGAAGTCCCGCCGCTTTGAGGCGCCCGAGCGCATCGATGCTATGGCCGACAAGGCGCGCACCGTGCTTTCGGTGTGCAACAACATGGGCGAGGGCTGGCTGCTTACGGCCGAGATGCTCGATCTGATCGACCATGGCGCGCCCAACATCATCTGCACGCAGCCCTTCGCGTGCCTGCCTAACCACGTGGTGGGCAAGGCCGTGATCAAGGAGCTGCGCCGTCAGCACCCCGAGAGCAACATCGTCGCGGTGGACTACGACCCCGGTGCGTCCGAGGTCAACCAGCTCAACCGCATTAAGCTCATGATTAGCGTGGCTAAGGAGAACATGCGCGCCGGCAAGGGCTTTAAGCTCGAGAAGGTGGCCCCGCTCGCGATGGACGAGGTCACCGGCCAGATGCGTGCCCACGACGGCTGCGTGAGCTGCGATTCGGCGAGCGAGGAGGCCGTGGCATCGGTCGCCAAGCGCTTGGGACGCGGCATTAAGAAGTAGTTGGTCTGCTTCGGGTCGGATATAAGACAAACGGGTGGTAGCCGTGGCGGCTATCACCCGTTTTTGTTGGACATATGTTGCGTAAATGGCATCGCTGCATCCTCCTGTGAGCTCGGATTTCGGAAGTATGCGGCAAAATCTGAATAGGCCGAGCACGCTGAGTATGTCCAGGCTCTGTACCTGCGGTTTTGTCTGCGGAAAACGGGAGTGTGCTCGGGGGTTCCAGAATTTGCCGCATACTTCCGAAAACGGTGGTCTAACGGCACGCAAAATGCCCTTCGGAACCCTGAGTTAATGGACAGATGTATCCGTTCGCCGCGGAATACCGTCCGTTTATAGAACCCACCTCCGGCTCGTAGCCTCCATACGGTTGAATAAATACACATCTATGGAATTACGTAAGAGAGGACTGTTCCTATGAGCTACAAGACCGTTTGCGTCGCCGGCGGCGGCGTGCTGGGAAGCCAGATTGCCTTTCAGGCTGCCTACTGCGGCTTTGACGTAACGATTTGGCTGCGCAGCGAGGGCAGCATCGGACGTACCCAGCCCAAGATCGACCATGTGCGCGAGGAGTACATCGCGGCCATCGAGGGCATGGCGGACGGCACGGGCGAGTGGTGCGCCGGCATCGCCGATAGCGACCAGCCCTTTGACAAGGATGCGGCGCTCGCCGCCGTCGAGCGTGCCTACTCCACGCTCAAGCTGGAGCTCGACCTCGCCAAGGCCGTGGCCGACGCCGACCTGGTCATCGAGTCCATGGCCGAGGATACCCAGGCAAAGATCGACTTCTACAAGAAGCTCGCCCCGGTTCTCCCGCAAAAGACCGTCGTCGTGACCAATTCCTCCACGCTGCTGCCGAGCACCTTTGCCAAGTACACCGGCCGCCCCGAGAAGTACCTGTCGCTGCACTTTGCCAACTCTATCTGGAAGAACAACATGACCGAGGTCATGGCCCAGGACCAGACCGACAAGCGCTACTTCGAAGAGCTGGTCGATTTTGCCAACGACATTCGCATGTTGGCGCTTCCCGTCAACAAGGAAAAGAACGGCTACCTGCTCAACTCCATGCTGGTGCCTTGGCTGCTCTCGGGTCTCGACCTGTATGTCTCGGGCGTCAGCGACCCCAAGAGCATCGACCTCGCATGGACGCGCGGCACCGGCGCTCCCAAGGGCCCGTTCCGCGTGTTCGATACCGTGGGTATTCAGACGGCCTACAACATCGTCATGCAGTACCAGAAGGTGCCGGGTCTGGTGAGCCCGCTGCTCAAAAAGATGATGATGCCCTACAACTTTAAGGCCATGGCCTCCGTTCTCAAGAAAATGCTCAACGAAGGCAAGCTGGGCGAAAGCTCGGGCGAGGGCTTCTTCAAGTACTAAGAACGATCCCTCGGGGTCGGAGGAAAACGGATCATTTTCGGCCGCCAGCAGTGAGAAGATGGACCCAGAAATAGAAAGGAGTGGCAATGGGCTGGCTCGGGCTTTGAAGACAAGTTATTGCAGGCCCAGGGCGATTTTTCGCTCAACGCGGGCCAGCACAGCGTGACGTATCTGCCGAGTTCTGACACGGCAACGACCGGTCGCTATCAGGTGCTGCT
>UROZ01000105.1 GCA_900549655.1 uncultured Collinsella sp.
TCCGCACATGTGCGGATGAATGTGGGAAGTGTTCGGATGAAGTTGATAATCAAGGAAGGGGCTGTATCATCACGACGCCTTCATTTTGGGGTTTATCTCGCAGGCCAGTAGGTATATCATAACGACGTTTGTTTATATTGCCCGAGCATCTGCGCTGGGCTTTAGGTCGAAACCGATAGGAGACACGTATGTCCGGACACTCTAAGTGGGCCACAACCAAGCATCGTAAGGGCGCGCAGGACGCCAAGCGTTCCGCCCTCTTCTCCAAGCTGAGCCGCAACATCACCGTTGCTGCCCGTCTCGGCGGCGACCCGCTGCCCGAGAACAACGCCAGCCTCGCCGCTGCCGTTGCTAAGGCCAAGGCTCAGTCCATGCCCAAGGACAAGATCAAGTCCGCTATCGACAAGGCCTTCGGTTCGGGTGCCGATGCCGCCGTCTACGAGAACATCGTGTACGAGGGCTACGGTCCCGCCGGTGTCGCCGTCTACGTTGACTGCCTGACCGACAACCGCAACCGCACCGCCGCTGATGTCCGTTCCGCCTTCTCCCACGCTGGTGGTAACCTGGGCACCTCCGGCTCCGTCGCCTTCCAGTTTGAGCGCAAGGGCCAGATCGTCGTCGCCAAGGAGATCCTGGACGAGAACGCCAAGAAGGAGACCATGATCGCCAACGGTCCTGCCGGTGACGAGGATGAGTTCATGATGGCCATCGCCGAGGCCGGTGGCGAGGACTACGAGGACGCCGGCGAGGAGTGGATCGTCTGGACCGCTGCTAACGACGTCATGGCTGTCTCCAAGGCGCTCGAGGAGCAGGGCGTCCAGGTCAAGGGCTCCGAGACCACCATGGTCCCGACTACCCCGACCGAGGTCTCCGGTACCGACGCCAAGAAGGTCCAGCGCCTCATCGACCGTCTTGAGGAGCTCGACGACGTCCAGGATGTTTACAGCACCATGGACATGACCGACGAGGTCATCGCTGCCCTCGAGGAGGAGTAGCGCCCACACGGGTTAAGCCGTGCATATCTGGGCATAATGAAGCGAGCATGCAAGCCTCGTGGAATAGATGAGCCGGATCCGCGTGCGTAGAGCACCGGACCCGGCTCTTTTATAATGGTGCGAACCGTTTTGCATTTCGAGAGCCGAGATTTGAAGGGAGCGCCGCGTGCGCGTACTCAAACGAGCCCTAGCGATCGTGTATCTTGCCGCCACCATCGTGGCGCTGGGTACGCTTGTCTGCCAGTTTTGGGGGCCGTATACGTATCGCTTTATGCTGCTGATGCGCGATCCCATGCCGCGCATTGTCGTGACGGCATGCGGCGGAGTTGTGGCGATCGGCGTGCTGGTAAGCTTCTTCCGCCTGATGTTTGCTCGTCGCGAGCCGTCCTGTGTGCATCCGGCGGGGGAGCGCAATATCGAGGTCACGCTCGCAGCGCTTTCCTCGTGCGCCCGTGCCGCGGCAGAGTGCGATGATCGCGTGATGGTTGAGCATATCGAGGCACGCGTTCAAGGCTCCGACGAGTCGCGCGTTCGTTTTAAGGTCGAGGCCATCGCGCTCGATGACAAGGACGTTGCCGCTCTTGCCACCTCGATGCAGCAGCGCATCGAGAAGGCCTGCGACACCATGCTCGGCACGCCGGGCACGACCGCGCGCGTCCGTTTTTTGCCGTCCAAGACTACCGTCCAGACCGTGGAGGTTTCCGGTGAGTGATACCAATCAAGACAAGACCGCCCGCACGCCGCGCCTGACGATTGACCAGAACGCTACGCCGGCAGGCGAGTCCGCCGACACCAAGCCCGAGGCCGGCGAGCAGCACGACAGCGCCGCCAACGACTTTGACGAGGCCATGGGTCTCATCAAAGGTACGGGCGCTGCTATCTGGAGCTACGCCGTGCGCCACCCCAATACTACGCTTGGCGCCTTGGCAGGCTTTATCCTCGCCGTGCTGGTACTTACGTTGGGTCTGTGGGACACGCTCGTCATCGCATTCTTTGTGCTGATCGGCGCCGTGATCGGCCAGATTCGCGACGGCGAGAACGGTATCGTCAACTTCTTTGGCCGTCTGTTTAGCGGCCGCTAATATGAATTCGACTGTCGCATCTGCGGCAGGCATAAGGAGGAACCATGGCTTTTAACACGAAGGTCGATGTGGCCGATACCGAGCTCGAGGCGAATGAGGCCGTCGCCGATGCCGGGGACGTGACGCTCGAGGACGAGGCACTCGTCGAGGCCGAGTCCGACACGGACGAGGACAACGAGGAGATGGACGAGGAGGCGGACGAGTCCGAGGACTCGCTGACCTATTCCAACGGTGTGATCGAGAAGATCGTTGCCATGGCCACCCGCGAGGTGCCGCATGTTCTGGGCATGAAGGGTAACCTTATGCACTTTGTGCAGGAGCAGTTTGGTGCCGAGAACCTGACCAAGGGCGTGACGGTTGAGGTCACCGATGACAACCGCGTGGTCGTCAACATCTCGGTCATCATCGAGTACGGCGCCTATGCGCCTGCGATCTTTGACGACGTTAAGGCGCGCGTCACCGAGCGTCTGGCCGCGATGACCGGCCTTGAGGTGGCAGGCGTCAACCTGCGCATCGAGGATGTCATCACCCCCGAGGAGTACGAGCACCGCACCAGCCAGCACGAGTAACCTACCAAATAGGGACAGGTTTGTTTCGATAGGTTTTACCTGCGAAAACGCTAAACGGTCGACCGCGCAAGCAAAAGTGCGGTCGACCGTTTTCTATATGCCCCCGATGCAGGCATACCGCTCGTCTAACTAAGGGTTGCAATCTTCGCGTTCCGCGTTACCCTAATGGGCGCATTGTTTCCAAATTGTTAACGAGGGGTTGCCGTAATGGCCGACGAACACGAGACCGAAAGCAAGGCATGGGCGATTGAAGCCGCTGCGGCAGAGGCGGCGTCGCGTGCCGCCGAGGAGATGCATCGTCCTCCGGTGGTGCCGATGGAGCGCGTTGTCGGTCGCGAGGATATCGAACGTGGCGAGCGCGCCGGCCGCAAGCGCAGCCAGGAACCAGGCTTTCCGCGCTTTTTTGCCGAGCTCAATCTGGGCCTGGTCCTCACGGCCTTTGCCATCGTGGCCTTTAAAACCCCCAATCACTTTGCCTTCGGCGGCACCTCGGGCGTGTCGGTCATTCTTTCCACGCTGTTCCCGACTCTGCCCGTCGGCGTCTTTATGTGGATTATCAACGCGGTCTTGGTCATCCTGGGTTTTATCTTTTTGGAGCGCAAGGCAATCCTTTGGAGTGTCTTTGCCTCGTTTGCGCTTTCGGCCTACGTCTCGCTGTTTGAGCTCTTCATTCCGTCGGATGTTTCGATGACGGGCGATATGTGGCTCGACCTGTGTTTTGCCGTTATCTTGCCGGCGCTGGGCAGTGCCATTGTCTTTGACATTGGCGCCTCGACGGGCGGCACCGACATCCTTGCCATGATTCTCAAACGCCGCACGACGCTCGAGATCGGCCGTGCCCTGTTGCTGGTCGATATCGGCATCGTGACCATCGCGGCTTTCCTGTATGGCCCGCGCGTCGGCCTGTACTGCGTGCTCGGCCTGTTTGCCAAGACGCTTGTGGTCGACAAGGCTATCGAGAGCATTCACCTTCGTAAGGTCTGCACCATCATTTGCTCCGAGCCCCTTAAGGTCGAGGAGTTTATCGTCAAGCATCTCAACCGCACGGCAACGATCAGCCGTGGCTACGGCGCTTTCTCGGGCAAGTGCGTCACGGTGATCATGAGCGTGCTGAGCCGTCGCGAGGCAGTGCAACTGCGCCGCTATGCCCGCGAGATTGACCCTGGCGCCTTCATCACCATCGTCGATAGCTCCGAAATCGTCGGCAAGGGCTTCCGCGGCACGAACTAGCCCGGGCGTACCCTTCGAATCATTGAATAAAGCCGGCTGCGTTGCAAATCGGTCATCTTGGGGTATTTGTCCCCACATTGGGCGATAATGATGCCAAAGACATCGTTTGCAATCCAGGTGATTCGCTCTAGATACGAAGGGATGATTTCGATGTTCTGTTCGCAGTGTGGCGCCCCCATGGGCGATAACGACAAGTTCTGCGGCGTGTGCGGTGCCCCTAATACCGAGGTCAAGGCCGCCGGTCCCGCTCCGCAAGCTCAACCTCAGCAGCAGGGTCAGCCGTTTGCCCAGCCGCAGCCGCAGCCGTTCGTTGCGCCCCAGCCGGCTATGAACGCGCCCAAGGGTTGTATGGCTCAGGCCTTCAACGATATGCTCAAGGTTCCCGGCGCCCTGGTTCGCGTATGTCAGATTGCCTTTTTGCCGGCGCTGATTTGCGTCGTGTCGGTGCTGGTGCTGTTCATCCCCGTTATCGGCGGTATCGCAGCGGCCATTGGCTTTTTGCTTGCGTACGTGGCAAGCGTGTGCGGTGCCGGTTTTGCTATCGAGTGGGGTCGTGACCTGTCGCTCAAGGATGATAACGGCATGGAGCGTCCGCTGTTGCGCTCGACCTCGTTTGGGCTGGGCATCTTCTCGTCTGTCATTACGAACGTGCTCGGGTTCGTGGCCATTATTCCGGTGATTGGCGTGGTGTTCTCGGTGCTTGAGAGCGCTGTGATCGGTGCCGTTGGTTCGTACTATTACTTCGGTTCGAGCGGCCTCGAGGGCGCACTCATCGGGTCGATGGGTCTGCTTGTCTTTGCCATGATCGTGTCGGTGGTACTGGGCATCTTCTTTAAGATGTTTGGTGATGCCGCCGTGATGCACTTTGCCGTCGCGGGGCGCGTGGAAAGCGCGTTTTCGCTCGAGAAGGTCTGGAAGTCTTATAAGGCCAACCTGGGCAAGCTATTCTGCGCCTCGATTCTTCCCGAGTTTTTGACGGGCATCGTGTCGCACATCATCACGTGGATCTTCACCGCCATCTTTGGCGCCATTGCTACGTTTGGTATGTATAGCTATTACTATCGCCCCACGGGTCTTGAGGCAATCATCGAGGGCGGCGGCATTACGCTCATCCTGTTCTTGATGATCGTTGCCTTTGTCACCGTGTTCCTGAATGTGTTTGGCACGATGCTCAAATATCGTGCCGTTGGCTACTGGGCCGCGCGCCATGCCAGCGAGTGGGCCGATGAGGATACCGACGATGTCCTGACGTTCGTGCTCCCGGGTGAGAAGAAGCCTGCTCCTGCGGGATTCAATCCCACGGCCGCCACTGGTGCAGCCCCTGCACCGGCACCCGCACCTGCCCCTGCTCCGGCACCCGCGCCCGCACCTGCCCCGGCACCTGCCCCGGCGCCCGAGGCGACGCCTGCGGAGCCCGATTGGGATGCCCTTGCCACGCCGGCGGATGAGCCGGGCGATAATCCTGCTGCCGAAAACAATCAAACCGAATAGTCGGTCGAGGCGCCCTGGGCAACTGAGCCCGGGGTGCCTTTTTCTACTGCGAAAGCAAGAAAATGCCCGGGAAAACGGTTGCAGCAATATTTCTCGGAAATTGATCAATGTTGCGCAACAACGTCGCGGCTATTGTTGAGAACATAGTCGTGTAAGGTTTGAAGGCGTGCAACGCCTTAGGAAAAGGAGAGGCTTATGTTCTGTCCCACTTGTGGTTCTCCCATTTCGGATGATGCCAAATTCTGCCCCGTCTGCGGTTCTGCCGTCGGTGCCGCTTCCGCTGCTCCTGCTCCGCAGCCCGCGCCGCAGCCTGCACCTCAGCCCCAGCCTGCTCCGCAGCCCACGCAGATTCAGCCCACTCCGGTTCAGGCAGTTCAGCCTCAGCCTCAGCAGCAGTACGCCGGGCAGCAGCAGTACACCGGTCAGCAGCAGTATGCTCAGCAGCCTGCACCTGCCCCGATGGGCTATACTCCGATTAAAACCGACCGTGGCGTGATCGGCTGGCTCCTGCTTTCCATCGTGACCTGCGGCATCTATTCATATTACTTCCTCTATTGCCTCGCCCGCGACATCAATGTCATGTGCCAGGACGACGGCGATTCCACGCCGGGTCTGGCAGCATTTATCCTGCTGTCGTTCGTGACCTGCGGCTTCTACCCACTCTACTGGTACTACAAGATCGGTAACCGCCTGCAGGCTAATGCTCCTCGCTATGGCCTGATGTTCCAGGAGAACGGTACCACCGTTCTTATGTGGCAGATCGTCGGCGCGCTGCTGTGCGGCCTTGGCCCCATCTTTGCCATGAACATCATCATCAAGAATACCAATGCCATGGCAACGGCTTACAACGTCCGTCTTGGCGCTCGTGCCTAACGATAAGAGCGGCGTGAACAGCTCCCAGGGACATAAGGGCGCGGCGGAACTCATTCGCCGCGCCCTTTCTTGCATCGGCGCGCTCTTTGTCGCCTGGCTCGCACTCTACCTGCTCGATATCGGCTGCGTGTTTCGCCTGATGACGGGCATTCCCTGTCCGGGATGTGGCATGACGAGGGCCTGGCTGGCAGCACTGCGCCTCGATTTTGCGGCGGCCTTTGCCTACCATCCGCTGTTTTGGGTGGTGCCGATTGCGTTTGTGCTCGCGTTCGTGCGCGAGGAGGTGACGTCGAGCAAGCTAAAGCGCGGCATCGACATTGCGGTTATTGTTCTGTGCGTGCTGGTCGTTGCCGTATGGATCGTGCGCCTTATCAACCCGGCAGACGCGGGCCTGCTCTTTGGTGGTCACGCTCCCGCTGGAGTTCCCACCGATATCATCCACCTCGAACAACCGCGATGGCTTGCCTTCCTAAGCGCTTGCCTGTCGTGACGGGGGATGAGCTAAAAAAGCTACCGGCACATAAGCGGGGGCGAACGCCGAAGTAGCGTCCGCCCCCGCTTTGTTATAGCCGGATGGCTGTGGGCGCGCGACGACTACTCGTCGTGCTTCCCCTCGCGGCGTGCAGCAGCCCGCGCATCATGGATGCCCTTGATAGCGGCATGGCGGGCGGTGCGGGCATCGTGCATGGCGTCGCGCGCCTCAGCGGCCGTTGCCTTGGCAGAGCGCAGTTTGGCGGCCAAGTCGG
>UROZ01000106.1 GCA_900549655.1 uncultured Collinsella sp.
CCCACGCACACCACCAACGACGGCGACACCATCTACACCCTCGCCAGCGGCAAACTAGACGCTCAGACAAGCGCCACCGTACCCCTAGACCTGCTGGGCATGCTCGCCGTAAGGGCCCTACAGACCGCCATCGTAAACGGAGCCAAAACCGCCAAAACCTCCCACGGCATCCCGGGTGCCGCGAAGTAATCCACTCGACCGTCGGTCGGAGGCGGGCGGGCGTTACGTTTGCTGCTCTACAGTCCTATGCAAGACGAAGGCCACATTAAGTGGCCTTCTTTGCATGCGGAACTCGCGACAAACGTAACGCCCGCCCGTCCCCAACCGACTACCAACTAAGATCTTTTCAGCCCAGGCCCCTGTGTACCGCGCGTCCAAGATCTTCAAATTCAGGCAGTCTGACAACCGATTCTTATAGCAAAGGCCCCTTGGCCTTTAGTTTGATACAAGTTCCGCACGAGCCGGAAAGCACTAAATGTGCTTTCCGTGCGAGCAGGACTGTTCGCAGTAGCAAACTAAAGGCCAAGGGGCCCAGTCAACCTATCAGCAGCGATTACTCAACAGTTAGTTGAATTTGAAGATCTTTGAGGCAAGATGGTATAGGCCGAGTGTGGTTTTGTCTCCGGCCCGTCCACGCAGGTTGGTAAAGAATCCGACCACGCCGTAGCGAGCGCGACGATACATGCGCTCGTCGTACTCCTTCAGGTCCTTCCACAGCGTCTTCAGGCGCTCATCGGCACAATCTTCCTCGGAAAGCTTGGTGAGCACCGAGCAAATCGCCATCATCATGGTGAAGTAGCCCATCATGTACGAACGCAGACGCGAGGACTCGACGTCCTGGTACAGGTGGAACGATTCCATCATGATGCGCGTTACGCGGAACTGCTGACCCAGACGCTTGACCATCGTAGCCTCATTGACGCTCTGGCCCTCGCGACCGATAAAGTAGCGATAGAGGTCGATGTCGGCGTAGTACATGGTCTTGCAGCGCGGCAGCGGCACGTATGCGTAGATATTATCCACGTAGAACGTGTGTGCCGGCATAGGCAGATTGGACTCGCGCAGTACATCGGTGCGATAGCACAGGCTGTGCATGAGCAGATTTTGATCGGGACGGAAGTGTCCGATCTGGTCCCAAGAGAAAATCTTTTTGCGCGGCAGGGCAAACTTGTAGCCAATAGCGGTATGCGTGCCCTCGTAAACCTTCTCGTACACGTAGTTCGAGATAAACAGGTCGACGCGCTGGTCGCGCTCCTCAAAGCCACGCAAAATCGACAGCATGGTCGAAAGCGCCGCACCGTCGAGCCAGTCGTCCGAGTCGACAACCTTGTAGTAGGTGCCCTGCGCCTCGCGCAGGCCCGAAAGAACGGCGATGCCGTGGCCGCCATTCTCCTGGTGCACCGCGCGGATGATTCCAGGATAACGGGCCTCCCACTCGTCGGCCTTGGCGGCCGTCTCGTCCTTGGATCCGTCGTCCACCACGATAATCTCGATATCGGTAGCGTAATTGCTCCCCTCCAAGATGGAGGTGATGCAATGGTCCATGTCCTTGGCGGCGTTATACGAGGGAATACCGAATGTTATGACTTTATGCATGGCAGGCGATAATCTCATCCGAAAGATCGAGGGCGGAATTGGTCACGGCGTCCATATCGTAGTAACGATACTCGGCCAGACGACCCACCGGGTGGAAGTTCGTCAGGTTCTGGACACGCTCAAGATAGCGCTCGTAGAGCTCACGGTTCTCGGGCTCAAGAATGGCGTAGTACGGCGTCTCACCCGAGCCGGGCGTATAGGCTTTGGAGTACTCCTTCATGATGGTGGTCTCGCCGGGCAGGACCTGACCGGTCATGTTCTTGAACTCGGTGATACGCGTGTAGTCCTCGCTCGTGGTGTAGTTGACGGTGCCCACGGGCTGGAACTGATCCATATCGAGCGTCTCGAACTTCATATCGAGCGTGCGGTACGGCAGCGCGCCCAGGTCGAGGTTGAACAGCTCGTCGAGTGGACCGGTGTAGACGATCTCACCACCATAGACCTTGCCGTCAATCTTGACGGTGGTCTCGTCGATTTCAAAGAGGTCACGGGCGTCCACGTCGCAGAACACATCAATCAGATCATGATCGAGCATATGCTCGAACAGCGCGGTATAGCCGTCCTGCGGCATGCCCTGGAAAGGAGCCTGCGGGAAGTAGCGATCGTCATCGCCCACAAAGACGGGGACGCGGCCGGTGATCGAGGGGTCGATCTGATCGGGCGTCTGGCCCCACTGCTTCATGGTGTAATGCAAAAAGACGTTCTCGTAGACGTAATCGGCGACCTCGGCAAGATCCGGGTCGTTCTTCTTGCGCAGCTCCATGATGGGCACCTTGACGTCCTTGCCAAAGGTCTCCACGAGCTTTTGGTACAGCTCCTCGCCGCGCTCATCGCCAAAGGCAAGCTTAAGGCTCGCATGGTTAAAGGGCACGGGCATAAGGGTACCGTTGATGTTGGCGAGCACCTTGTGCTGGTAGTCCGTCCACTTGGTAAAGCGCGACAGGAAGTTATGCACGCGCTCGTTAAAGGTATGGTAGATATGCGGACCATACTCGTGGACCAGGATCCCGGCCTCGTCAGTGCAGTCGAAGGCATTGCCCGCAATGTGGCTACGGCGCTCCAAAACGGCAACACGATAGCCGATGGTTTCGGCAAGACGGCGGGCGCAAACGGCACCGGCATAACCGGCGCCGACAACGATCATGTCGTACGCGCCGGCGTTAAAGCCTTCAGGCAGGCCTGAGGTAATCTGCATCGATACTCCTTGTCAAAAGCCACGGGCTCGTTAGCTGGGCTTTTCTCGAACATTCTTCGAGACATATTTATCAGAGCGATTATAGCGCTAATGCGTCCTATAATGAGCTTGCCACACAAGGAAAGCTCAAGCACCGCGGCGAACATAATTGAAAGGTAAACCCGCTAGCAGCGGGTTTATTCGTGAACAGCCGGGCGCCTGGAGCTTAGCGAAACGCTTGTAAGGAGTAACATGAGCGATTTCCTAAACCGTATGAAGTCTGCCGCCAAGGCCGACCTTAAGACGATCGTCCTGCCCGAGGGCGAGGATCCGCGCACCATCGTCGCTGCCACCAAGATCATCGAGGAGGGCCTGGCAAAGATCGTCATCCTGGGCAACCCCGACGAGATCAACGTTCCCGGCGCTACCGTCATCGACCCGCGCAATGCCGAGAAGCACGAGGAGTACGCGCAGAAGTTTGCCGAGCTCCGCGCCAAGAAGGGTGTCACCATCGAGCAGGCTCGCGCCCAGGTGATGGACGCCACCTACTTTGGCACCATGATGGTCAAGATGGGCGATGCCGACGGCCTGGTCTCCGGCGCCTGCCACTCCACCGCCGACACCCTGCGCCCCGCGTTGCAGATCCTCAAGACCGCCCCGGGCACCAAGCTGGTCTCGGCCTTCTTCGTGATGTGCACTGACACTCCGCAGTTCGGTACTGACGGCACGCTGATCTTCGCCGACTGCGGCCTCAACATCAACCCGTCCTCCGACGAGCTCTCCGAGATCGCCATCGCCTCGGCCCACTCCTGGTCCACCTTCATGGGCAACGTTGAGCCGCACGTGGCCATGCTCTCCTACTCCACCATGGGCTCCGCCGGTGGCGAGGTCGCCAAGAAGGTCCAGGAGGCCGTGAAGTTCTGCAAGGAGAAGGCTCCCGAGCTCGCCATCGACGGCGACCTGCAGCTCGATGCCGCTATCGTCCCCACCGTCGCCCAGCTCAAGGCTCCCGGCTCCTCCGTCGCCGGTAAGGCCAACGTGCTCGTGTTCCCCGACCTCGAGGCTGGCAACATCGGCTACAAGCTGGTCCAGCGCTTCGCTGGCGCTGACGCCTACGGCCCCATCCTGCAGGGCATCGCCAAGCCGGTTAACGACCTGTCGCGCGGCTGCTCTGCCGACGACATCGTGGGTGTCGTGGCCATCACCGCCGTCCAGGCTCAGATGGCTGAGTAGCGGATGCACTCGCCCGAAGGCCGCACGGGCTAACCCCTGAAAACGTCCTCGACCAATGAAACGCCCCCGTTCTGCTCCTCCGGAGCTACGAACGGGGGCGTTTCTGGTCTGCGGATTGTTTTCAGGGGTTAGCCCGTGCGGCCTTCTGCCGTCACGTAGCATTCAGGGCATCTGGAATGGACGGCGGCTTGACTACGAGCTGGGGCTGAAAAATCTGAACGGATGGGTGCCGTTGTTGGGAGCGCAGGCGTTGCTGGTGGCGATCACTTTGGGACTGGAATTTCCGCCTGCTAGTAAAAAGGCCTCCGGAGCTGTTGCTCTGGAGACCTTTCGTCTACTTGCAAATGCGCGCGTTAGTTGTTCTTGGTTAGACGCTCGACGTCGTGGGCGATCATGTATTCCTCGTCTGTGGGGATGACCATGACCGTGACGGAAGAGCCGGCGGCGCTGATGACCTGCGGGCCGTTGCCCACGGCCTCGCGGTTCTTATTGTTGTCGATGCGCACGCCCAGCCACTCAAAGCAGTCGCAGAAGGCCTTGCGGATCGACCAGTCGTTCTCGCCGATGCCGGCGGTAAAGGTAATGGTGTCCACGCCCGCCATGGAGGCGATCATGGAGCCGGCCTGCTGCATGGCCTTGTAGGCGAACATATCGAAGGCGAGCAGGCAGCGCTCGTCACCCTCGGAGGCGCGCGTACGGATGTCGCGGGCGTCGTTGGAGATGCCCGAGATGGCAAGCAGACCGGACTGCTTGTTCATCATGTCGTCGACTTCCTGGTAACTGTAGCCGCCCTCGCGCTGCAGGTAGCACACGGTGGCCGGGTCGATGGAACCGCAACGGGTGCCCATCATCAGGCCGTCAAGCGGCGTGAGGCCCATCGTGGTATCGCGGCACACACCGTCCTCAATGGCGGCAAGCGAAGCACCGTTGCCCAGATGGCACGAAAGCAGGCGATGGCAGCGCGAGCCCAGGATTTCCTTGGCCATCATCCACTCGTAACGGTGGCTCGTACCGTGCGCGCCGTACTTGCGCACGTGGCACTTGTCGCACACGTCCTTGGGCAGGGCGTAAGTGTAGGCAACCTCGGGCATGGTCATGTGGAACGAGGTGTCGAAGACCGCCACGTTGGGCAGCTCCGGATACTTCTCACGGCAATACTCAATCGCCGCGGCCTCGCCGTAGTTGTGCAGCGGAGCAAGCGGTGCCACCTCAAGAATCTTGGCCATAACCTCGTCGTCGACAACTGCGGAATCATCGAAGTGCCAGCCGCCCTGAACGATACGATGCCCAATGCCATCGATCGTAAAGTCGGTCTTCTCGAGCTCCTCGAGCACGCGCGCAATGGCGCTGCGATGATCGGGGAAGGGAACCTCCTCGGTTTGCTTGGCGCCACCGTTCTCGGAGTGGCCAAAGATGCCCATGTCCGAACCGATACGCTCGCAGTTGCCCTTGGCGAAAACCTCGCGGGTATCGGTATCCAAAAGCTGATATTTAAGGCTTGAGCTACCGGCGTTGACAACAAGTACGTTCATGAGACTCCTTTGCAGTGCGATACGGTCGGCGCAGACCCCTTAAAGCGGCCGCATTTTAATAAGAAGTTATCACACTTTGATAAATAGCTATCAGGCATATCGCCCAACGAGCACAAAAGCGGGGCCGAACGGCGCTCGGTCGTCCAGCCCCTCCCCTCTTGCAATTACTTGCCGTTGACGATGCGCTCGACGTCGGAAGCGATCATGAACTCCTCGTCCGTGGGGATGACGAAAATCTTGACCTTGGAATCCTTGGCGGACAGGCACCAAGCGCCGTCGCCACGCAGGGCGTTGCGGGCGTGATCCATCTTGACACCCATAAAGGCCAAGCGATCGGCCACGCCAGCGCGAACGGCCGGAGCATGCTCGCCGATGCCGGCGGTAAAGACCAGGGTGTCCATGCCGCACATGGAAGTAGCCATCTCGGCAGCCTTGGCGGCAATCTTGTAGACAAACATGTCGAAAGCGAGCTGAGCCTCGGGGTCACCAGCGGCGGCGAGCTCCTCGACGTTGCGGCAGTCGTTGGTCTTGCCGCCGGTCACAGCCAAAAGGCCGGACTTCTTGTTCATCATCTCGTCGACCTCGTCGAAGGTGTAGCCGCCCTCGCGCTGCAGGTAACACACGGTAGCCGGGTCGATGGAGCCGCAGCGGGTGCCCATCATGACGCCGTCGAGCGGGGTGAGGCCCATGGTGGTGTCCATGCACTTGCCGTCCTCGATAGCGCACAGGGAAGCGCCGGAGCCGATGTGGCACACGACGACCTTGCGGGCCTCGCCGTTGGTCATCTCAGCAACCTTCTTGGAAATGTAGCGGTAGCTGGTGCCGTGGGCGCCGTACTTACGGATGTGCAGCTTGTCGCAGACGTCCTTGGGCAGGGCGTAGGTCTTGGCGACCTCGGGCATATTGAAGTGGAAAGCGGTGTCGTAGACCGTGACGTTGGGCAGATCGGGATACTGCTCCAGGCAGTACTCGATAACGTTGGCCTCGGGGTTGTTGTGCAGCGGGGCGAGCGGAGCGACCTCGCGAATCTTGGCGAGGACGTCCTCGTCGACGAGGGAGGAGTCGCCAAAGTACCAACCACCCTGAACGATACGGTGGCCGATGCCCTCGATCTTGACGCCGTTGGCCTCGAGGTCCTTCAGGACGACCTCGATGGCGACCTTGTGGTCGGGGAACTCGATGTTCTCGGTCACCTTCTTGGAACCGTTGGCAGCGTGGGTGAAGGTACCGCCGGTAAAGCAGACGCGCTCGCAGGAGCCCTTTGCGGACACCTTGTGGGACTTGGTATCGATGACCTGATACTTAAGGGTCGAAGATCCTGCGTTGACGACCAGAACGTTCATGTGTCTCCCTACTAACAGGCGGTGTGGCGCCGCCAGGTTACATACGCTTCAATAATAAACCCAAACGCCCTCGCGCTCGGGTTTATTGCGTTGATATATAAGTTATCG
>UROZ01000107.1 GCA_900549655.1 uncultured Collinsella sp.
GTCCTCTGGGAAAGCGCGACCCAGAATTCGGCAAAATAATGGGGCAGGCTTTCCGCAACAACTGTCTGGCGGAAAGCCTGCCCCCAGTTTCTTATAGCGAGTCTCTCTGGATCAGCTGCATGTGCATCACGGAGGTGGTGGGCTCGGCACCCTTGATCATGTCGAGCGCAATGTTGGCGGCCATGTGGCCTTCTTCGCGCAGGGGCTGACGGACGGTCGTGAGCGCGGGGACACAGCGCGCCGCAATCTCGTGATCGTCGAAGCCGACGACAGAAACGTCCGCAGGAACGGATAGGCCTGCCTCGTTGAGCGCGGTGATGACGCCAGCCGCGATACGGTCCGATCCGCAGAGCACGCCATCGAAAGCAATCTCGCGCGCGAGGATCTGGTGCATGGCCTGATAGCCGTCTCCGTTGTTCCAGCCGGTATAGATAACGTTTGCGTCTGGGAGGTCTTCGCCCAAGACGGCACGGTAGCCGCGCAGGCGGTCGACAACAGCGGGGTTGTCTTGCGGTCCCAACACGGCGACGATATCTTTGCGCCCGCGTTCCTTCATGGCGAGTGCCGCAAAGTGTCCGCCCTCTTCGTCGTCAGAGTAGACTGTCGAGAACACATCGCGATAGGGGTGGCCCTCGAGCTGGCCGCACAACACGGTGGGTACGCCCAGCTCGCGCAGCACCTCGAGCAGCTCGCTGCCCTTGTAGGGGGAGACGTCGATCACGGCGTCGAACGAGCGGCGCTCAAAGTGCTCGCGTGCGCGGTTGCGCTCATGCGTAGAAGACGCCTGCAAGATAACGGGCAGATAGGACGACTCCGACAGTTCCTCGGTAATGCCGCTCAAAAACTCGCTATAGGTGGGGTCGCTGAAGAGTTCACTTAGGGGCTCGGTCACGAGCACGGCGATGATTTCCGTGCGCCCGACAGCGAGCGCTCGGCCACGAGCGTTGGGGACAAAATTGACTTCCTTGGCCGCCGCGCGGACGCGCTTTTTGGTTTCCTCGCTAATGCGGGGCGAATCGTTGAGAGCGCGCGATGCCGTGGAGCGCGACACGCCGGCAGCTGCGGCAACCTCGGCAAGCGTAGGTGCGGTGCGAACTGGTTGGGTCATGGCGTCTCCTGGAGAATGCGGTCGATGTTGTCGCTGATACGGGTTGGTGCGGATACAGCTTACTATAGTGCGCCTGAACAGCGTTCATGATATCCGGTGACCGGTGTCGTTTTGCAACCAAGCCGAAATCGAATACGTCTCGTGTGGGTGAGATATCAGCGGGCGTGGAGGTTGCCTACGAGCTTAAGAACGATGTCTTGTGCTGAGTTTCGATACTCAGGGTGACATAAGTGTTGCGATTGTACAACCGGTTGCACCGTTAACCCTGCCAAATCGACCGTTCAGCGGACAACCGGTTGCACAGTTTTTTACATCGCCCGTAAGATAAGGACAACCGGTTGCACAAGAATCACTACGATGATGAAGGAGCATCACCATGGACGCCATTAACGATTGGGAAAACCAAGCGCTCACCCACAGGAACCGTCTGGCACCCCATGCGTACTTTATGGGTTACGAGACCGCCGATCTCGCTGCAACGTACAGCCGCGAGCTGTCGCGCGGGTTTGTCCAGCTGTCCGGCTCGTGGCAGTTCCGCCTCTTTGAGGGCCCCGCTGCCGTCTCCAACGAGGAACTCTCCACGTACAAGCCCGAGTGGGATCACGTGGAGGTTCCGCACCTGTGGCAGGTGGACGGCTATGGCAACCTTGCCTACACCGACGAGGGTTTCCCGTTCCCGGTTGATCAGCCGTTCGTTCCCTCCGACGACCCCACGGGCGTCTACCAGCGCATCGTCAACCTCCCCGCCGTTCCTGCCGGCGCTCGCGAGATCATTCGCTTCGACGGCATCGAGAGCTATGGCGAGCTGTACGTCAACGGTCAGTATATCGGCATGACCAAGGGTTCGCGCCTGTCTGCCGAGTTCGACGTGACCGACGCGCTCGTCGAGGGCGACAACCTGTTTGCGGTCAAGGTCCTGCAGTACAGCGATGGCAGCTACATCGAGGATCAGGACATGTGGTGGGCCTCGGGCATCTTCCGCGATGTGTACCTTATGCAGCGTCCCGCCGCGCACCTGGTCGACTTTAGGTTCCGCACGCACCGCGAGGGCGATGCCGCTCTGATCACGCTCGATACGGTTGCCGAGGGCGCTTCCCGCGTTGTGTTTACGCTCAGCGATGGCGAGAACGTGGTGGCTACGGGTGAGTGCGTCGACAGCCATGCCGAGTGCAGCGTGACCGATGCCCACTTCTGGAATCCCGAGGACCCCTTCCTCTACGATCTTACGTTTGAGGTCTACGACGACGACAAGGTGAGCGAGTACGTCCCGCATCGCCAGGGTCTTGCCGAGGTGACGGTCGAGGGCAATCATATCTACCTCAACGGCACTTACTTTAAAATGCATGGCGTCAACCGCCACGATCACGACGATCACAAGGGCCGCGCCGTGGGCCTCGATCGCATGCGCCGCGACCTGGAGCTCATGAAGCAGCACAACATCAACGCAGTGCGCACCTCTCACTATGCCAATGACCCGCGCTTCTACGAGCTGTGTGATGAGTATGGCATCATGCTGGTCGCCGAGACCGATATGGAGAGCCACGGCTTCGAGAATATCGGCAACATCGCCCTGGTTACCGACGACCCGGCATGGGAGCCGGCCTACGTCGACCGTATTGAGCGCCTGGTGATGCAGGAGCGCAACCACGCGTGCATCATCATGTGGTCGCTGGGCAACGAGAGCGGCTATGGCTGCAACATCCGCGCGATGTACGCCAAGGCTCACGAGCTCGATGGTCGTCCGGTCCACTACGAGGAGGACCGCAACGCCGATACCGTCGACGTCATTTCCACGATGTACTCCCGTGTGTCGCAGATGAACGACTTTGGTGAGCATCCGTTCCCCAAGCCGCGCATCAACTGCGAGTACGGTCACTCCATGGGCAACGGCCCCGGAGGCCTGTCCGAGTATCAGGAGGTCTTCGATCGCTGGGATTGCATCCAAGGCCAGTTTATCTGGGAATGGTGCGACCACGGTCTGGCTGCTGTGACCGAGGACGGCGTTGCCTACGATATGTATGGTGGCGACAACGGCGATTACCCCAACAACAGCAACTTCTGCATCGATGGCATGGTGTTCCCTTGGCAGCAGCCGAGCCCGGGCCTTACCGAGTACGGCCAGGTCATCTGCCCGGTCCGCATGGCTTATGACGCCGAGGCAGGCGAGTTGACCGTCACCAACAAGCGTTGGTTTACCACCCTCGAGGATGTTTGCCTGTCGGCCGAGACCCTGGTGGACGGCGATGTGGTCTGCCGCAAGACGCTCGTGCCCGGCGCGGTTGCCCCCGGCGAGTCCGTCCAGCTTCCGCTGGTGATTCGCGAGGCCGCGGTGGGCGAGACCCTGCTGACCGTGCATGCCTACACCATGGCTGCTCACGCCTGGTGCGAGCCGATGTTCCAACTGGGTGCAAGCCAGTTTGCCATCGCAAACCATCCGGCGCCGGCCATTGCGGCTCCCACTCGTCCTGAGCTTACGGTCGAGGAGACCGAGCAGGAGATTCGCATTCACTCCCTCAACGGCGAGCTGACCTTCAGCAAGGTCAACGGTACCGTGAGCGAGTGGAAGGCATCCGGCCGCGACGTCATGACCTCCGGTCCCCAGGTTGGTTTTTGGCATCCGCTCGTCGATAACCACGCCCAGGAGTATGACTCCCTGTGGAAGGACAACTTCATCGATGTGATGCAGACGTCCACCCGCAAGGTTTCTTGGAAGCAGGACGGCAATGCGGTCGTCGTTACCGTGAGCCAGCGTATCGCTCCTCCCGTCCGCGCGTTCGGCATGCGCGTCGAGCTCGTCTACACCGTGCTTCCGAGTGGTCGCGTCGACCTCAAGGTTTCCGGAGAGCCCTACGGCGACTATTCGGACATTATCCCGCGCATCGGCATCTCCTTCGAGGTTCCCGGTTGTGATCGTGCCGTCGAGTGGTATGGCCACGGCCCGGGCGAGAACTATCCGGACTCGCTGCGCGCCAACCCGGTCGGTCATTACCGCACTACGGTCGACGACATGTTCACGCCCTACGTTATGCCTCAGGACTGCGCCAACCGCGAGGGCACCCGCTGGGTTGCCCTGCGCTCTAGCCACGGTGACGGCGTGCTGGTGACCCGTCCAGCCGACGCCGCCTCCAACCCGTTCTCGTTCTCAGCATGGCCCTATAGCTGCGAGGCCATCGATAACGCCAAACACGTCTACGACCTTGTTCCGGGCGACACGGTCACGGTCAACATCAACGACCAGCTGCTTGGCCTTGGTTCGAACTCTTGGGGTTCCGAGGTGCTCGATTCCTATCGCACTCGTTTTGAGAGCTTCAGCTTTGAGGTGTCCCTGCGACCGCTGACGTCTGCTGATTTGGCTCAGGCGCTGGCACCCATTAAGGAGGCATAAGTCATGCATGTCTTTAACTCGCGTGTCGATTTCGACGCCCAGATGAAGTCGGTCAAGAAGTGGATGCGTACCGGACAGGCGCTCGATGGCGTTTCCGATTTGCAGCACGACGTGGCCTACTCTATCGGCGATTCGCTGGTGTATTGGTGGGTGAACGCCCACGAGGCGGCTACTGCCGATCTGGTCGGTCACCGTCGCTACCATGCCGTGCTCGCCCCGCTCGACGGCGATCTGACCGTCGAGGTGGCTTCCAAGGCCGATCTTACCTGTACGCGCGCTTACAGTGATATCGACGATCGCGAGCGCTTTGAGGGTACGGGGGAGACCGTGACGATTCCCGCCGGCGGCGTTGCCGTCGTCGAAATTGACGAGGCCTACTGTGTTATCGCCGAGGCTTCGGATCCCCGCGTCGTGGTACTGCACGTGACGGTCGAAGGTTATTCCTTCCCCAACAAGTAGTATTCGTCCGTTTGGACGTTTGCTTCGTGCCGTTAGGGGGGATGGCTTTGTTGACTCCCTTTTCCCCATTCCCCTTAGCAGGTGCGCCGTCCGTGTTTGCACTTGCAGCTCGGACGGTATTAGATGACATTTAACAGATGATTGGGAGGGCTTATGAGCTCTGAAAAACGAGGAACGATTGGTTCGTTCGCTCTGCTGGGCATGACGGTCGCCGCCGTGTTCGGTATCAAGAACATCATCAACAACAACGCGGCCATCGGCTTGGCAGCAGCGCCGTCGTTCTTTTTCGCCACGCTTTTGTACTTTGTCCCCTATACCCTGGTTACCGCCGAGTTCGTCGGCCTCAACAAGGACTCCGAGTCTGGCGTGTACGCATGGGTTAAGACCTCGATGGGTGGTCGCTGGGCGTTCCTGACGGCATTTAGCTACTGGTTCGTTAACCTGTTCTTCTTTGCGTCCGTCCTGCCCAACGTCATCATCTACGCGAGCTACGTGTTCTTTGGTGCCAACGCCGAGCTTTCGCAGCTGTGGATCACCATTATCGAGATCGTCGTCTTTGCTATCGCCACGTGGGTTTCGACCAAGGGCGCTAAGTGGATCGGCTCCATTTCCTCCTTCGGTTCGACCGCGGCTCTCGGCCTGACCGCCGTGTTCATCCTGCTGTCCCTGGCTGCTGCCTTTGGCGGCGTTGAGTTCGCTACGGCTCCTACTCCCGCTAACATGGCTCCCGACATGAGCAACTTCGCCACTATGTGGGGCTTCTTCGGTACGCTTGCCTGGATCATCCAGGGCGTTGGCGGCGCTGAGTCTGTCGGCGTGTTCCTTAACGACCTTAAGGGCGGCGTCAAGGCCTTCGTGCGCACCGTCGTTATCGCCGGCCTGACCATCGGCCTTCTGTATGCAGGCGCTTCGCTGCTGGTCAACCTGTTCATTCCCGAGGGCGGCGTTGCCATCTCCACCGGCATCTTCGACGTGTTCGGCGCTGTCTTTGCCCACTTTGGCATTCCTATGGAAGTGTCCACGCGCGTCATCGGCTTGATCCTTCTCGCCGCTACGCTGGGTTCCCTCATGATGTGGACCTCCGCTCCCATCAAGGTCTTCTTCACCGAGATCCCCAAGGGCGTCTTTGGTAGCAAGATCGTCGAGCTCAACGAGCACGGCATTCCTGCCCGCGCTGCCTGGCTGCAGTTCGCCATCGTCGTCCCCATCCTGATCATCCCGGCCCTGGGCTCTGGTAACCTCGACGACCTGCTCATGATTGTCACCAACATGACGGCTGCCACCGCTCTGCTCCCGCCGCTGCTGATCCTGCTTGCCTACTTTATGCTGCGTAAGAACTTCGATGCTGCTCCCCGTGGCTTCCGCATGGGCTCGCGCAGCTTTGGCCTGGTCGTTGCTGCATTCCTGCTTGTGGTCTTCTGCTTCGTGCTTATTTGCGGCACCATTCCGCTCGATCAGCCGCTGTGGCTGACGCTGGTCTACAACGTTGGCGGCGTGGTTGTCTTCCTGGGCCTTGCCGTGATGTGGTACAACCGCTATATCAACCGCCTGCGCGAGACCGATCCCGAGGCCGCCGAGAACGAGCTTCGCCCTTCCGTCCTCGATATGATGGAGTAGCGGCTAGGATTAATCTACGGCTGTGGAATAAATCGATTCCCTTTCCTAGGGAGGGGTCTTACGAGGCCCCTCTTTTTGTGTTTTGGGGCATGGATTTTGGACTCTGTGGGCAAAAAATGCCAAATATGAGTACTGTTGCAAAAGAGGTGTCATATTTTTCGGCCTGTTCTGAGTAAAAATGGGCTCACAATCAATTTATCTAACCCCCTTTAAAGGGCGTTTGACGGCTTTCAACCTCTTCGAATCGCTTAAAGTAAGCAATTTGCTCTCGATTTTGCTGCTACTAAATTGGTGGCAGTACTCATATTTGCCACTTTTTGCCCACGAGGTGTTCAGAGGAGCTCTCGACAAGCATCTAACGCTACAATAGCTACCACGTGG
>UROZ01000108.1 GCA_900549655.1 uncultured Collinsella sp.
GGACGGGGCTTTTTTGACTACTTTCTCGCAAACGCAAGTGCTCGGCGAGGCAGCCGACAAGAGGTAGTCAAAAAAGCCCCGTCCCAAAAAGACTACCCCAAAGTGGGCTGCGGGATGGTTAGAACGAGAGGTTGTCGTCGATGTTGGCGGCTTCGCCGTCGGCGAGCACGTCGTTGCCGTCGACATCCTTAAGGAGCACCGAGACCTTCTGCTCGGCATCAGCCAGGCGGGTACGCAGGCTCTTGAGAAGCTCGACGCCGCGGGTGTAGCTCTCGAGCGATTCCTCGAGCTCCATGTCGCCCGACTCCAGGCTGCGGATAATGAGCTCCAGCTCCTGCGAGGCCTGCTTGTACGTAAGCTGCTCGACCGGGGTCTTCTCTGCCATATCTGTTTCCTTTCCTAAAGGTCTATCACAATGAAACGCGGTCTACTCAACCGTATCGACGGTTGCTGCCACGTTACCATCCGCCATACGCACGCGGATGGCGTCACCGGGCTTAAAAGTCTTAGCGCTCGTAGCCACGCCGCCATCGCTGTATGCGATGGAGTAGCCGCGGGCAAGCACTTTGAGCGGTGACAGGGCATCGAGCGAGGCCGCTGCGCGACCCAAGTCGGACGCGGGTTTGCTCAACATCGTGCGTCCCTGTTGCTCCAGACGGGAACTCGCGAGCGTGAGCGCATGGCGCTTGCCATCGAGCCCCGAGGTGCTTGCGACCAAGCGCTCGGGCAGGCGCTCATAGTTCGAACGGAACACCCCGACCGAGCGCGCAATGGCGCCCGACAGGCGGTCAGCGGTCAGGGCAAGCTCCGACTCGCGACGCTCGACCATAAACGTTGGATCGTTCAGGCACGGGCGGCACGCGGCCGCATCGAGCGCATCGCCCAAGCGCGCCGTATAGGTATCCCAGGCACGCCGACCACGCTGATCGAGCATCTCCAGATCGACCTGATCCGACCCGATCATCGAAGCCATCGCAGCACCTAGGCGCTGACGGCGCGTCTCGAGCACATCCGCCAGCTCTGTCATAGCCGGTGCCACGGATTCTGCCGCCGCCGTGGGCGTGGAAGCGCGACGGTCGCTCACCATGTCGCAGATCGAGGTATCGGGCTCATGGCCAATGCCCGTCACCACAGGCACGGGGCAAGCCGCTACCGCACGGGCAAGGTCCTCGTCGTTGAAGGTCATGAGGTCCTCGAAGGAACCGCCGCCGCGCACGAGCAAAATGCAATCGAGCGCGGGCGTGATGGCAGCGGCGCGGCGCAGACCCTCAATAAGCTCCGCCGGCGCGCCCTCGCCTTGGACCTTGGCACCCACGCAAACGAGCTCGACAAGTGGGTTGCGACGGCGCAGCGTACGCTTGACGTCGTCGATCACGGCGCCCGAAAGCGAGGTGACGACCGCCACGCGTGAGCAAAACACCGGAATGCGACGTTTGCGCGCCTCGTCCATCAGGCCCTCGCGACGCAGCTTTTCGGCCAGTTGTGCCACCTGCTGACGCAGCAGGCCCTCCCCCGCCAGCGAGAACGAACGGGCGACAAAGCTCATACGGCCCGTGGGCTTATAGAGATTGAAGCTGCCCTTAAAGCTCACCTGCATACCGTCGCGCAAGTCGAAGGTGCGCTTAAGATAGGCACCCTTCCAGATGATGCAATCGACGGCAGCCGAGTCGTCCTTGATCTGGAAGTAGCAGTGGCCGCTTCGGGCATTGGGGCCACGAAAGCCCGTGACCTCGCCCAGGACGCTCAGCTGCGGAATGGCATCGAGCGCGCCAGCGGCGATCTCCACCGCCTGGCTCACGCTGAGCTCCTTGCGCTCCTGCTCGTCCGAGCCGTCAAACTCGGCGGAAACGCTGTTGCCGGTTAGATTCCAGCCTGCCACGCAGCCTCCTTTCGTCATCGTGCACACGGGCTCCAGCCCTGTGCAAATTCAAGTCCCACACATAGTACAGCGCCGCGGGGACACAAATCCCCGCGGCGCCTGTCAAGCCAATTTGTTATCGGTTGGAGTTTCTGTTGTAGCGAGCCATAAGATAGAGCAGCTGAATGATCGAAGTGAGCGCTGCGGCAACATAGGTAAGCGCGGCTGCCGTCAGGACCTTCTTGGCACCGTTGACCTGCTTGGAGCTCATACCCGACTGCTCGATATACGCCACGGCGCGGCGGCTGGCATCAATCTCGACCGGCAGCGTAACCAACTGGAACAACACACTAAACGAGAAGAAGATCAGCGCGAGGGTCGTGAGTCCCGCGATGTTCATAAACAGACCCATGAGCAACACGATGGTCCAAGTGTTCTGGGTAAAGTTGACGACCGGCACGAGGGCGGTGCGTACCTTCATCATGGCATAACCACTTTGACGCTGGGCGGCATGGCCCGCCTCGTGGCAGGCGACGGCAACGCTTGCGACCGAACCGCCCGAACGGTTGGCATCCGACAGATACAGGTTGTTGTCCTGCGGGTTGTAATGGTCGGTGAGCTCGCCAGCGACACCCTTGATACCCACGGCGTTACAACCGTTGGCATCGAGCATGCGGCGAGCGACCGTGGCACCCGTATCGCCGTCCGAGCGAACCTTGGACCAGGTTTTGTACGTCGAGTTGATATAGTTCTGTGCGGCAAGGCCAAGCACCGTGCAGACAAGAACAACCAGCAGGTACAGCGGGTCGATGCCAAAGCCGTATCCATAGTAATAAGGCATGCGAATTCCTCCGAATCGAGTTACACGTTGGAGGCATTCTACCCACTCGCCCAGCCAACGAGACGCCATCGATGTTTTGGCATTGCTGCTCTAGAACGTTTGCAGCGTTTGGTAAAACCGCGTAACTATAAAAGCTCGATTTTGCCGTCCTTCACGGTGAGCCCCATGTTGCCCGAGAGCAGATCGTCCAGACGCGAGCCCACAAGCTCAAAGCGCCAGCCTTCGCGCAGGGGGCTCTGCTCGGGGTGCTCAATATAGTCGGCCAGGTCATCGCGCGAGGCAATGACCGAGGTCGCCACGCCCGAGCGCTCGGCAACTAGGCGAATGAGCGCATACATCAGGTCCGTCACGCTCTCCAACTCCGGAGAGATCTGGCGATGCCCGCGCACCATGAGCGGCAGGCGATCGTGCGGGCAGCTTGCGCCACGCTTGATGGCCATGAGCGCACCGTCCACGTCGCGCTCCCCCAACTGATCGGTACCGCGAATGCTACGGAACTCCTCAACGCGCACGGGATTGCGCTTGACGAGCGCAAGCAGCGTGTCGTCGGACATGACCCACTTGCGCGGGATGTTACGGCGCTCGGCGCGGTCCTCGCGCCAGGCGGCGAGCTCGCGTGCGATGCCCAGCTGGTGGCGGCTACACGAGTTGATGCGCTTGACCTTGCGGAATGCCTCGTGACGGTCGGCGCGATAGTGCGACTCGTCAGCCAGCGGGCGTAGCTCGTCGAGCACCCAGTCCACACGGCCCAGCTCGCGCAGGCGACTCACCATCTCGGTATAGGCGACGATCAAGTACTTGACGTCATCAATCGCGTACTTAATCTGCTTATCGGTCAGCGGGCGACGCGACCAGTCGGTCAGCGACTCGGTCTTGGGCAGCGAGACGCCGCAAAACGTCTGAACAAGCGCGCCATACGAAATCTGCTGGCGCTCGCCCAAAAAGGCAGCGGCGACCTGCGTATCGAAAATCGGTCGTGGCAGCACGCCCACGGTATGGAGCATAACCTCCATATCCTGCGAGCAGGCGTGGAAGACCTTAGTCACGCTCTCGTCTGCCATAAGCTCGGCCAGCGGCGATAGGTCGTCGATTACCAGGGGATCGACCGCGACGCTCTCAGCAGGGGTGGCAATCTGAACCAAGCACAGACGCGGATGGAACGTGCGCTCGCGCAAAAACTCGGTATCGACGGCAATCGCGTCGAACTCACGGGCGCGCTGGCAAAAGTCGAGTAGAGCCTGATGTGTGGAAATGTACATATCAACCCATCGAATAAGGTTAGGCCCGAAAAACACGGGTAGGATATCGGCATTGCCTTACAACTATACTCGGTTAGTCACAGAACGGGAACGTAAGTATGCGCTGCCTTATCATCCACAACCCGGCATCGGGCCCCAGCTCAGATGAAATCTACGCATTCATGCACGCCCTCGCGCAGGGCGGCGACGAGGTCGTGATGCGTTTTATCGGCGATGGCATGGAGCCCGAGGACGCCGTGGCAGACGTGCGCGAGTTTGATCGCGTGGTCGTTTCGGGCGGCGACGGCACCGTCTCCAACGTGCTCGACCAGATGCGCGGGTGCGGTGTCCCCACGCTCGTCTTCCCCTCCGGCACAGCCTGCCTGTTCTTTAACAACATCGGCAATGCCCCCGAGGCGGCGGCGCTCGCCAAGGCCTGCCGTGCCGGTCGCACGGTCAAAGTCGACATGGGCGAGCTCTTTTGGCTCGACGAGAACGGCAACGAGAAGCGCCACGGCTTCATCATCATCGCCGGCTCGGGCTTCGACGCCGAGATCATGATGAAGGCCGCCCCCACCAAAAACGACATCGGCGAGATCGCCTACTTCCTCTCTGCGCTCGCCACGCCCAACCCTACGGTAGCGCACTTTACGATTGAGCATGACGGCATTGTCGAGGAGCTCGACGGCATCTGCTGCATGGCCGGCAACACCTCGGTCATCCAAAACGACATCAACCTGTTCCCCGACTGCCGCATGAACGATGGCATGGTCGACATTGCGGTCATCGAACCCGTGCGCACCGTGCAGCTGCTGCCTACTGTGATCACCGCTGCGCTTGACCCCGCCGGCAAGGTACTCGGGCGCCCGCAGTTCAAGATCATCCAGACCAAGGAAGCCAAGATCACCTGCACCCCGTCGCTGGGCATGCAGTTCGATGGCGAGATTATCTCCAGCAATTCGGGCGTCTTTGGAGCCCGCGCGCTTCCGCAATGCCTCGACCTCATCGTCGACGAATTCTCCCCGCTCGGAAAATAGGAGGACCCTATGAACGACAATCCCCTGCTCGGCTTTATCATCATCGTTTTGGCCATGCTCGTCGGCTATGCGATCAACGTGATCCACCGCCGGAAGAAGTAATTCCACATTGGTATGATATTCATCCAATTATCGTCTCCCCTGCTGTTTATGCATTTGCCAAACAGCGGGGGATTTTCTTTGCGCCCCGTGCAAGGCGCTTTATTCAGGTAATGTAATTGCAGGACGTCTTTATTAAAGTAAAGCTACAAACCGAGTATAATTAACCACTCATCGCATATTTCATTACGCTTATCGAGTAAGTTTCTTTCATAGATGAATATTGTTTCCAGTTCGTTACGCTAATGGGGTGTCTTTATTGGCTGAAGCTCTCTGGCAACGGAGAGCTTTCGCACGCTGGGAGGGAAAATGAGGAAAACTCACCCCGTCAACGCGCTCAAAAAGCTTGGCATAGGCCTCGCCTTTGGAGCTGCAACCATCATGTCCATGCCGACATCTGCGCTCGCCTGCACGCAGATCTACATGGGCGGCAAGCTCACGGCGGACGGCAACACGTACTACGGCCGCGCCGAGGACTTTGGCAAGCGCTATCTTAAGCACTACGGCATCGAACCTGCCCACGAACCTGGCTTTAAGTACAGCTCGATTGAATCTGCTTTTGAATACACTTCGAACAAGCCTACCTATCGCTACAGCTATGTACGCGACCACCCCTCCAACTGGATGGGTCGCACCGACGCCTACTCCGAGGCCGGCATCAACGAGAAGGGCGTCTCCTGCTCCGCCACGCTAAGCACCTCCTATAACGAGGAGGCCGCTGCAGCAGACCTCATCGATGAGGAAGTGGGTCTGGGCGAGTACAGTTACGGCAGCATCATCCTGGGCGAGAGCGCCACGGCCCGCGAGGGCGTCGAGCTCCTCGGCAGCCTGATCGATGATCAAGGCGTCTGCACCAACGACCAGATCATCATCGCCGACAACAACGAGACCTGGCTGTTCGCCACACTTTCCGCCCATCAGTGGATCGCCATGAAGCTCGCTGACGACGTCGCGTCGCTCAACCCTAATATCGGGAGCCTCAACTACGATGTCGACCTCAATGACACCGAGAATTGCCTCCACTCTGAAAAGATCCAATCCATGCCCGAAGAAAAGGGTTTCGCCAAATACTCCGCTGACGGCAAATTCGATGTCGCCCAAACGTATGGCGAAAGCCTCGCCGATTCCGGCGTAAACCAGTGGTCCCGCTATGTACAAGGCCGCGATTATTTTGGTAGTCAGCTGACCGAAGGCACAGATTACGACATTATCACAGTAAAGGAGAAAGGAAAACCTGACCAAAAGGGAGCCATGGTCAGCGAAATCCAGCCCCTGTTCTTCAAGCCTGGCAAGTCTGGTTGGAGCACTTTCGAGTTGATTCGCGCCTTCGGCAACCGCGGCGAGAACGTCCCTGGCCTCAAGGCGAACACTGATGGTGTTTATTGCATCGGCAGCGAGCGCAACACCGAGATCAACCTCTTCCAGATTCGTCGCGGGTATGACCCCGAAGTCGCTACCATCCAGTGGGAAATGCTCTCCCGCGCCGCGTACTCCGTCGCCATCCCGTTGTACTCCGCTCTGATAACTGAGGTCAGCCCGTACTTCAGCGATCAGACCGTCTCCTTCGATCACTGCAAACAGACTGACGTCGTGTACAACGAGGAGCCCGAGAACTCAATCAACTACGTCCTCATGGACATCAGCTCGCTCTGCTTTGAGAACCCTGACACCCTTGGTATCAGCGTCCGTGCCTACCTCGATGCGCTCCAGAACGAGCTCATCGAGCAGAACAAGGAAGTTGACGCCGCCATGCTAGCCGAGACGACCACCGAGGGCCGCACTGCCCTGGCCAACAAGGCCGGCAACGCTGCCACCAAGAACACCTATGTCAAGTGCA
>UROZ01000109.1 GCA_900549655.1 uncultured Collinsella sp.
ACGGGGACGCTGTCACCGACGCCCGCCCCGCCGCCTCCGATGCCGCCGGCAGACGCTGCCGCTCCGCAGCATCGAGCTCCGGTCATCTGCGCCATTTCGGGTTCGGGCGGTTGCGGCAAGTCGACGATCATTGCCACCATGGCACACACATCGTCGCTGTTGGGCTTGCGTGCCGCCGTGCTCGACCTGGACCTGATGTTTGGAAACCTTTACGACTTGTTAGGCGTCGATGCTCCGCGCGATATGGCGGCACTTATCGAGCCGTCGGTGGCGGGCGCGCTTGCCGAGCCGGATATCGTGGCCGCATCGATGCGCGTGGCGCCGGGCGTTACGCTCTGGGGTCCCGTTGCGGCGCCCGAGCAAGCCGAGCTCATGGCACGTCCGGTGGAGCTGCTGCTTGATGTCCTGCGTCGCGAATCCGACGTGGTCTTTATCGATACCTCGGTCTTTTGGGGCGATGCCGTGGCGGCTGCGGTGGCGGCGAGCGACCGTTGCCTGGTCGTTGGCGATGCGGCGGTGTCGTCCGCGACATCGGCGTCGCGCGTCATTAAACTGGCAAGTCGAGTAGGTGTGCCGCGCACGCGCATGAGCGCCGTGTTCAACCGGTTCGGTGCGCGCGGGGCAGACGAGGACGTCGCCATGCGCTTTGAGATTGCCTGTGCGTTGAGCTCCAAGATTCGTATCGCCGATGGCGGGCAGGATCTCGCCGCGCTCATGGCGTTTGGGCGCGCTGATGAGGCAGTGGGGCAGACCAGCGCTTTTGCGACCAGCGTGCGCGAGGCCACGCGCGAGATGCTCGTGGAACTGGGGTGCGCCGTCGGCCCTTGGAGCGATATGGTCGCCGACCGTGCAACGCGCACCGAACGCCCGCGTATCCGCCTTCCCTGGTCGCGCGAGGGTGATCAGCGATGAGCCTGCAAACGAGGATTAAGGCTGCCGGCGCTGCAGCGGGGGCAGCGCCTGTAGATGCGGGGCGTCGCCGCGCGGTGAAACGACGCACCAAGCGCGCCGTGATGGACCGCATGGGTTACGACGAAGTGGCGCGTATCAGCGCCTATATCGACCCGGCGCTTGCCCGCTCGGAATTGCGTCCCGCGGTGGAGGCGGCGCTCAATGTTGAGGAACCGACCGATCTCGCGACGCCCGAGCGCGAGACCATCATCGACGAGATTTTGGATGACGTGGTGGGCTTGGGGCCGTTGCAGCCGCTCATCGAGGACGACACCGTTACCGAGATCATGATCAACGGCTGCCGCTCGGCTTTCTTTGAACGCGGCGGCGTCTTGTACCCCATCGAGCATGCGTTTGAGGATGATGAGCAGATCCGGGTGCTTATCGACCGCATCATCTCGCCACTTGGCCGCCGTATCGACGAGCGCAGCCCCATCGTCAACGCCCGCCTCAAAACGGGCTATCGCGTCAACGCGGTGATTCCGCCTGTGGCGATTGACGGACCGATTCTCACCATCCGAAAGTTCTCGGACCGTATCTGCTCACTGGACGAGCTTGTGGGGCTGGGGTCGCTGCCGCTTTGGTATGCGCAGCTGCTGTCGTGCGCGGTGTCGCTGCGACAGGACCTGGCGGTTGCGGGAGGCACGGGATCTGGTAAGACCACCCTGCTCAACGCGTTGTCATGCGAGATTTCCACCGGCGAGCGCATCGTGACGATCGAGGACTCTGCCGAGCTCAAGTTTGCGCATCATCCGCACGTGGTGCGCCTAGAGGCGCGCGAGGCTTCAATTGAGGGTGAGGGTGCGGTGACGATTCGCGACCTAGTAACTAATGCCCTGCGCATGCGCCCCGACCGCATCGTGGTGGGCGAGGTGCGTGGTGCCGAGTGCTGCGACATGTTGCAGGCCATGAACACGGGCCACGACGGGTCGCTCACCACGCTTCATGCGGGTTCCGAGCAGGAGACCGTGGTGCGTCTGACGTTGCTTGCACGTTATGGCATCGATCTGCCGAGCGAGCTCATCGAGGAACAGATTGCCATGGCGCTCGACGGCATCGTGATGTCCGAGCGCCACGCCGATGGCAGGCGTTTCGTCTCCTCGTATTCGGGGGTGCGTCGCGCCGCGTCGGGCGGCGTAGAGCTCGAGCGCTATGTGACTTTCGATGCCGCCGAGCGCACCTGGACGCTTGACCGCGAGCCGCCGTTTATCGCAGAAGGCCTGCGGTCGGGGACGCTCACACAAGAGGAGGTGGACGAATGGAGGTCGCTGTGCCCCTCGTCGTAGGGGGTTTGGCAGGGTTTTCTGTTGCGACGGCGTGCGGGGCGGAACCTCGTGTGCCGCGGGTGCCGCCGGCGGAGCTGGCGCGTCAGGCGCTCGAGGCGGTGGCAGAGAAGCTGCCGCGTGAGCTGGTGGAAAACGATCTGCTGAAAAAGATCGCCCGTTCGTGGACATCGCTGGCTCCGGCGCATCGCCTTGGCCTCGTGATCGAAGATGCTTCGGGGCGTTTGGCGTTTCTACTGCTATCGAGCGGTGTCTGCTGCGTTTTACTAACGATGGTGTCGTTATCGCCCCTCGGGTTTGCCTTGGGACTTGTTGCTCCGATTGCCGCTGGCGCCGCTCGGGATGGCTTTGAGAGCCGGCGCGAGCAACACGATGCAGAAGAGGCCATGCCCGAGGCGTTTACCGCACTTTCCATGTCGCTTGCCTCGGGACATTCGCTGGCCCAGGGCATGCGCTTTGTGGGCGCTCATGCGCAAGAACCGGTGCATACCGAGTTTTTGCGGGTGGCGGCGGCGATCGATTGCGGTATCTCGGCGACCGACGCGCTCGATGACTTGCTCGTGCGCATCGACGCTCCCGGCCTTTCGCTTGTGACCTTGGCGCTTAAGGTGTCTCAGCGCACCGGTGCTCCGCTTGCCGACTTACTGTCCGAGGCGTCGAGCATGGTGGGGGAGCGCATTGAGCTCAAGCGCCGCCTGGATGTCAAGACGTCGCAGGCTCGCATGTCTGCGCATATGGTCGCGGCGATGCCGGCGGGCATGTGCGCGGTGTTGGCGCTGCTTTCGGCAGATTTTCGTCGCGGTCTTGCGACGCCTGCCGGCGTGGGCGCTGTGGTGCTGGGTCTTGCCCTCAATGCCGTTGCCCTGGTGGTTATCCGACGCATTATGCGGGTGGAGCTATGAGCGCCCCGGTTGCAGTTGCGGCTTGCCTGTGCGCCCTGAGTGTATTTGTCGCGACGGGTTTGGATCGGGCGGATGCACGCAAGATCGCAGGGGCCTGCAAGCGCGAGGCGGTGCTGGTCGCTGCCGCGGGTCGCTCAGTGGTCGATGCCCTGACCGCGCGAGTGAAGGGCGCGGTTGGAGTGGGCGGCCCGGCGCGAGTGCCGCTCGGCGAAGTGTCCGAGATGATCGATGTTGTGCGCTTGGGTCTTTCGGCCGGTCTTTCTTTTGATGCGGCGCTTGAGATTTTCTGCGCCAACCGCCGGTCAGTGCTGGCTCTTCGCCTTGAGCGGGCCTGCATGGCGTGGCAGGTGGGCGTGGGCACGCGTGAGGACGAGTTGTTGGCCGCCGCGCGCGACCTGGACGTGCGAGCGCTCGAGACCTTTGCCATCACGGTGGGGCAGGCGCTCGCCCTGGGTGCCCCACTTGCCGAGACGCTGGCCGCTCAAAGTCGCGAGATCCGTGCGGCTCATCGCGCTGCGGTCGAGCGCGAGATCGAGCGTGCGCCCGTCAAGCTGCTGATTCCCACCGGCACGCTCATCTTGCCGGCGTTGCTTCTGTCCATATTGGGCCCGCTGCTGGGAGCAGGCGGGATGATGTAGGGAGGAATACATGAACACGATGACTGACGCTGCTGGCAAGGTCCAGGGCCGGGCGTTTTGCCGGGCGGCACATGTTCGTCAACGCGCCAAGGAGCTACTGCAGGAGGAGAGTGCACAGGGTACCACCGAGTATGCCATCTTGGTCGGCGTGCTCGTGGTGATCGCCATCATTGCCATTGTCGCATTTAAGGGCAAGGTCCAAGATCTATGGAACGCTATCAGCGAGGGCATCAACAGCCTGTAGAGGGCGAGCGCCCCATCGGGGTGCTGCTGGTGTTTGCTTGCCTGACCGTGGCGATAGCGGCGGTGCTTTGGGGGCTTAACGCCGCGCGGCAGCAGCGTCCTGGGGCCGCCTTCGATTCGGGCTCAGATTCGGCGGTGGCGTCTCAAAAAGATGAGATGCGAGATGCGGACGATTCGGATGTCGCTGTCACGGCGCAAACCTTTCTGCGGACGCTCGACAAGCGGTCTGGCACTGCGACGGATTCACCTGAGGACAACGCGATTGCGGTCCGGCTTGCATGGTCCGAGGACCGACCGATGACCGAGGCAGCGGCGGATATGTTACGCGCCTACCGCGAGGTGCCAACGGCCCAGCTCGCCCTGAGCGGCTATCTCGATATTAAGGGCAACGTATGGGGCGCCATCGTGCGCGATGGGCGCGGCTGGGTCGATATGGTGACGGTTGCCGCGGATGCTGGCGATGCTTCGTGTCGTCTGCGCGCCGTGCGTCTGGTCCCGCAAACAATAAGCTCAAAGGAGGGATCGTGAAATGCATGGCATTCTGCGTGAGGAATCTGCCCAGGCGACGGTCGAATACGCCATCGTCACGGTGGCGCTGTTATCGATCGTGCTGGCGATTGTGGGACTTTGGCGTGCTGGCACCGATGGACGCTTGGCGGCGCTGGTTGAGCGGGCGGCATCCCATGGCGTTGCCTCGACGTCGGTTATCGACGCCGCTGCGGGCGCTAAGGACATCGCGTTGTATTGATATCGCGCGCGAGGACCGGGCGCAGTCTACGGTCGAGGCCGCTTTTTTGCTGCCGACGTTTCTGACGCTCATCCTTCTCGCACTGCAACCGGTGTGCCTGCTTTATACGCGCGCGGTCATGGAGTCTGCCGCCGCCGAGACCGCGCGGCTCATGACCACGACGACGGCGGAGGACGACGATCTTAAGGAGTTCACCCTCCGCCGGCTTGCCGCAGTGCCCAACGTTTCGATCTTTCATGCCGGCGGGCCGTTGTCGTGGGATGTCGAGCTTAGCCGGGCCGATGCGGGCGGCGTCTCGTCCGTGTCCGTTTCCGGCGAGGTCAAGCCGTTGCCTGTGATCGGTGCGTTTGCGCAGGTTATGGGTGGTACCGCCGAGGGCGGCTACGTTGAGCTCAAGGTCGATGTCTCGTATCAATCACGTCCCGAATGGCTGGAGGGAGATTATGATTCGTGGATTGCTGCATGGGATTAAGCGTTTCTGGTCTAGACGCGTTTTGACGCACCGTCCGAGCTGCCATCGCAAGCGAGGCGGCTTTATGGGTCGAGCCGGTGTCGATCTGTTTATCGAAGACGGCGCCTATACCACGCTTTCTTCTGCCGTGGTCATCCTAGTGGTGCTCACATTGTTGTTTTCGTCGACCGCGGCGATATGGAGCATGTCGCGTGCCGGGGATACCCAGGTGGCGGCTGATAGCGGCGCGCTGGCGGGTGCCAACGTAGTGTCGTCCTATCATACGGCTGCCACGGTGGTTGATGCGAGCATCTTGAGTCTGGGGCTGGCGGGGTTTGCCACGATCGGGACGGGCCTGGTCGCCATCCTCATCCCAGGTGCCGAATCAGTTGCCGGCAATATGGTCGACACCGGGATTGAGATCATTAAAACGCGCAACAAGTTTGCCAAAAGCGCATCGGAAGGCTTACAGAAAATCGAGACGGCTCTGCCGTATCTGATCGCCGCGCGTGCCACGCAGGCGGTGTCGGCGCAGGATACCGATAGTGTGACCTATACCGGTACGGCGCTTGCCGTGCCCAGGACATCCGAGTCTGACTTCGCTGCGCTCAAAGGATCAGAGATCTCGACCGATACCATTAAAGACACATCAGATGATTTAGAGTGTGCGGCCGAGGAGCTGCGGAAGGCTTCTGAGGACACGGCGAAGGCTAAAGAGCGTGCTTGGCTGGCGGATTGTGGTGGGTCTGACAAGAGCTCGGTCGGCAGCTGTTCTTGCATGTGGGAGCGTGCGAAAAGCCTAACGGATCTCCCCGGTGTTCAAAATCCGCATTACTCATCGAGCGTTACGTGGGAGCCCCAAGTTGCCCTTGATCGCGCGAAGGACTACTACCATTGGCGTCTGACAAATGAGAAGCCCCACGGCTCGAGTGTCGAGATGAAGGCAGAGTCTGCGGCGCGTAAGGCGTTTTATACCTATGCGAGCGCGGAGGTCGATCGGGCACATATAACCGAGAACGGAGACAGGGTTTCCTCCTATATTCCGCTGCTGCCGCGCAACTCTGATGAGGTTCGGGCGACGGAACTCTATACCGATGCGGTGTGGCCGACTAGCGTGAACGATGACAAGGCGTATCTGCATTACGGGACGACCTGCCCTAACTATAAGAAAGGGACGCCGAGCGGATTTGCTTCGGTTGCCGATTACGATGGACAGGATAAATGCAGCAAATGCCATTTTGGCGTTTTGTCGCTTGGTGCTGTTGCGGCGCCTTCAACCTCTATCGAAAACGGCTTTGAGTATCACTTTGACAAGTTTAAAGACGCCCTGGAGGACTACGTCGACTGTCGCAACAAGGAGCTCGAGCTCGAGCGTCAGACCGAGAACGAAGCCGACCGTGCGGGCAATGCGTTCGATACCGCCATCAAAGAACTTTCCGGTGAGCGTCCGCGTATCGCCCCACCTGGCCGCAACGGCGTAGTCGCCTTTGCAGTTTCGGGTGATATTACCAGCCCCGATCAACTTAACTCTTCGTTTAACACGGCGGTTGAGCTTGGCAGTCGCGGTGCCATCTCTGCTGCGGTGCTGGCGCCCGATGAGGCGACGGCGCAAAACAACGTGCTTTCGCGATTTT
>UROZ01000110.1 GCA_900549655.1 uncultured Collinsella sp.
GACAAACTTGCCGCGGTCTTCGGCGTGGGCGCCGATCACCCACAGCACAAACTCGTGCTCGGGCATGGCCTGGATATAGCCATGCATCCAGGTAGATACGCCGCCGTGCACATAGGGGTAGCAACCCTCGAGTACCAAGCAGATTCTCATTTGTCGCTACCCTCCTTGCGCGCAATGGTCACCGTCTTGTCCGTGGCTTTGACCAGGTACAGGTCGCCTGTCAGATGCGTAATCTCGCCACCCGTCACCGCACCCGGCTCGCCATTATTGGTACGGAACATGAGCCAAGCCTCGTCGTGGAAATTGCCCAGGCTGAGCGTCCAGGCATCCGCACTGGTATCCACACTCACCGTAACCGACGAAAAGCGCTGAATGGCGCCCGAGCAATCCGAGCCGGTCTGGCGGCGCAGGTCGGGCGCAGACTTGGTAAGCCAGTCCAGGTAGTCGGTCAGGCCGCCCTTGTAGACTTCCCAGCCCTCCTTGGCGCCGCGATCGGGATCGAGCAGGTCGTCCGGGTGCATAAAGTGCGTACTCACGTAGTGCATGTTGAGCTCGGACACGGCAGCCAGGCGCATATAGGAATCGTCGACCATGCCGCCCGAGACAATACGCGGCTGCTCCACAATACCATCGCTCGCCACGCCAAACTCCTGCACGTACGGCAAGTCGGTACCGTCCTCAAAGTACGTACTGGCAATAGTCTTAATGCGCGGAACGTCGGTGCCGATAAGCTGGCGCGCGCGGGCCGAAAGGATATTCGACGGTGGCACGTAGACCGAGCCGTGCGCGTTGGGCAGCACCTCGTCCTGGAAGGCTATAAGCTCGTTGAGCGAAGCGACGAGCGTTTCCTTGTTTTTCCACGTCTTGTAGACGTACAACGTACCATAGTCGGTGTCCCAGAGCGCAAGCGGCTGATGGTTGTAGCCGTGAAAGCCCAGCTCTCCGCCCATCTGCAGCACCATGCCGCCAAAGTAGCGGAACTGCGTGGTATCGGCCTGGCGCGCGGGCTCGGTCTGGTTGACCGCGTCCTCGTAGTTTTCGATCATCACGCCGGTATAGCGAATGCCGTATTTTTGCGCGAGCTTTTGCAGATCGGGCCACCAGACCTTGGCATAAAAATCGGCGACGGAAAGCCCGTAGTCGCGCTTGATGTAGGTGCCGTCGCCCGAGGGCACAGGGCTGGGAAAGTCGTCCAAATAGAACACGGCGCTGTTGATGACCGGATAGGCCGTGGCTTCACCCAGCAAGCTTATGGCCGAAGCATAGAACCCACGCATGACCTTGTCGTAGATGCCAATGTTGCACACCACGGTGTGACCACTGCCGCAATCGTTAGACCAAATGAGCGGCGTGCCCGCGTCACCGGTCTTTGCCCAGACGTGCGCCGTTTCGCGCAATGAAACCGAGAGCGAAGAATCGAAGGGATCCGAGAACTCGTAGCGCTCTCCCCCGCCCAGCATAAAGTCCTCACTCGGCACAATGCTTTCGGCTTTTACATAGTCATATCCGGCCGATTCAATGCCAAGCTTGGAGGCAATCACTTGCAGATAGCTCGAGTTATCCGGCGGCATGGCGAGCATAAGCGAACCGCCGGCACTCACCCAACCCATAATGTCGCTCAGGTGCGTACCGAGCCCATCGAGCGACGGCATGAGCAAAATCACGCGATCGAAGGAGGTCAGCGAGGGAATGGCATCCGCACCATCCAGAGCAAGGTCCACGTCGCGGTGCGCGATCTTCATGTCCAGCAAAATCTGGTCGAACTGTTCCTTTACGTCCTCGACGCCAGCTTGATCGGAATCGGTAATGACCAGGCACGTGGGCTTTTGGCCAAAGATTGCCGAGGAGGCCGGCACCGCATCGTTGGCGGCAAGCATCCCCAGCTTATGCTGGCCCGCACTGTACTGCACGCCGGCACGCTCCACCAGCAGCACGGCGGCCATGACGATAAAAACCGCCCACACCACGAGAAGTCCCATCCAACGAAAGCGGCCTGCACGGTCGCGGATATGTTGCACCGCGCTCATCTGGCCTCCTCCCCGTCACGCCAAAACGCCAACTTCTCGCGGTTGTCGGCGCTCAAATACACGTGTTGCTTGTCAATCGCATCGATCACACGGTGAACCTCGTCACCGTCGCGGCGCATCACGGCCAGGCGCAGGCAAAGCATCCAAACCTCCTGCTCCTCGGGCACGTCGAGCACCAGCTGGTCGATCACGGCCTGCGCCTCGTCGATCTGTCCGACATCGGCCAGCGCCGTCGCATATCGAATGCGCAGCTCAAAGGTGTCCTCGCGCTCGCAGCGACGCGCAAGCAGGCGCGCGTACTGTTGACGCTGAATCTGAGCCACACGCCCCTCGGCCAAGCCCGAGCCCAAGTATTCACCAAGAAAATCACAGTATTCGTTGAGGTTTTGCGCGCTCGGATCCGTCTTAAAGGCACGCTCCAACTGCTGCAGTTTAAGGTCGGACTCCTTGGAGATCTGCGCCACCGCCGTCGCGGCATAGTGCGCCACCTCAACGTCGTCGTTAAGCTTAGCCGCCTGCAGCTGCGCCAGGTACGCGTCAGGCTCCTCGGTGAGCATGGAGAGCATTAGGCGGCGCTGGTATGCCGGGTCATTGACGATGAGCGCCTCCTCGAGCGGCACTACGCCTGCATCGTCCTCACCACTCGATACCGACATACTACGATGCAGGTCGTCGTTGAAGCGCAGCGACTCCAGCGCAGACTCTTTCAGCCCCTCGCCAAACATCGCGCCGCGGACCGATAGCAGAACCACCAGCAACGGGCCCCACAGCGGCACCAGCACTATCACGGCCAGCATGTGCCCGCGCACTGGCAGCAGGCCCAGCCTCATAAGCGTCCACAGCATCAGGCAAACCAGCGCATGAATCAGCAGCAAGAAGGCAGCAACGACAAGCGAGATCAAGCGGCACCCCCCTCACCGTCACCGGTGTAAGAGACGTGCTGCAACAGCGCCACGATGTCCTCGCCGTCGACGGGCTCCACCGCAATATGCTTTACGCTCAGGCGCTCGCGGATAATGGGCAGATCGCACGCCTTTGCCTGACGCATAAGCAGGTAGAGCACGTTGCCGTCGACCAAGCCCGCCGCGTCGCTCTCGCGGATTGCTGACCCAATTGCGCCCACCAGCTCGCCGACAGGCTCCATGCCCGGTACCACGCGCAGGAGCAAAAAACTCCCCATCTTGCTATCTGCCAGCGCCTGCTCCGCCGCGAGCTCTTGGCCAAAGGCCGCCTGCTTGAGCACGCAAGTGCCGTCAACGCAGCGTTTATCCTGCGCCACCGCCTCATAGTCAAAGGCACGGCCCAGCGCGCTTTCGACCAGCCCGCACAAGATGCGGAACAGGTTTTGATAATAGAGGGTCATTTGGTTTTCGGCCGCACTGCGCACAAAGATCAACACGGCGGGTGCCCCGTCGCGCTCGATCGTGTATCCAAACATGGGAAGCCCCGGCGTCAACTCGCGGTTCACCCACAGGTTCGAACGACCCCCGTCGCCCAAAAGGGGCGCAAGCTGCTCAAGCGTAAGCGAGCGTGCGGCATCTTCGACAATCGCAGGACTTGCTGCCACCAGGCGTGCAAATGCCCCGCCCGAAACATGGTAGATCGTCACCGAATCGTTCTCGAGGATCTCGCCCAGAAGTTCGCAGCACTTGCGATAGATATCGCGTGGGTTGAGCACGTCGAGCTCCTGCGTCACGGCAAAGATCTTGCCAAAGCTGTCGTGGCGACCCACGATCTGGCGCCTGTACGCGCGCTTGTCCTCGATCGCGTCGTGGTAGAGCTGCGTAAGGAACGTATTGCGGTTGCGCACGAGCTCGTTTTGATCGCGCTCCGCCCTAATGGCTTCGCTGTTGCGCAGCTGCACATAGCCGCACACGGCACCCACCACAAAGTACGCAATAAACGGCAGCCAGTTGGACGGCTCGTAGAACAGGCCCTGGAAGGTATAGCCGTACTGAGTGAAGTAACTCGCGGCCAAACCCACCGACGCCAACAGCGCCGCAACCAAGCCAAAGTCCAAGCCATACAGCGTACCGATCAGCACCACGTAGAGCAGGCGATAATCGAGCACGTTGAGCTGGGCCGATTGGGAGAACAGATGCTCCAGCACCTCGAACAGAGCCCAGGCAACGCCCGTCTCTAGGCATTTAATAGGCAGCGTGCACATCTGGATGCGGTCGATGGCGGCGCGCAAGGGGTTGACCTTCTTTGCGCGGCCAGCACCCCAACGCGCTTGAATGGTCGAAAGATCGCGCAGCAAGTCGTAACGCTGAAACCAGCCATAACGTACGCGAACGACGTCACTGACGGGCAGGGCGAAGCCGGCAGAATCGCCATAGGCAACTGAGAGCCCTGGGAACAGTGCCTTGAGGGCGTCGCCCACCTCACCCGCCGTGTGATGGAAGGTATCGGCTACGTCGAGCGTCTCAAAGTTGCCATCCCAGCTGTCGAAGATACGGCGTACCAGCACCGCAAGCTCCTCGGCACACAGCAGGGGAAACGCCGCATCCTGCGTGCCCTGCAGAGCGACCGATCCGGTTGAGCACGCGTCGAACAGCGGCACCAATAACGGGTCCTCCAGTGCGGCAGACGCGGTATACAGGAACGGCACGCGCAGGATCTTGGTCTGAACACCCTCGCGAGCAGCGTAGTAGCGGCACAGGTCGTTGGCTGCGTGCGCGATAATGCCCTTGCCCGTTCGCCCTGCGGCATCGGCGGCACAATCGGCACCCGCGGGCCCCGCTACATACAGCAGTTGGACCCGGCGACCCGCGCACGCACGAAAGACCGTGCGCAGCAGCTCGATATCGCCCACGGTATCGGTATGCGGGGTAAGGTAATTAGACAGGTAGACCACGCGTTCGAACTCGTAGGCCTAATCCAGGTGTTGCAGAAGCTCTTTCCACGAGGCATGGGGCGATGACTCATCGCGGCGTGCTTCCGCGGCAGCGACGACCTGCACATGGTCCCCGGGGAACGCCTTGGCACAAAAGTCATCGTCAACATATGCGGTGTTGCCAACAACCAGCACCTCCATGGCGCACCCCTCCCCTAAAAACCACTTTTGTCATAGTCAAACATGCGTATTGTACGCTGTCAACGCGAGCTGGAGCGCCTTTAAGGCTGTTTTAAGAACTTTTTTAAAGGATGTGGGGATGGCAACTCGTCCGACTCAGGCTCATTGAGAGGCTGCTATTCGCTCTGAAAAGGCACATCGCAATCTGCTGACAGCTCTGCAGGGAGAATGGCAGGCAATGTAAGCGCTCCCATGGGCGAAAGTCCAGTAACAACCATCAAATAGCTCTTTGCATGGGCATATGCCATCGAAATAGCATTTGAAAGAAGGTAGTGACGCGCCTCGTCATCGGGAGAGTTCATTGGCATTTGCGCTGAAACCGAGATGGATACTGTAACGCCAGCGTGCATCTTCTCCTGTGCACCTTCATCTCTGTCAAGGAGGCTGCCAATTACGCACATCTTTAAACTTGCGCGAGCGTCATTACCGTTTTTCCAAAGGTGGACATCTTGGTAGCTAACGTCAACTTTTAATTCCATGTTATCCGAGGGCGAATCCTCGATATGGAAATCGGAGTCAACGACGAACAAATTCACGATCTGAATTGGAGCAATAAAATCCCCACTCATGCTGCCAAACCTCCGGAAATCATCTCGAGATTCACATGCGAGGACGGACGCTCGTTCCTAAAAGACCATTGCTCTCGCACGGAATTGTTGGATGAAAGAAACGGTAGCTCTTTAGAATAGCTAACGGTAACCTTAGGAACGATATTGATACCTAAAGCCAGCTCGAACCTGGCGATTGTCTTCAGCGTCATATTGGGCTGAGAATTCAACAGCTTCGAAAGCGACTGAAGGCTCACGCCCATACGCTTTGCCAAATCGCTTTTGCTTAAACCCAAATGCCTCATCTCGCGATGAACAATAAACTCGATATCTAGCGCGTGTTCATAAGCGCGTGTTTCGCTAGTTTCTGTCTCGGCGTAAAAATCAGATAAATCTACTTTATTCATTGTATTCTCCGTTTCGAAAGCCAAGTATAAAAGTCAACGCTCAGTTTCCAGAAGTTGACGTGCTATTACGGCTAATCGCTTGGCTCGCTCGATTTCTTTACTGATATTTCCTGATCCCTGATGTCCTTTAAACCAAAACAATAGAACAATTTTGTCTACGCCCTGACATATGGCATAAATCATCTCTCGATTTGCCCCGTCAAACCCTTTCAGTTCATAGAGGCCAATCTTAGAATCAATACATCGTAGCTTTGAGGTCCCACTCGCAACCTTTAACCCATAATCATAGATTTTTGAAATCTGGTCGATCATTTTACGGGTGGCAAGCTTCTTTTTAGGGTCTGTCAACATTTTCTGGAATTGAGAGTTGGCGGGAGAAGTCGTCAGCTCCCAAAACGGTCGGCCCTTGGGGTCTCTATATTCGACAAGTTCATATCCTTCAACCAAAGGCCACCTCCCATTTCTAGGTACACTTAACTTATAAGTTAAGTGTAGCTTTTAAAACAAGAATAACAAGGTTCACGCTAGATTTCACAGCTCCGATTGATAAACATTCAAGTCAAGCTTGCGCTAAATCCGGAAGTGCGGGGAAAATCAGAGCATTGCCGGCCAGACCCCTGTTTTGAGTTCCGCTGACCTGCACTGATAATTGTTCTCGGGGGAAGCGGGCACTGCGGGGCGCGGCGACAGCGCGCGATTTCCGCGTCGCAGCGCTACCCTGATGCTGAAAGCCGGGGCGATGACCCACTGACCTGCTGACGCCTCTTCGGCCGTCCTCAAATCCG
>UROZ01000111.1 GCA_900549655.1 uncultured Collinsella sp.
ATCTCGACCATGTTGAGCGTGATGAACGCCATCATCACGCCTTCCTCGTCGGCATTGCCGGCGATCATATCGGCGATGTGGATGTAGCCCATGTCAAAGTACACGCCCACAAAGAAGCTCGCCAGCACCAGCACGGTGATGATCAGGCCCTGGACCACGCAGTCCAGACCCATATGTCCGGCAAAGACGCCGTCCTTGGCGTTGCGCGGCTTGCGCTTCATGATGTCGCCCTCGGCATCCTCCATGCCCAGCGCGAGCGCGGGGAAGCAGTCGGTGACCAGGTTCACCCACAGCAGCTGCACCGGCTGAAAGATGGTAAAGCCGATGAGCGTGGCGATAAACACCGAGAACACCTCGGCAAGGTTGGCCGAAAGCAGGAACTGGATGACCTTGCGGATGTTGTCGTAGATGCGACGGCCCTCTTCGCAGGCACCGATGATGGTAGCGAAGTTGTCGTCGGCGAGCACCATGTCGGCAACGTTCTTGGTGACGTCGGTACCGGTGATGCCCATGCCCACGCCGATGTCGGCACGCTTGATGGACGGGGCGTCGTTGACGCCGTCGCCCGTCATGGCCACGATCTGGTCGCGCGACTTCCAAGCCTCGACGATGCGGGTCTTATGCTCGGGCTGAACGCGGGCGTACACGCCGTAGTCCTCGATGTGCGCGTCGAGCTCCTCGTCGCTCATGCGATCGAGGTCGGCACCGGTGATGGCATGGCTGCGATCGGTGACGATGCCCAGCTGCTTGGCGATGGCCACGGCGGTGTCGATGTGGTCGCCCGTAATCATGACGGTGCGGATACCGGCGTCGTGGGCCTCGCGGATGGCGTCGGCCACCTCGGGACGGACCGGGTCGATCATGCCGGACAGACCGCAGAAGACCAGGTCATGCTCGAGCGCAGCGGGGCTGCAGTCGGCGGGAACCTCGGTGTAGGTGCGGCTCGCCAGCGCCAGCACGCGCAGGGCCTCGTCGGCCATGGCCTTGTTGGCGGCCACGAGCTCGGCGCGACGCTCCTCGGTCAGGGGGACAACCTTGTCGCCCTCGTAGATATGGGTACACAGGCCGATCACCACGTCGGGCGCGCCCTTGGTGTACTGCTCGTACTCGCCGTCCAGGGTCTCGACGACCACGGACATCATCTTGCGGCCCGAGTCAAACGGGGCCTCGCCCACGCGCGGATGCTCGGCAGTCAGGCCAGTGAGCCCCGCCTTGCCGGCATCGTTGACGAGCGCACACTCGGTCGGCTCACCCACAGCCTCGCCCAGTTCCTCGTCCCACTGGGCGTCGGAGCACAGCGCCATGCCGGCCAGGAACTTCTCCTTAGGCGCAGCGAGCTCGTGCTTGACGACGGTCATCTTGTTCTGGGTGAGGGTACCGGTCTTGTCGGAGCAGATGGTCTGTGTGCAGCCAAGGGTCTCGACGGCGGAAAGCTTGCGGATGATTGCCTGGCGCTTGGCCATCTTGGTCACGCCAAGCGACAGCACGATGGTCACGACGGCGACCAGGCCCTCGGGGATGGCAGCGACGGCGAGCGAGACGGCGACCATAAAGGTATCGAGCAGGGCGGTCGGGTCGGTAAGAACGTTGCCCACGCCGTGGCGGATGATATCGACGCCAAAGATAACGACGCAGATGACGATAACCATGATGGTGAGGATGCGGCTGAGCTCGGCAAGCTTCACCTGCAGCGGCGTGAGCTCTTCCTTGGCCTCGGCCAGGGCGCCGGCGATCTTGCCCATCTCGGTGTTCATGCCGGTGCCGACCACGACGGCGCGGCCGCGGCCGTATACCACGGTGGAACCCATGTAGCACATGTTCTTGCGGTCGCCGAGCGGCACGTCGTCGGTGCCGGCGGCGAGCTCAATCACGTTGGCATGCTTCTCGACGGGCACGGACTCGCCGGTAAGGGCGGCCTCCTCGATCTTCATCGTGGCGCTCTCGAGCACGCGGCAGTCGGCCGGGACGGAGTCGCCCGCCTCGAGCATGATCACATCGCCGGGCACGAGCTCGGCGCTCGGCAGGTGCACGAGCTTGCCGTCGCGCAGCACCTTGGACTGCGCCGCGCTCATCTCCTGCAGGGCCTCGAGAGCCTCCTCGCTTTTAGCCTCTTGGACCACGCCCAGCACCGAGTTGACGATAACGACGAACATGATGATGGCGACATCGGCAAAGTCGGGCTCGCCCTTGACCATACCCGTGAGCGCGCTGATAACGGCGGCAACGATCAACATGATGACCATGGGGTCGGCCATCTGCTCAAAGAAACGCTTCCACAGCGGCGTTTTCTCGGCTTCCTCGAGCTTGTTAGGGCCTGTCTTGGCGAGGCGCGACGACGCCTCGTCGTTGCTCAGGCCGAGGTTCTCATCGACGCCCTGGTCGCTGAGCACCTCCGCCGCGGCGGACAGGTATTCCTTTTGCATATAGAGTCCCCTCCTGGGATTCGGGCCACTCAGCAGATTGATGCCCGATCATAATTCCCAGGAGAAGGGCAAGGGCTCATCAAGGCTGCCGTGCTGAGCGGCAGTTGATAGTGGAGCTATGGTACCCCAAAGCAACGCGTCTAGCCAAAACAATCCATTTGGAAATAGGGTCCATTCGCTACGATGCAGACCGTATGATGTTCAACATTGATAAAACGTTTTTTCTTCGGTGCATCATCAAACTGAAATATCGCCCAGATAGCAGCGGTTAGAACGGTTGGTAAAGTTTTTGCATATACCGTTTTTTCGCAAAAAATGAACTTCTAATTCGGCATACGGTCGATTTTTTGGGGTATTCGGTCGGCATTTCGTTATAATCATCTCAGTTTTATTTCTTATGGTTTATCTATCAGCGCAAGACGATGTCAGATGGAGGTCTGAATGTACAAGCGCACCAAGATTGTATGCACCATGGGTCCCGCCTGCGATAGCGACGAGACCATCCGCGAGATGATCAAGGCGGGCATGAACGTCGCCCGTTTTAACTTCTCGCACGGATCCTACGACGAGCACCACGGTCGCATCGAGCGCGTCCGTCGTATTTCCAAGGAGCTCGGTCTGCCCGTCGGCATCCTGCTCGACACCAAGGGCCCCGAGGTCCGCACCGGCCTTTTGGTCGACGGCAAGAAGGTTGCCGTCAAGACCGGCGACAAGATCGTCGTCACCGCTCAGCCCACGTCCGAGGATTTCCACGGCACCTCTGAGCACATCTCCCTCGACTACCTGGCTCTGCCCTCCGAGGTCGAGAAGGGCTCCCTTATCCTAATCGACGACGGCCTGGTTGCCCTCGAGGTCGAGTCCGTCGACGGCCAGGACATGACCTGCGTCGTTAAGAACGACGGCCTGGTCGGCGAGCGCAAGGGCGTCAACATGCCCAACGTCAACATCTCGTTGCCCGCTATCACCGAGCGCGATCGTCAGGACATCCTCTTTGGCCTGACCGAGAACATCGACTACATCGCCGCTTCCTTCATCCGTGACGGCGAGTCCGTCCGCGGCATCCGCGAGCTTTGCCGCGAGAACGGTGGCGAGCACGTGACGATCTTCCCGAAGATCGAGTGCGCCCTGGGCGTCGAGAACTTCGACGAGATCCTCGAGGCTTCCGACGGCATCATGGTCGCCCGTGGCGACCTGGGCATCGAGATCAAGCCCGAGCTCGTTCCCCACATCCAGAAGGAGATCATCGCTAAGTGCAACGCGGCCTACAAGCCCGTTATCACCGCTACGCAGATGCTCGACTCCATGCAGCAGAACCCGCGCCCGACGCGCGCCGAGGTTGCCGACGTTGCTAACGCCATTTACGACGGCACCGACGCCGTCATGCTGTCCGGCGAGTCCGCTGCCGGCAAGTACCCGGTCGAGGCCGTCAAGATGCAGGCCAGCATTGCTCTCGAGACCGAGAAGTACCTCCCGGCTCACGCTCCGCTCGAGGTTCCGGCTGACGCTCACGGCACCCGCGTCGTCAACAACGTTGTGGGTATGTCCGCCGTGAACATGGCCACCACCGTTGGCGCCAAGTGCATCACCGTGCCGACGACCACCGGTCGTACCGCTCGCCTGATCTCGCACTTCCGTCCCAACATGCCGATCTGCGCGTTCTCCCGCCACGAGTGGGCCGTCCAGCAGATGATCATGTACTGGGGCGTTATCCCGCACCAGGCCGAGATTACCCAGGGCACCGTCAACGGCACGATCGTCAAGGCGATCGAGACCGCTAAGGAGCTCGGCTACGTCAAGACTGGCGATTTGACCGTCGCTACCGCCGGCGATCCCCGCATGAGCGTCCAGCTCGAGGACAAGGTCTCCTCGACCAACGTCGCTTACGTCGCTCAGGTGCGCTAAATCGCACTTGCAAGCACACTTGCATTGCAAAGGGCCCGGAAGGCAAAGCCTTCCGGGCCCTTTTTCTGTGCGCCGATGCCTACCGCACGGCATGACACGCACCCATTTCTTTACCAAAAGCGCGAAATCCGCCCTCCGAGGCCCAAAAAATAAAGCCCCAAGCGCTAAAAGTGTTCGCCCGGTAGCAAACCCACACCTTAACCGACGCTGCTAAATCGTTTTAGCAAGAGTCAGATCGACCGCGTTTTCGGAAGTGCGGGGAAAAATTGCTTACCTCCGAGCACAAGCCCTTTTATTTCAACAAAACCCCTGATAAAGTTGGCTCAAATACCGCTTGTGCTTTGCCTGTTTGTCTTTTTCCCCGCACTTCCGAAACCGATAGCCTTTCTAGCCCAAACAACGCTCGAACGATCGGATTGCCATGTCATTTCTCGCTTGCGGACCCACAGCTTTTCAGTACTATCGCATCCCGCCCCAGATACTAGGACTCTATCCGGCAATCCTGCCGCCCGACCATGACCATCGCTTGGTGCATTACTCAAAACAACCAGTATTTAAAGACTTGCTCGGCACACCAGTTTGGAGATTCGTGGGCGAAAGAAAACAGCGCGCGAACGGAAAGCTATTTCGCAGCCGTCTGCTAACCCAAGAACCACCTCCTGGGTCGTTTAGGCAGACTGAGCATGGATTTGATATCACGTCGCCCGAGTTTACGCTGCTCAACCTTGCTACGCAGATCTCGCGCAACCAGTTACTCATGGCTTGCTACGAGATGTGCGGCTCCTTTGCAGTGTTCACGCCTTGTAAACGGGCGCAGCAGCAGCTCGATGAAGCAATTTCGCTTAAGCTCATTCCGCCCGACTGTGGTTGGAAACGCGTTGTCGACACCAAGGGCAATGACACCAACCTGTGGAAGCGCCCACCGCTCCTCAGCGCAGCGGATATCGCCGCGTTCACCAAGCAGGCCGCAGGCCTGCGCGGCGTTAAACAACTGCGCTGGGCGGCCGAGCACATGACGGGGCAGACCGCCTCGCCCTTCGAAGTACAGACTTCCATGCTTGTCTCGCTCCCCCGCAACGAGGGCGGCATGGGCATCAACATCGCAAACAACGTGCGCATCCCACTCAGCGACGCCGCGCGCTCACTGTATGACAAAACCTGCTGCTACGCCGATATCCTCATCGAAAGTGCCACCAACAGCATGGGCGTCATCTTGGAATGCCAAGGCCGTTCCGCCCACGGTGGCGAAGCCGCAAGTCTCTCTGATGCCGAGCGCACCACCGCCCTCACAAGCATGGGCTATGACGTTATCCAGATAACCTATGAGCAAATCAAAGACACGAAGAGCTTTAACAACATCGCCGAGCTCATCCATAAAAAGGCGGGGCTCCCCTACATCCCAAAGACCGATCAGGAACGCACCGCCGCAGAAACCCTTCGACGGGAGCTATTGGTCGATTGGGATGAGCTGTTCGCCGTCAAGCCGGCCGGCTAGCAGCTAGCGATCAGAGGGACTGCGGGAACGTCAGAAGCAGCAACGCGAGCCGCAAATCCTGCCTCGGTCAGCTCGATGACCTCGGTAAACGTTGCATCGAAAAACTCCTCGGTTAGCAGGCGATACGGCGGATGATCGGGCTCGCCGGGGTTTTCGCGTACAATCTCGTGCATAACGCCGATGGTCTTGAGCACATATTCTTTATGGATGGGATACTGCCCAAAACGCGTCGCAGCGGTATACAGGCGATCGGTCGCACGCGGGATGGAAACAATGCCCAGCGTCTTGCCAAACCAGTCAAAGTCGCCTTGCTTTTTAATGCGGAACTCCTCACACGGCTTGCCGCCATGCGCCTCCAGGTACTGATTCACACGCGTATTCCAAACCGTGTCGGCCACCAGATGCGACCAGACGCCCAGTGTTAAATCGAGCAGCGACTGCGCCACATCTTCGGACGCAAGCGAGAACTCACAGGCGCCGGGACCGGCAACCGGCTCGGCATCCTTGTAGCGCTGGGGATAGTGCACGCGGTTCAGCCGCTCGCGTTCCTCGATAATCGAGGTCGCCGCGGCCGGCGCACCGGTGGGCGAACTTTTAAGCAACGGTGCCACATAGGTATCCCAGAACTCATGCTCACGAGGCTTAGGGATGGGCTCAGGCTTGGCAAAGTGCGTAATGCGGTACGGGATGGGATCGGCGATGCCAGGAACCATATAGCCCACGAAGATATCCGGAACCACGCAGCCAAACAAAAAGGCATTGCGGTCGCGCACGCTCTTGGCAAGCGCACCGGTGCGCTCCAGCAAACGCTCCGTCTGAGCGATATGAATGTTCCAGCTTGGCATAGCCACCCCCATAAAAAACCTGGATAACTATACCATCACGGCAAAGCCGCGCGGGCGGCTACGCACGCTCTACGCAGCAACTA
>UROZ01000112.1 GCA_900549655.1 uncultured Collinsella sp.
CGCCTCACGCGCGCCGGCCCTTGCAGCCCAGGACTCTTCTAGCTGTTGCACGTCCACGCGGCACCATCCCTTACATAAAACCAAACCAAGACCAGCCCACCCAGGTCGAGAAAACGTCAGCGCAAGCAGCGTCGAGCGGTCCGGCGTTCGTTAGAACGCCGGAACAAAGTTAGCCGTGGTACTCGCCGTTGTACTGGATGAGCGTCAGGTCCTCAACGCCATCGAGCGCGCGGATGGCATCGGCATAGGGCATATCCACACCGTCCGAGAACACCTCGATGGCCATCTCCACCTTGTCGCCGCGCATGGTCTTGGACTTCACCGTAAACTTGGTGCGGCCAAACGCGCGCACGATATCGTCGCCGGTGGTCTGACCCGTGTAGTGGATGACCATCATGTACACGCGCGCCTTGTCCTGATGACTCGCAAAGCCGGCGATCATCACCACGATCACAACTGCCGTGAGCCCCACGAGCGCATACATGCCGGCACCTGCCGTAATACCCGTGGTAATGGCCCAAAACAGATAGAGCAGGTCGAGCGGGTCCTTGACCGCCGTACGATAGCGGACGATAGACAGAGCGCCGACCATACCGAGCGAGATGACCACGTTGGTCGAGATCGCGAGCGTGACCATACAGGTGAGCACGCACATGCCTACAAGCGTAACGGCAAAGCTGCGCGAATACACCACGCCGGTAAAAAAGCGCTTGTACACGTAATAGATCAGGATGCCCATGGCGAGCGCCACGAGCAGCGACAGGCCGATCTTGGCAGGGTCGACCTGGCCAAACGCCTCCAAGACGGAGTTCTTAAAAAAGTCCCTGGTGCTCATGGTCTAAATATCCCCTCGGTTCTCAAAATCCGATTCCCAGTAATTAAATCCGCGCAGGTAGGCGGTCTTGTCATAACACAGGCAGTACTTGGAGACCGCCGTAAGCTCGGCCGCGCCCGGAGGCACCATATCGCGCACCAGCTGCGGGCAAAACTCGGTAAACTTGACCTCCATCACCAGCTTGCCGGGTTCCAAGACCGGCAGCGCGGGCAGTGTCGCATCAAAGATGTCAAAGCTCCCCACCGCCGCACGCACGTTACTATCAAAGGTAATGCGCACGGTGCCCTCGTCCATCACCCACGGCTCGCGCTCGTAGTCCACGATGGTGCGCGGGCGCATCATGTTGCAGATGCACTCGATATAGAACTCACGGCAGAGCTGATGCGGGCTGCGCAGCAAAAAGTCATAGTCGCCGGCGAGGACCTGCTCAAACTCGTCGCGGGTGAGCGGCGCATCCTCCTTGTAGATCCAGCTGCCGTACTTCTTTTTGCGCTCGAGCTTAATCACCTTGTCGCTGCCGTTATAGATGCGCACGCGATACTTTTTGCGCATGAGAATGCCGGCGTCTTTTTCCTCGTAGGCCGAGTTGCAGTAGTCGTCAAAGTACAGGCTGCGAATGGTGTAGCCGCCCGCCCGCGCATGCTTGTCCAGCTTAAACACCGGCGCCATGCGACAGGCAAGCGCGGCATGTTCGCCCTCGTTAATGAGATATTTGAGCTCGTGGCGATAACGCTCCTGCGTGGTACGCACAGGCGGAGCCGCCAAGCGCTCAAGCAGCGCGCTAGCCCTCCTCATACGTGTCCTCCACGACCTTGCCGCCATCCAGCACGTAAAAGCACTTCATGCCGTAGTTCTTGCCGTCGTCGGTCACATAGTAGTCAAACGCATCTTGCGTATAGCCGTCGGAGTTGGTGGCGCGCACGCGCACAAAATACTGGCCGGCATCGGGCGCATCGCAGGTCACCTCGGGAAGCAGCACGTCCTCCGCCTTAAAGACCACATCGCCAATAGCATAGTCGCGCGCAAGCTCCACGGTGTAGCGAATGTCGCGCGCCTCAAAGTCGTAGGACGCATCCCAGTTAATGCGCAGCTTACCGTTATCGATCTGCGGCACGCCGATGTAGAACGGCATGGGCTTTTTAAAACTCTCGCGAAAGCTCTTGTAGTTCTCCTCGATCTCGGAGGGAATCGCCGCGGCGATCTGCTCGTATTGGTCCTTGGTGACAGGCAGATTGTCGATATCGGGCGAAGCAAAGACCAGGGATTCAGTCACCTCGCGGTAGTGCTTGATCATCTTGGCCAGGCGAGTCTCGGTCAAATACGAGCGCAAGTCCTTGACGGCACGGTCGAGTTCGCTGCGGAACGACTTGCTGCGCAACGCACGATTGAATAGCACGTTGCCCCAGTAGTTGCTTACGCCGCGCTCCCAGCTCGCATAATCCGAGAACCCCGTCAGGCTCAGCTCCAGCTTACGCAGCATGCCGTCGTTATCCCAATCCAAAAAGTACCAGGTATTTGAGTTGAGAGGGCTGTACAGATAGCAGTTACGGTTCTGCGTATCGCAGTTGCCCGTCAGGATCTGAAACGCCAGCCAATAGACCAGGTTCTCGGTATCAAAGTAGGTATCGAGCACGTCATCGATCTTTTGCGACTCATCGTTGAGCGCATCGAGCATCTCGATGAGCTTGGTGTGGTCCGAATCGCCCTTAATCTCGAGCATGCCCTCAAACGCCGTCTGGTTATAGTCGGGGTCATCCGCGAGCTTAATGGTGTCCTCGTAGCGATGGAAATCGAAGCTGTTCACCTTGTACAGGTGCCCGCTCTTATCCAGGCCATGTGCCTTAAGCGCCGTCTTGTTGAGCTGCTCCACCTGCGTAAACAGGCCGTAGTCCTCAAAGGTGTCGTTGGTCTTTTCGGTCTGGTCGCACACCCACAGATGCACAAACTGCGTGCGCAGGCCCATCATCTGGGGAATCCCACGGATAAGGTCGTAGGCCATCTTGTTGCGAAAACGCATACCCTCGCCCATGTGCTTGTTGAGCGCAATCGCGCGCTGTTGGCGCCAGGTACCCTTGCCCTTTTTGAGCTCTACCTTGTAATTCTTCTGCGTATAACCGCTCGACGTCTGGCCGCGCACCTGCACGGTAGCATTGGGCGCTTCCTCGCCATAGCCAACCTCGCCGGCCACCGGGCCGTCTTCGTCGCCCGCCTGCAGCAGGCCCATAACCTGATAGCGCGCCACGCCCATGTCGGCGTAGTCGTAGACCGAGTACGTATTGATCTCGGCCCAGCTATGATCGGTGTTCTCGGAGCTGTTGCCGCGCGAGACCGTCAGGTACATGGTCACAATGCCCGAGTCATCATAGACCTCGTAGAGCTCGTCCTTGTCGCGGAGGTGCTTGGTACCGTCCGAGGACTCGGCCTTTTTAATCTTGTCCTGCTTTTTGACCTTTTTGGTCGAGGAGTCTTCCTGCACCGAGCAGCCCGAAAGCAACAGCGCGCCGGCAGCCGCCTCGATCAGGCAGCGGCGAGACATCAACTTATCGATCATCAGAACCTCCCCAATGTTTTTGGTACAGGCGAACCACCATACGTTCAAACGCACTGCGCGGCTCACCGCCCACGCGCTTGTCCTCGTAGCGTTGCTCAACACGGTCGAGCACCCGTCCAAGTTCGGTAAACCAGCCCGTTTTGTCGGTCGCCACAATGGGCTGCTGGCTCAGGATACGATACGGCAAGTTGGCGGTATAGGTATCGAGCCGCAGCAGCGCCACGATAAAAAACACCGCTGCACCCAACAAAAAGCCAAAGCCGTAAAACTGCTGCGGCAAGAGCAGAGAAACGGCAGTCGCCAGCCCGGCCACACCGGCAAACAGCCCCGATGCCATCACGGCCCCCTTGTAGTCGGTAAAGTACAGCAAGATGAGCATCACCGTATTGCCCACGGCATACAGGCCATAGCCCACGCACAGCGTGCGAAAATACCCGTGCATAAGGTTGTTAAAGCCCAACGGTAAGGCCGACAGCACCGTGGTCTCGAGCGAGATGACCGCCGCCGTCACAAACAGCTGCTTGAGGGCACAAAAGCGCAGTTCGCGATTGAGCGTGGAGAGCATCTCCTCCTCGGCCACCACAATGTCGCCCACCACGCCGCCGTCGTTAAACAGACTGTAGTAGTCGCGGTAGCGCGGATAGAAGTTGACCTCGACCGAGACCACAAAGTTGACGGACGTGACCAGGATCGTCAAAAACGCGATCAGCGCCGGCACATCGTGGTAGGGCGCACCATAAAACAAGCCCTTGACCTGCACGCCAATAGGACCGGACCAAATAATCACCAGGTGCGCAAAGAGTCCCAGATTGGTTAACAGGCCCGTGAGCGCCAGCGGCATAAACTGATCGAGCCACTGCAAAAAGAGCCAGGGGCTGCGATCGCTCTGCGGAAAATACCGGTACAGCAGCACCACGTCCCAGGCGAGCATGACGCCGTAGCCCAGAGCAATTGACGCCAACAGGCCCTCGACCGGCGGCAGCCCCAGCGCCAGCGCGGCCAGGGCGCACAGGCACACCACGCCAATGGCAGCCGCAAAGCTGCACAGGATGCCACGGTAATCCTTGATGGCCGTGAGGTAACTCATGCCGTTCCAGTTGACGATCATAATGTTGAACAGCCACAGGCACAGCAGCCCCTGCAGCAGCGTGGCGCCCGAGAACAGCAAAAAGACGCCGTAGAGCACCGTGCCCGCAACGAGCATGATGGCGTTGGAGCCCCAAAACGAAGGCAGAATCTCATCCTCGCGCTCGGCAAAAAGCATGTCGGCCAAAAAGCGCGTGACCGGCATAGAGAAAAAGCTCGTGAGCAAAAGCGAGGCCAGCAGTGTGTAGGTCACCATGCACACCAGCAGATCCTGGTTGGCACGGCCCACACCCCACAGACCGCACAGCACCAAGATACCCACCTGAAGCAGCACGCCCAACAGCATGGGACCCGTGCACACGATGCCGGCGTAGCCATAGGCGCGCATCGTGGCAAACAGACCCTTGCGCCTAAACAGGCGTTTGAGCTCAAAACCGATTCCGGCCACCGGCTACTCCCCCTCTCTGGGCAAGTCAAACGCACGCGCCGTCTCGTCGTACAGCGCGCGATAGTTGGCAAGCATCTGCTCGTGTAGGTAGTAGGTCGCCACGCGACGCTGGCCGCGCTCCCCCATTTCCAGGCGGCGGGCACGGCTCGCGCACATGCGCTCCATGGCATCGGCCAGACCCTTGCGATACATGGGCGGGCTCACAAATCCGGCCACGCCAAAGTCGTCGCCGGGGGCGCCCTCGAGCAGCTCGCGGCAGCAGCCGACCTCGGTCGTCACGCAGGGGCGACGCGCGCCCAGCGATTCCAACACGCTCAACGGCTGGCCCTCCGAGATGCTCGTCAAAATGGTAAAGTCCAGCTTTTCCATGTACTCGACCACGTTGACGCGGCCAGTAAAGATCAGGTCGCGCACGCCCAGGGTTTCGACCAGCGCGTGGCACTCGGCGCCATACTCCTCGTCGTCCACGCCGCCCATGATGTGCAGGCGCACCTTGGGCAGGCGCTCATGCAGCTCAAAGAACGCATAGATCATAGTCTTGACGTCCTTGATGGGCGCCAGGCGCACCACCGCGCCAATGTCCACCCAGCCGTCATCGGACTTTAAGGGAATGTCCTTAAAGCGGTCGAACTGGATGCCGTTGGGGATGACCAGACATTTGTCTGCATCGCAACCCATATCGATCTGCGTCTTGCGGGCGTTATGGAACAAACTCGTCACGCGGAAGGCGCGGCGGTAGATCTCCTCCGAAAGCAGGTAGAAAAAGCGAATCCAGCGGTCCTTAAACGACGGCACCACCCAATCGGCGCGAATGATCTCTTCCTCGCGCTCGCGGGTATAGATGCCATGCTCGGTCAGCAGCACCGGCGCATGGTGAACGCTTGAGCCCAGGCAGGCGAGCAGGCCACCGTAGCCGGTCGAGATGGCATGGTACACATCGGCCACCGGCACCTCGCTGCCCAACAGGTAGAGCACGGGCAGCAACATGGAGCGCATGGTGTGGAATGCATCGGCAAAGGGCGTGTAGGGATACTCGGCCAGGCACACGTCGCGAAAGATATCCATAAACGTGCGGCTCTGCAAAAACGAGAGCGGATGCACGCGACGGCGGTGGAAGATATCGAATAACACGTCCCAGTCCGGATTGGAGAGCGAAACCAGACGGCGCAACGCCTCGCGCTCGCGGTCGTCGAAGTCGACTTCTTGCTGCTCGCCCGAAAGCCGCAGGGCATCGTCTAGGAACACCTCGTGCACCTCGACGACGTTGCCGGGCAGCTCGTAGACAAACTTGCCGCGGTCTTCGGCGTGGGCGCCAATCACCCACAGCACAAACTCATGCTCGGGCATGGCCGTGATGTAGCCGTGCATCCAGGTGGACACACCGCCGTGCACATAAGGGTAGCAGCCCTCGAGCACCAAGCAGATTCTCATCGGTCGCCACCCTCCTTGCGCGCAATGGTCACAATCTTATCCGTCGCTTTGACTAGGTGCAGGTCGCCCGTCAGGTGTTTAATCTCGCCACCAGACACCGCGCCCGGCTCGCCGTTATTGGCGCGGAACATAAGCCAAGCCTCATCATGAAAGTTGCCCAGGTTGAGCGTCCAGGCATCGTCGCTCGTATCCACGCTCACCGTCACGGACGAAAAACGCTGGATGGCGCCCGAGCATTCCGAACCCGTCTGGTGTCGCAGGTCAGGAGCGGACGTAGCAAGCCAGTCCAGATAGTTGACCAGGCCGCCCTTATAGACTTCCCAGCCCTCCTTGGCGCCGCGATCGGGATCCAGCAGGTCATCGGGATGCATAAAGTGCGTGCTCACGTAGTG
>UROZ01000113.1 GCA_900549655.1 uncultured Collinsella sp.
TAAGGAGCTTATCTATGGGTCCGTTCCAGATTCTTCTGTTTGTCGTTTGGGCTGTTTCTGCCGTGGCGCTGACGATTCTCGTCCTGATGCATTCCGGTAAGGGTACCGGCGTTTCGGATATGATTGCCAGCTCGCTGTATAACTCCAGCTCTGCCACGGGCGTTATGGAGCAGAACCTTGACCGCCTGACCGTCATCATGGCTGTCGTGTTTGCCGTGTGCGTCGTGCTGTGCATGTTCTTCTTCCCGCAGGGCATCGTGGGCTACTAATCACGAACCGCATAAATACTTGAAAAGGGTCCCGCAAGTGCGGGACCCATTTTGTTTACATATTTGTAACAGAGTCAAAATATCCTCATATACTTCGCCCAACTAAAGAAAATCTCGACCGTTAACCGGAATTAGCCCCAAATCGTGCATAAAATGCGCTACTGTATTGCAATACGTTGGTCCGCTTTGTATAACCAGCCAAAACGGCGGACCGCGTTTGAATGGTTCGATTGGGCTGTCTTGACGTTGCCCGACCGAACTTACTTTGTCCTATCTCATAAGGAGGATGGCATGGCTGATTCTATGTTCCACCAGCCCGTTATGGGTCGTCGCGCCTTTGTCGGCGGTACCCTTGCTGCGAGCTCCATGGCTTTTCTTGCCGCATGCGGCAAGAAGGGCGGCGACGCTTCCGGTTCTGAGTCCGGTTCGACGCTGAACTTCTACATCAACAACCCGGTCTGCATCGACCCCTATAACGTCCAGGAGGACCAGGGCACTCAGGTCGAGTACCAGCTCTTTGATGCTCTGACCTCTTATGACGCCGAGAAGGGCGAGATCGTTCCGCTGGCTTGCGAGTCCTTTGAGTCCAACGACGACGCCACCGAGTTTACCTTCAAGATCAAGAAGGCCAAGTTCCACAACGGTGACGACGTTACCTCCAAGTCCTTCAAGCTCGGTTGGGAGCGTCTGGTCAACACCAAGTCGGCCATCGCTACCGAGTACGGCCCTTCCGAGGTCTCCTATCACCTTTCTATGGTCGAGGGCTATGACGACCTGCTTGCCGGTAACGCTACCGAGCTCAGCGGTGTTACTTGCCCCGACGATGAGACCCTCGTCGTCAAGCTGTCTTCCGCTTACGCCGACTTCCCCTTCGTCGCCTCTCACCCGGCTCTGGCCCCGGTTCCCGAGTGCGCCGAGTCCGATGTCAAGAGCTTCTATCTTGCACCGGTCGGTAACGGCCCGTTCATGATGGACGGCAAGTGGGAGGATGGTCAGGAGATCAACCTCAAGAAGTTCGACGATTACTATGGCGACAAGGCCAAGATCGATGGCATCCACTTCCAGGTCATCAAGGACATGGAGACTGCTTACAAGGAGTTCCAGGCCGGTAACCTCGATGTCTGCGACGTTCCCGTTGCTCAGATCGATGCCGCCAAGAAGGATCGCGGCGTGTCCAAGGACGGCTACACCATGGGTGACGGCGAGCGCATGCTGCTCGGCGCCGAGCCTTCCACGTACTATCTGACCTGCAACACCACGGCCGAGCCGTTCAACAACGCCGACCTGCGTAGGGGCATCTCCCTGGCCATCAACCGTGAGGCCATCTGCAAGACCATCTTCAAGGGTACCCGTACCCCTGCCGACGGCATTGTTCCTCCGGGCATCGATGGCTACAAGGAGGGCGCATGGGAGTTCTGCGCCTACGATGTCGACAAGGCTAACGAGTACCTCGACAAGGTTGCTCCCGCTGGCGCTAACGGGGATCGTGGCATTAGCGTGACCCTGTCCTACAACCAGGACGGCGGTCACAAGGAGATCATGGAGTCCATCATCGGTGACCTCGCCAAGGTTGGCGTTACCGCTGTCTCCGATACCCCTGAGTGGTCTGCCTTGCTCGAGCAGTACCAGAACTTTAACTATCAGTTCGGTCGTCTGGGTTGGATTGCCGACTACCCGATTATGGACAACTTCCTGTATCCGCTGTTCCACTCTGATTCCCTCGGTGGCGACAACCGCTCCGGTTACAACAACCCCGAGTTCGACGCCAAGGTCGACGAGGCTCGTACTATTGTTGACGACGAGGAGCGCGTCGCTAAGATGCAGGAGGCCGATGCAATGGTCGCTGCCGACTGCCCGGTCATCCCGGTGATGTTCTACACGCACACCATCGTCGGCTCCGATCGCATCAAGCGCCTCTATGTCGATCCGCAGAAGCACGCCGAGCTGGGTACCGCTGAGCTCGCCTAAGAGTTTGCAGCTTCCGTGAGGGTCAAGTATTTACGTAGACCTCATGGGAAACATACAGTTCTCCCTAACCTGGGGTAAACTGGCTGATGGTAATTTTGGGATGCCGGTCTGGCGATCGGCATCCCATTTAGGTTAATCCCTAGATAGGGGAGTGGTATGGGTAAGTACATCGTTAAACGTGTGCTTCAGTTCATCCCGGTATTTTTGGGCGTTACGCTGATTCTGTTCGCCCTTCAGAATATCGTGCCGGGAGATCCGATCAAGCTGATCGGTGGAGACAAGGCTCTGTCCCCCGAGGTGGAGCTTCAGCTTCGCGTCCGCTATCACCTGGTCCAGTCGGACGAGGACGGCAACGCGATCCTTGACGAGAACGGCGACCCCGTTCAAACGTCGCTCGTGGACCGTTACTTGTATTACATGAACGGCCTGCTTCATGGCGATCTGGGCAATTCGTATCAGCGCAAGCTGCCGGTTACGGAAATCTTTGCCCAGAAGTATCCGTATACGGTCAAACTTGCCGCGTGCGCCATCGTGCTCGAGGCAATTATGGGTATCGGTGCGGGTATCATTTCGGCGGTAAAGCGTTATTCCTTCTGGGATATTTTGGTAACGCTCACCACGTCGATCCTCGTTGCGGTCCCGGCCTTCTGGCTCGGTATGTTGCTGCAGCTGTTCTTTGGCGTCATCCTCAAGGACGCTACGGGCGGTGCAATCTCCATGCCGATCTCGGGTGCCGGCGGTTCCAGCTCTCAGTATCAGGATTGGATGCACTATGTGCTTCCGACCATTACGCTGGCTTCGGTTTCGACCGCTTATGCTGCGCGCATTATGCGCTCGCAGCTGCTTGACGTCATGAACCAGGATTACATCCGTACGGCAAAGGCCAAGGGTCTCTCCAATCGTGCGATCATCGTCAAGCATGCGCTTAAGAATGCACTCATCCCCGTCGTTACCTATATTGGTGTCGACTTTGGCGGCATGCTTTCGGGCGCCATCCTGACCGAGACGGTCTTTAACTGGCCCGGTATCGGCTATGAGGTCTATCGCGCCATTAGCATGCGTGACTGGCCCATCGTTATGGGCGGCGTTACGCTCATCGTTGTCGTCGTCATGGTGATCAACCTGCTCGTCGACATTAGCTATGCATTCCTCGACCCGCGCATCCGCCTTGGCGGTCCGTCGGATAAGGCCTAAGGGAGGTACGTCTCATGCAGGAAACTGATTCTCAGTCTCAGGAGCAGGCTACCGCCACCAAGGTCGCGTCTGCTCCCGCCAAGTCCCGCACGCTGTGGGGCGACGCTTTTAAGCGTCTTCGTAAGAACAAGCTTGCCGTTATCGGTGTCTGCTGGATCATCATCGTCGTTTTGGTTGCCCTGACCGCAGATCTGTGGGCTAAGCCCTGGCTCGGTTCGCCGACGGCTTCCGACTCGACCACCATGGCCGAGACGTCGCTGTTGGCTCCGTGTGCAGAGCACCCGTTTGGCACCGACGCCCTTGGTCGCGACATTCTCGTCCGCGTTATCTACGGTGCGCGCGTTTCGCTGTCTGTCGGAATTATGGCCACCGCGATTTCCACGCTGATCGGTCTGGTCATGGGTGCTCTGGCCGGTTTCTACGGCGGCATCTGGGATACGATCATCATGCGCTGTGCGGACATCTTCCTGGCGTTCCCGTACGTGCTGTTCGTTGTCGCCATGATCGCCGTTATCGGCCGCGGTCTTCAGAACGTCTTTATCGCCATCGGTATTCTCGGCTGGCCTTCGATTGCGCGCGTCTTCCGCTCTGCGATCTTGACCGTCAAGGAAAACGACTATGTTGATGCTGCGCGCGCGATGGGTGCATCTGATGCTCGTATCGTCGTGCGTCACATCTTCCCGAACTCCGTCGCCTCCATCGTGGTCTACGCGACCATGAACATTGGTGGCGCCATCCTGACCGAGTCTGCTCTGTCCTTCCTCGGCATGGGCGTTATTCCGCCTACGCCTTCGTGGGGCTCCATGATTCAGGACGGTCAGCAGTATCTGCTGACTGCTCCCTGGATGATGATCATGCCCGGTCTGGCAATTCTCTCGACGGTGCTCGCCTTCACCCTGCTGGGTGACGGTCTGCGCGACGCCCTCGACGTCAAGATGAAGGACGCATAAGGATGAAGAAGAACAAGAACTATGTGGACCTGAAGGACCAGCCGGTTCCCGAGGGCCAGCATCTGCTCGAGGTCGATGGCCTAAAGATGTATTTCCACACCGAGGATGGCGTCGTTCGCGCTGTCGACGGTGTCTCCTACACGCTCGATCGCGGCGAGACCCTGGGCGTCGTCGGTGAGTCCGGCTCCGGTAAGTCCGTGACCGCCATGACCATCATGGGTCTTATATCGATGCCTCCGGGAAAGATCGAGGGCGGCGACGTTCGCTATCGCGGTCGTTCTATCCTCGAGATGACCGAGGAAGAGATGCAGCACATTCGCGGTAACGATATCGCGATGATCTTCCAGGATCCTATGACCTCCTTGAACCCGGTCTATAAGATCGGCAAGCAGGTAGGCGAGGGTCTTCGTCTGCACCGTGGCTACTCCAAGCAGGAGGCGCTCAAGCGCGCCACCGAGCTTTTGGACCTCGTTGGCATTCCCGAGCCCGAGAAGCGCGTCAATGAGTATCCGCACCAGTTCTCTGGCGGTATGCGTCAGCGCGTCATGATCGCTATGGCTCTTGCCTGCGACCCCGATATTCTGATTGCCGACGAGCCCACGACTGCCTTGGACGTTACCATTCAGGCTCAGATTATCGAGCTTATGCAGGAAATGCAGGAGAAGAACGGCAACGCCATCATCATGATCACCCATGACCTGGGCGTTGTCGCCGATATGGCTGACAAGATCATGGTTATGTACGCCGGCCGTCCCGTCGAGTTCGGTACTGCTGAGGAAATCTTCTACGAGAGCCGCCACCCCTACACCTGGGGCCTTATCCGCTCCATCCCGGAGCAGGCCATCGAAGAGAAGAAGCCTCTTACGCCGATTCACGGCAACCCGCCTTCGCTCATGAACCTGCCTGAGGGCTGCGTGTTCTCGCCTCGTTGCCCCTATGCGACCGATAAGTGCCGCAAGCAGCGCCCCGAGCGCGTTGTCACCGAGTCTGGTCACTACTCTGCGTGCCACTACTCCGGTGACCCCGAGTTCCTCAAGAACGCTCCTGAGACGTCCCGTACGCGCAAGGATTCCAAGAAGGGAGGCGAGGCGTAATGGCAGATACCAACGAGCGTACTCCGCTGCTGAAGGTCGAGCACCTCTCTAAGGAGTTTCCCGCTGAGTCCGGCATGTTCGCCAAGCGCTTCTCCAAGCGTGTCGTCTCTGCCGTGAACGACATTTCGTTCGAGATCTATCCTGGCGAGACCTTTGGTCTGGTCGGCGAGTCCGGTTGCGGTAAGTCCACCACGGGCCGTACCATCATGCGCCTCACCAAGCCGACGGCCGGCAAAGTGTTCTTCCAGGGTGAAGACGTTGCCGAGATGAGCAAGCATGAGATCAAGGACATGCGTCGCGAGATGCAGTTTATCTTCCAGGATCCTTATGCTTCGCTGAATCCCCGCATGACCATCGGCGAGATCGTCTCCGAACCCATGACCATTCACGGCGTGGGCACCAAGGAGGAGCGCATTGAGCGTGTCCGCGAGCTTCTCGACGTTGTCGGACTGAACCCCGAGCACATCAACCGCTATCCTCATGAGTTCTCCGGCGGTCAGCGTCAGCGTGTCGGCATTGCCCGCGCGTTCGCTCTGAAGCCCAAGCTGATTATCTGCGACGAGCCGGTTTCCGCTCTGGATGTGTCCATTCAAGCCCAGGTTCTGAACCTGCTCAAGGAACTGCAGGACAAGTTCGGTACTGCATATCTGTTTATCGCCCACGACCTGTCCGTCGTGCAGCACATCTCCGATCGCGTTGCCGTTATGTATCTGGGCAAGATGGTCGAGGTTTCGGACTGGAAGACGCTCTACAGTGAGCCCCACCATCCGTACACGCAGTCGCTGCTGTCTGCCGTGCCGGTTCCCGATCCGGATATCCAGAAGACTCGTAAGCGCATCATCCTTGCCGGCGATCCGCCGTCGCCGCTGGATCCGCCGACCGGCTGCCGTTTCCACACTCGCTGCCCGATCGCTCAGGGTATCTGCTCTGAGAAGCTTCCCGAGTTTAAGGAAGTCGCACCGGGCCACTGCTGTGCGTGCCACTTCGCGGAGCCGTTCCCGATTAAGGAATCGCACATCGACCTGTAGTCGGTTGTTATTGTCCGGGCCCGCCCTGAAGTTATTTTTCAGAACGTCCTCGGACATGCAAGAAACCCCCGCTGCGCACTTCGTGCGGCGGGGGTTTCTTGCGTCCTGCGGAGTGTTCTGAAAAATAACTT
>UROZ01000114.1 GCA_900549655.1 uncultured Collinsella sp.
TAGCCCAGCCCGTGGGCGATTCCAACCAACACGAAATCCATCGAACAATCGTTCGGAATTTGGTGGAACAGCGTTTACTCGGACAAAACCGAGTCGGTTCTGTCCGAGTAAGTTTGAAAACGGTCGAATGCGTCCTGCTGCGTTTGCGGTTGGATGCGTTTGTCAAAAACGTGCCATGCGGATTGTTGGTTTGAATCGAACATTGGGACAGGCGTCTCGTTTTATGGGCCGAGGGCGTGCGTATATGAGTCTTTTTGGTCCATAGGGGATGCTGGGCGGTTGCTAGTTGGGCCACGGGTCACTTCGCCGGCGCTGCTTCTTGCCATACACTCATAGTGGAAGCCGATGCCACGGAGTCGACTTGCGATTCGGGCAACGGATGAGCGGCAAGCCGAAAGGAGCGGTGAGGATGATGAAGCCCGTGACAAGGAAGCTGCTGTTAGGAATTCCCACCGTGACGCTTTCGGCTGTGTTGGCGTGTACACTTGCCGGCTGCGGCGGTAATGCGCCAAGTGGCTCGGGCGGGAGCGCACCTGTGCAGGAGAAGTCCAAGAAGGCCAAGGCCTATGATTCGCAGACGGTCGAGGTGGCAGGCATTACCTATGAGTCGGTGGCTCACGGTACGTTCTATCGCGGCGACGCTAAGCTGCAGGACGGCTTTTACCTGCACGTCAAGATCACCAACAACAATGCAGAGAACAGGACGTTTGACTCCTTTAACGTGCATGCTGCCCAGGGCGATCTCGAGGCAGGCGACCCGTTGTTTACTTCCGGCAAGGCGGCCGTGCTCGATTACGTTGCAAGCGAGGCTCCCGATGAGCTTCACGAGGGCACCGATCTTTCCGAGAGGCCAAATATCGGTCCGGGCGAGACTGTTGAGTACGTGTATTTCTGGGCGCCCAAGACGGCGTACTACGGGCCCATCACTGTCGAGTTCGTAGATGCTTACGCCCCCGCCAAGAATCATGAGGCCATGCACTTTGACACCACGGGGTGCGAGACCAAGGAGTTCAAGGCGGCCGGCGGTGTGGCCGATTCTGGTGACGCGGCCAATATGACCGGCATCGATTGCGCATCGTACAGTATCGAGGCCGCCGATGGGTACACGCTGGATTCGTCCAACGAAGAGCACGAAAAGGCAGACTTCTTCCACGACGAGACTGGAGGACGCCTGCACATCAGTATCTTCCCGCGTTCGCCGGAGGAAGAGGTTGCAAGCCTGGAGCAGGTCTACGAAGGCAAGGAGACAACAACCGACCAGGTCGAGTACAACGGCGTAACGTGGCTACGCTTTACTGGTCCCGACAACGGTCATACGCTGTTTGCGACGGCTCCCGCAACGGGTGAAACCGTCCGCGTTTCGATCGGCTGGAAGATCGACTGGGATGCTGCCGTGCCCATGATGGAGGCACTGAAGCTCAAGTAGCGGACTGCGATTCCCGTGTCAGGCGACTCAGGGCTGGCTCAGAGTTATCGGGGCCAGCCCTTTTTGGTGCTCGATGAGCCGAGTCGGCGTCTCTCACAAAAGTAACTAGGGGCTAGCGAGGTCTATCCGAATTGGCCTCATTGGCGGTGTCGGTTTCGAGCGCCGTGCGGCGGGTGCTGTAGGCGACAAGGCCGGCACCAGCTGCGGCGAGTGCTGCTGCGGCTGCCGTAAGGGGAGCGTTGACATCGCCCGTGCCCGCAAGCGCGCCCGCTTTTCCGGAGCGCTTGTTATTGCCGTGATCCTTGCCGCTGCCAGATCCACTGCCGCCACCGGAGCTGCTTCCGCCGGAGCCACCTCCACTCGTGCCGCTATCGCCGTCGACCGTCATCGGGGCGTCGTGAAGTCCTGTCGTATCCGCGCTGTCGCATACGCCGACCTGAACTTCTGAGCGTTCGCATGCCGCGTCGGACACATGAAGCTCGTGCAGTACGGCACCCAGCGCCGAGTTTGCGCCCGGTCGAATTTCCTCGAGCGTTACGGGATCGAGCGCCACCAGATTACGCGCCTTCGCATACAGCGTTACGCGTTTGCCCACTTCGTCGCTCCAACTCTCGGGGATGGCGAAGCTCATACGGAACTGTGCCGTGCAACCCGGTGCCAGCACGGCGTTGCCGTTGTCGGCTACCAGCGGGTGCGTTGCAAAACGCGTCCCCAGCGTCTCGAGCGCGTACTTCACGTGCGCCATGTCGTTGGCCGAAGTATCCTCGGCAAGCTCTGGATCGTAGATCGAAGCCATGCGCGCGTTCGCTCCGAATCCGATGGATGCGCTGGAGAACGGCTGGCTGGAGCCCTCTCGGTACAGATCGATCGTGCCGGCGGTCAGCAGGGTGTTACCGTCGTTTCGCACCGTGACCATGAAGGATTCGCCTGCTGCTCCGGGCACCACCGCGCCCGGGGTAGCGACCGCGCCCGTCGGAGTGGCACACGCCACCAAAGGCACTTCGATGCCGTGCAGCTCTGCCTCGCTCTTCTCCGCGCTCACAATGTGCGTGGCGAGCGCGGAGAGCATGCCTCCCGACGTCAAAAATGTCGTTATCTGATCGACGGGATGGTCCAGCTCGCACATCACAAACGGCTCCGTGAACAGATCGCCTGCCAAGGCGCTGGCGAAGATGCGGAAGTGCTTGCCCATCACTGCTACCGGGTTGCCTTCTTCGTCGTAGGTTTGTCCCACCTTGCCATCGGTGTTCTCTACATAGAGCACGCACCTGCCGTTGTTGCTTACGCTAAACGATGCCGGGCCACAGCCTGCGGCACCCACAGGCTGCGTTGCAAATGCCGATGCGTCTCGCGTCCAAGTGATATGCTGCAGTTGTTCGTTGACGGTTGCCAAAAAGCCCGAATGTTGTGGCCACGGCACCGCACGGGGTACCGTGGCGTCTGGTGGCATAACGCCCCAGCCTGCAATGGACTGGCCGATCACGGCGTACGATGCGCAGCCGCAACCGTCTGCAGTCTCGTACGCAACGGGCACCACCATTTTGCCGTTGATATTCTCGGGCTCGCCCAGCTCGATACTCGACGGTGCTTGTGGAAAGCGGAGAACTTGGCGGAACGTCAGGCTGTCGCCCGAAACGTCCGACCACAGGGTAAAGCACTCCAGCGCAACCTCGGCCTCGCTGCCGAGCGCCTTTTCTGCGGTGGTTCCGCGGCGGTGGAGGTAGGCGCCCGACAGACGTCCGTCGACGAGCGTCTTGCCCACCGTGATGCGTGGACACTGCAGGCAATGGTAGCCATCCTCTTGCAGGCGGCCGCGCGAGATGCTGCGCCACGACGTGTGCGATATCACGCGAACTTCGCTATTACTTATGCGCAGGCGCACAACGGACAGTATGCCGGATGTGCTCGCCGCATCGAAAAGGGTGTTGTCGCCGGCGGGGCGCTCGCCCGAGACCAGCAGCACGTAGGCGTCCTGGTTTCCTCTTCCGTCCGTATATTCCACCACGTCGAAGTCGTAATCGTATATGCCGTCGCGTTCCACGTCGCCCTCGCCAAAGCCAAGGGGGAAGTCCACGGGCGTGGGGGCAGACCACGTGCCGTTTGCCTTTGTGTGTACCACCAGGCGCGAGCGGCCATTGTCGCCGTAGCGCACCGAGGCGATACGGAACAGGCATTCTACGCCGGCAATCATTGCCAACTTCATGTGAGCTTCGCTGAGCACGCCAGTAAACAGCACGTTGTCGCTCGAGGGCTTGATGCCGCCACGCTCGTCCTCCGATACGCCGGCAGAATTGGCGTTGGGGTCCGCAACGGCGTTCGTCGCCTGCCCGATATAGGTGTACTCGTACATCGGCGCGGCGTTTTCGCCGTTCTCTATCAGTGCATGGACGAAATGCTCGATCTGTCCCGTGTCGTCGCTTTCTGCATCTGCCTCGAGCTCAATGCGCGTGACCGCTTGATCCCAATCGCGCACGACAGACGCGACGTTTACAGCAGTGGCCTTAACCTCGGCGCGTGCGAGCAGCTCGGCGTTGGTGACGATGGTGGCCGATGCGATAAATTGCGGCACGCCGCCCGCCTTGATGTTGTCGGGCGTGCCGAAGCGGGCATCCAACGTGTAAGGCGTATCCCCACCCAATGCGAGCTCAGAGCGCTGGAGCACATACTGGTTGCCATTGTTCACCGACATATTCCACGAATCGAGGAGTGTGGGCCACGACCCCGACCAAGCCTTGGTGGTCCACTTGAACATTACGAACTGGAGTATCACATCGACATCGACGTCTGCACCTACGCGCAGTCGCGGAAGCTGGTGTCCATCTGCCTTCTCGTACCCAATGAACAGCGTGAGGGATGCGGCGCCGCGCACGGCAGACGAAGCGACGCCTGCAACGCCGGCGCCAAAGGTGACGGCAAGCCCGATCTGGATGGTGAATGAGCCCGAGGTGTTTGAAAAGTCGAGCGAAATGTTTTTAAAAAACGCCGCGCCGCTGCCGTGCGTGTGGGCACCCACGGCGAGCGCCAGCTTCGCCAGCACCCAGGGGTTGACGTTTAGGAAAAACGGCACCGGTCCTAGGGTAAACTGCTCGGTCCAATTGAGGTCGGTTCTTACCTGGAAGAGGGCCTTAATATTGCCGTATGCGGGGTCGTTGTTGTTGCCCCAGGTTTTGCCCACCCAATCGTAGGCGAGCGAGCCGTACAGCTGTGTGGCGATATCCATCGTGAACAGCAGCGTGCAATGGTGGCGAAGGAGCTTAGTGTTTCTTGGATCGGTTCCCGAACCGGCACTCATACTCTTGTACTGATTCCACTTCCCCTCCATCTCGTCGAGGTAGCGGTTTGCCTGCTTGGCGCCCGACTCGCGCGGCGATTTCTTCCAGTACTCCGGATCCGGATTGCCTGAATCGTTCATGTAGCCGACCGGTTTGTATCCTCCGCCAAACAGCACGTACCCGGCAAAAGAGAAATCGAACAAAATGGGGAATGAGGGCATCCAGCACGTGAACTTATTGCCGCCGATGCCGGGAAACGCCGCCGGGAAATCAAACGGAGTGATCTCTTGGTCCATGGTAGTGGGGACGATAGTGGTCGATCCGGATTCCGCCTTTGCCGCCGGCGCGGTGACAACGGTCATGGGGGAGGAGAGCGTGTAGGTTTTGCCCTGATAGTCGAGGACAAAGCGCAATTTGCACCCTTCTTCCAGAAGGCCCGATGCCGCGTCGAGAAACTTGTCTTCGAGTGTGAACGTCGCCAGATTATCTGCGCCCGATGCGCTGGCCTTGACTTGGCCAATCTGCGTGACGGTTTCGGGCGAGCTACCCGTGACGGGCATTACCTTGTTGATGTGCAACGTTGCCTGTCCACCCTGTGGCAGATGCGCCTGCACGGTAAAAGCGTGCGTGTCGGGCTGGTCGTTTGCCGTGTCGTCCTTCGGCAGTGCCATAAACGTGGCTTCAGCGTACTGGATGTCCCATTCGTCGAATGTGAGCTGGCGGAAGTACGGCTCGCCGTCGGAAAGCGGACGCGTGGGCGCGGTTATGGCGGTGCCGCCCTGGATACGCGCAAGGGGAATCTCGACATCACGGTAGCCCGCCATGCTAATGGAGATGCCGCCGTTAAAGTCGTACGCGTCGAGAAGCGTTGCCTCGTCCACGTAGCCTTCCGAAAGAGGCGCGACCTCAAAGATGGCCGTGCCCTCGTCGTCGGTAGTGGCGGAGAGCTGCTTGCCCGCGGCATAACGCGACGCGAGCGTGACCTGGGCTCCCTTGATGGGCATATTCTTGTTGGCGACGTCGATCACAACCACACCAAACATGGTGCGCGAGAGCACCAGGACCTTGAAGGGGTCTTCTTCGTCGGCATAGGCCGCGGTGGGCGCGAACGGCAGCAGGAAGGCATTTTCGCTTCCCGGCACGCGAGGCAACATAATGCTCGCCAGCGAGGACGCTCCGGCAACAAGTAACGAACGGCGATCAAGCATCTTTGGCTCCCATCCCGCAGGTATCGGTGGAAATAATCCAATTTTGCGAGAAGGCATCCTGTCACGGTAGTGCCGTCCGAGGGCCAAAATGTCCAATTTGAGCGAGCGAAGCGCCGGGGCTCCGGGGCGCACGTGCCGCGCTAGGCAGTCTGGCCGCTAACGCAGCATATGCGCGACCAGTTCGGTGCGCGTGCCGATGCCAAGCTTTGCATACACGTTGGACAGTCGATTTTTGACGGTGCCCGGCGATACTCCCATATGGCGTGCGATTTCGGCGTTGGTCCACCCACGACAGGCGAGCATGGCCATGGTGAATTCCGTGGTCGTTAGATCGTCGGCCACGTCCTCGCCCGAATCGGGGTTGTGGATGCGCCGCCAACCGTAACTGAATCGATACGTAATCTCGATGATGCGCGCGAAGTCGTCAGGGAATCGCGTTTTTAGACACGCCTCGATAAGCCCCTGCAAAAGGCCGTGGTGTTCGCCAATGAGCTCGATAAGGCCGTCGGGACGCGCAATGTCCCAAGCAGCCCCGAAGTGCGTTTTTGCGGCGTCGATGTCCTTGAGGCTCATGCATGCCATGGAAGCTGCCAGGTGCAGGAATAGTTCCGAGATGGGATAGCTCCCCTGTTTCATAATCAGGGCGTTTTCCGCCATGCCTAGGCTGCGGCCGTATTCGCCGCGCAGATACAAGGCGTGCGCCATCACGTAGCTGG
>UROZ01000115.1 GCA_900549655.1 uncultured Collinsella sp.
GCCCTGGCCAACAAGGCCGGCAACGCTGCCACCAAGAACACCTATGTCAAGTGCAAGGCCCTGCTTCAGGAGATGCGCGCCTATCTGAAGGCTGAGAACTTCGACCAGCCCTTCACCCCGAGCGACCTGAACACCGAGACCAACGGCCTCAAGGTGTCCATCACCTACGCCAAGGACGCTCTTACCACCGACCCGGTAACCCCGGATCAGCCTGGCACTCCCGAGCAGCCTGGTACTCCTGAGCAGCCCGGTACCCCCGAGCAGCCCGCTAAGCCCGAGCAGCCCACCACCAAGCCCGAGAAGCCTGGCAAGTCGGACACCACGACCACGGTAACCACCAACAAGACGAACACCAAGGGCGGCCTGCCCACCACCGGTGATCGTTTTGATGGCCGCATGGTGGCCGCATTCGCCATCGCTGGCGTTGCCGTCATCTCCGCGGGCGGTTACTTCCTCTACCGTCGCAATAAGGAGTAACGTCCTAGCTGAGCGGGCAAGGCAGCAATGGCAGCCTCGCCCGCTCAGCCCGCTCTTTTGACCGGTGGGAAACCCGCCTGAAATCTTTTAAAAAAGATTTCCCCGCACACACTTCGCTGTGCTATAGTGCAGCGCAACAGCAACTAGGTGCGACCGCGCCACGGCATCACGAAAGGAGCCACCAACATGAAGAACACGATGAAGTCTCTCAACAACTGGTGGTGGCGTGATGCGAATACGATCGGTCGACAGTGAGTCCCTCACGCCTGTTTTTGCGCTCTAGGTGATTGGAAGGCCTCCGGTTTCGACCGGGGGCCTTTTTCTATCTCGAGCCCGATCGCATTCGCATCACGCGCCTCCGCTTTTCTCTTGCACCCCCATTCCGAAAGGCTTTTCACCATGTCTCAGAACACCACCGCCGCCCAGCCCCGCACCGTCCAGACCGCCGACCGCGGCAAACTCGACGTCCGCGCTCTCGTCCTGCTCGCCATCCTGCTCGCTGCAGGCTTCATCCTCAACTTCACCGTCGGCAAGGCCATCTCGGGCATCTCGGGCGGCATGATCAGCCCCGAGTTCATCATCTCGGCCTTCTGCCTCACCATTCTGGTCGTTCGCCCCAACATCGGTCAGGCGCTCGTCATTGGCCTCATCTCGGCTGCCGTGATCCAGATCACCACCACTTCGCCGTTCGTCGATTTTGCCGCCGAGGGCATCGCCGCCATGCTCATGGCCGGCATCGTCAACGCCGCCGGCAAGAACGGTCAGGTCAAGCCCGCCATCGCCATTGTTGCAACCTTCCTGACCACCTTTGTCTCCGGCGTCATCTTCATGGTCATCAAGATGGCCATGCTCGGCGTGGTAGGCGAGCTCGCCGCCGCCATGCTGCCCGTCGTTGTCATGACCGCCGTCTTTAACGCCATTCTGGTCGGCGCCCTCTACCTGCCCATTCAGAAGGCCCTTAGGCTCAACTAACCCGCTCGGCTTTACGAGCCACCCCATCTTGGCGTTCATTCGTCGCTCGCGTACCCAAGTACGCTTCGCTCCTCTTTCGCGCCAACCTGGGGCCCCTCGTAAAGCCGTCTCAGTGCTTCACCATCAAAGACTGTCCCAAACGACTAGCTTTTGGGGACGTTCTTAAACGACTAGTCATTTAAGAACGTCCCCAATGACTATGAAAGGTATCCATGGAAACGATCATCAACGTCGACGATGTCTCGTTCTCCTATGGCACGCAGACCGAACAGGCGCTCAGCCACATCTCGCTCAGCGTGAACAAGGGAGATTTCATCGGCATCATCGGGCCCTCGGGCGCCGGCAAGTCCACGCTTGCCGCCTGCCTGTCAGGTGCCGTGCCCCACCACTACACCGGCACGTTTTTTGGGTCCGTCATGGTTGACGGCCACGACACCTGCGAAGTCTCGCTCGCCGACGTGTCGCAAATCGTCGGCAGCGTGCTGCAGGATATCGACACGCAGATGGTCGCCTCGGTCGTCGAGGACGAGATGCTCTTTGGCCTCGAGAACTTTGGCGTTCCCCACGACCAGATCGAGCAGCGCGTGAGCGAAACGCTCGAGACCGTCGGCATCAGCGACCTGCGCGACCGCGAGATCGCCACCCTCTCGGGCGGACAGAAGCAAAAGGTAGCCATCGCCGCCATCCTCGCCATGCGTCCGCGCGTCTTGGTTCTCGACGAGCCCACCGCGGCACTCGACCCCGCCAGCTCCACGTTGGTTTTCGAGACGCTGCGTGAGGCAAACCGCGCATTTGGAATCACCATCGTCGTCGTTGAGCAAAAGGTCGCCCTGCTCTCGGAGTACTGCAACCGCGTGTTCGTGCTCAACCATGGCGAAATTGCGCTGCAGGGTGAGCCACACGAGGTCTTCGCGCATACCGACGAGCTCCGTGCCATCGGCGTCGACTGCCCTCGCGTCACGCGTATCTTCAATAGCCTCGAGGCCGATGGCCTGGTAAGCGGTACCCCCTGCTTGGATGTCGATGAGGCCGAGCACATGATTTCGGGCATCGTCGACCCCGCACACGCGGCTATCGAAGCTCAGGCGCCCGCCGGTTCCCCGCATGCACCGTCGTTGCGCCCTCATGCCAAGGACGCCGAACCCGTACTCACCTTCGACCATGTTGAGTTTGCCTATCCCAATGGCGGCGCCGCCGTCCACGACCTTAGCCTGACGCTCTATCCTGGCGAGCTCGTGGGTATCGTCGGCCAAAACGGTGCCGGCAAGACCACGCTCACCAAGCTGCTCACGGGCCTGCTCAAGCCCGCCTCGGGCAGCGTGCGCGTCACGGGACTGGATACCGCAGCCGTTCCCACGAGCCGCATTGCCCGCGAGGTCGCGACCCTCTTCCAAAACCCCGACCGTCAGATCTGCAAGGACACCGTGCTCTACGAGGTCGCCTTTGGCTTGGAACTGGGCGGCATGGACCGCGCCGAGGCCCTGCGTCGCGCCCAGCTGGTCATCGATCGCTTTGGCTTGCCGGCCGACGAGGCGCCCTTCTCGCTTTCGCGCGGCCAGCGACAAATGGTGGCGCTTGCCTCCGTCGTAGTTGTTGAGCCCAAGATCGTCGTGCTCGACGAGCCCACGAGCGGCCTTGACTACCGCGAGTGCATGACCGTCATGGAAACGGTGCGTACCATGGCCGAGCGTGGCTGCGCCGTAATCATGGTCTGCCACGATATGGAAGTCGTCTCGGATTTTGCCGAGCGCATTGTGGTAATGGCCGACGGTCGCATCCTCGACCGCGGCCGCACGCACGAGCTGTTCTCGAACATCGATCTCATGCGGCGTGCCTACGTTGAGCCGCCCCAGGTCATCGAACTCTCGCGCCGTCTGGCATCCAACGTCTCACCCGCCTTTACACAGGTGAGCGAGGTCTCCGATGTCGTTCGAATTACCAAGGAGATAGTCCACCGTGGTTAACGTCATCGACTACATGCCGGGTGACACGCTGCTGCATCGCCTGAACCCCGTCGTCAAACTGGGCCTCGCCGCCGCCATCATCGTCGGCATCTTCTTGTCCGACACCTACGTGGCGCTGCTGGGCTTTTTGGCACTCACCCTTGCGCTGGGTGCCTATGCCGGCGTCATCGACCGTCTGTTCTCGCTGCTCAAGTTGCTGATTCCGCTCGCGCTTATCATGCTGGTGCTCCAGCTGGCCTTTATGCGCGATGGCAACGTGGTGTGGGGTTTTATCACCGACACGGGCCTCATCACAGGATCGAAGGCCTGCCTGCGCCTGCTGGGTGTGGCGTTACCACTCATCCTCATGCTCATGGTGACCAAGCTCAACGACCTTGCCAACGCCTGCGTCGAGGTGCTGCACGTGCCGTATCGCTATGCTTTCACTTTTACCACGGCGCTGCGCTTCGTGCCGGTGTTTGGTCAAGAGATGAACGCCATCATGGAGGCGCAGACCGCACGCGGCGTCGAGTACGACACCAAGAACCCCATCAAGAAGCTTAAGCTCATGCTGCCACTGTGCGTGCCGTTGCTCATCTCGAGCGTGGGCAAGACCGATGCCACAGCCTTGGCGGCAGAACAGCGCGGCTTCTACCTGCGTACGCGTGCCAGTTCGTACAAGCGCTACCCCATCAAGGGCCTGGACATCGCCGTGCTCATCGTCAGCATCGCGCTCGTCGCCATCGGCTTCCTGTTCTAGTTCACCACTGACAGCAACCGCCCAACGCAAAAGGCCTCGGCTCGCGCCAAACGAGCCGAGGCCTTTACTGTTTCACCAGATAAAACCTACCAAAATTAACCTGTCCCTTTTTGGCAGGTCGAAAGCTAGAGGCGGTAGCGGGCGCCGCTGCGGATGATGGATTCGCGCACCAGGACATCCATGGCGTCGAGGGTGATCTCGGGCATCTCTCGGTACTTTTGCAGCACCGAGAGCTCGGTGCAGGCCAGAATGACGCGGTCGCAGCCGCTACGGGCGAACTCCCACATCACGCGGTCGAACTTATCCATATCGGGCTCACGTCCGGCCTTCACATCATCGTAGATAAGCGACATCACATCGTTCTGACGTTTCTCGCTGGGATAGACGACCTCAACACCCGCAGCCTTACATTCGCGGCCGTAGACGCCCGCGCCCACGGTTCCGTCGGTGCCCATGATGCCAATCTTGTGCACCGGCTCGGCCGGCATACTCAGGTTGGGGTCGAACTCGCACTCCCCCATCACCGCACCAGCCAGAGCATAGCGCACCGACTCACGCGGCATATGGATAATCGGCACCTTCGTAAACGACTGGATCTGGTCATAGAAGTAGTGTGACGTGTTGCAGGGAATGGCAATGTGTGCACAGCCCAGCGACTCGAGTGCCTGGGCGCACTCTTTCATGGTCGCCAGCAGCTTAGCATGCTCGCCGGTCTTAATGGCCAACGTGCGGTCGGGCATGGTCGACTTGGAGAGTACCACCATGTCGATATGTTCCTGATCGCAGGCAGCAGCCGTATGACGCACCACCTGGTCGTAGTAATACGACGTGGCCTCGGCGCCCATGCCGCCGATAACTCCCAGCTTTTCCATCGCCGCCTCCTTGGTGACGCTTGCGCAATTGCGCGTATCATACCCGCGCCCGCCCGATGCAAACCGGACGGGCGCCGCGCTCATCTACTTGTAATACGTCTTGAACAGCTTAAAGTGGCGCAGCTTGGTGTGCCACATGCGCAGCCAGCGGTTAAAGACAAAGTCGCCCTTCATAAACGAAGGGTCGGCGCCCTTGCCTTCCTTGTCCAGGCGATGCACCTTAGCGCGCAGCTCGGGATCCTTGACGTACTTGTCGACGACGCCCATGGGGACGACCATCCACAGCGCCTCGTCCTGCGCCGTCACAAACTCCGGTTCAAACGGGCGGTTGAACACATACTCGTCCACCACATACTTGGCAACGTTAAAGCCGCTGTTGGTGACGTAGTAGTTGCTGCGGCCTTGGCGCGTGTTGAAATCGAAGAACTTAAACGAGCCGTCGCGCTCGTCGTACTTAACGTCAAAGTTGGAATAGCCCACAAAGTGAAGGTCCTCGAGCAACTTGCGCACGCCGCCCATGAGCTCGTCATTGGGCTCGGTGATGATACAGGCGTGGTTGCCGACACCGTGAGGCTGATGCTCCTCGAGCAGCACATGGCCCAGGCACATCATGCGCACCTTGCCGCTGCGGTCGGAATAGCTGGTGAGCACGCGCATGTACTCGTCGTTGCCGGGCACGCGATCCTGCAAGATCAGATCGTCGGTGTAGCCGCTGGCATACGAATCGCGAATGACCTGTTCCAGCTCGGCGCGGTCGGCAATCTCATAGGCCTTCTTCTGGCCCTCGAACTCGTGCTGCCACCATATGATGCCGTCAGAAGGCTTCAGAATCATCGGGTAGGGAAAATCGATCTGGTCGAGCACCTCGGCAGGTGCCTCGCCTTGGTCGTTCAGCATCGCCATGGTGAAGGTAAAGGTATGCGGATAAGGCACGCCATGCTTCTCGCACAGCTCGTAGAAGATCTCCTTCTTCTGGCACTGCTCGAGCATGCTGTAGGGCGCGTAGGGAGCGACGATGTTATCCGCCAACTCATGGGCATCCTTGGCCTGAGCCACGAGGGCAACGTAGTTGTCGCCACAGCCCACAAGGACAATCGTCTTGTCGGCATGCGCTTGGGCAATGCCGTTGACGGTTTTGAGCATCACGGGCATGGTGTCGATATCCACGTTGGGCGTGTAGTCGATAATCTGGCTGCGGTACGCGGGACCCGTCTGGTACTTGCCAAAGACCAGACTCTTGACCTGGTACTCCTCGTAGAAGGCGCGCGCCACCGAATAGGCGTTGATGTCGCCACCGAGCAGCACGGGAATGAACTCGCGCTCTGTAAATTGCAATGCCATGGAAACTTCCTATCATGAACTGCCCACACAACGGGCGGTCTTTGCGCAACTGATTTATTCTAGCGTGCCAAGCCGCCGGCGCCCAAAGCTCCACCGTATCTATGGCAATCGACG
>UROZ01000116.1 GCA_900549655.1 uncultured Collinsella sp.
GCGTTAGCCCAAGACACCCGACAGGATCTCGATCAGGCTGTCCACGTCGGCTTCCTCGCAGACGAGCGGCGGCAAGAAACGCAGCGTATGGGCACCCGTAGCGTTAATCACGACACCGGCGGCCAGCGCGCGGGCAACAATATCATGTGCGTCGCCCGCGGCATCATCCAAATCACAGCCGAGCATCAGGCCACGGCCACGCACCTCTACCACATGCGGAAGCTTAGCCAGCGCCTGCTCCATATAGGCACCCACCTTGGCAGCATGCTCGGCATAATCGCCACGCACAAGCGCGGAGAGCGTCGCGGCACACGCCGCGATGGGCAAGCAGCTACCGCCAAAGGTCGAGCCATGGTCGCCCGGCTTAAACACGTCGGCAATCTCCTTCTTTGCCACGACGGCACCCATGGGCACGCCGTCGGCAATGCCCTTGGCAAGGCTCATGATGTCGGGCTCCACGTCATAGGTTTGGAACGCAAATGGCTTGCCGGAGCGGAAGATGCCGCACTGGACCTCGTCGGCGATAAGCACGGCGCCCACTTCGTGTGCCAGGTCGCGCGCTGCCGCCATAAACTCCTCGGTCATAGGGTGCACGCCACTCTCACCCTGGATCGGTTCGAGCATTACAGCGCATATTTCACTGCCCAGCTGCTTAAAGATCGCACGCAGTTCATCGACATCGTTGGGCGTGCAGGCCACAAAGCCACCCGGCAGCGGGCGGAAGCTGTCCTGCAGCCAATCCTGCATGGTGGCGGCAATGGTCTCGAGCGTACGGCCGTGGAAGCCGCCGCGCATGCACACGATGGTGTTGCCGCCATTACCGGCACGCTTGGCGTACAGGCGCGCGAGCTTCATCGAGCCCTCGTTGGCCTCGGCGCCAGAGTTGGCAAAGAAGGTCTCCCAAACCTGCTCATCCGCAGCCGGGGCACCAAGAGCAGCTGCCGTGGTCTCATCGCCGGCGGCAATGGCATCGGCAAGCACGCGCGCACCATCTACGTCGTCGTTAGCAAGCTTGGACAGCAGCGCCGCGACCTGTCCGCGCTGCTCGATGTAGAAGTAATTGGAGACATGCATGAGCTTTTTGGTCTGTGCCTCGAGCGCCGAGAGCACAGCCGGGTCGCCATGACCTAGGCTGCACACGCCGATGCCGGCAAGAAAGTCGAGGTACTCACGGCCATCGTCGCCGGTGAGCTTCATGCCGTGACCCTCGACAAACTCGACCGGAGAGCGGCCAAAGGTATGCATAACGTAATGGGATTCAAGCGATTGCTGAGCTGCAAGTGACATGGGATGCCTTTCGTTGGGCGCCAGACGGCGCGGGGCTATGGGTGCAGGAATGGGGCGGCTGCGGGTCAGCTAGACCGTCTGAAGCTTCTCGACCTCGTCAAGGTTCTCGGTCAGACGCGCAGCAAACGTCGAAAGCGGATGCGGATGCGTATCGAACTCGTAAGCCGTCTCGGTGGAATGGATCACGGTGCCGACGCCGGCATCGGTCAGCAGCTCCAGGAGCAGCGAATGCGGCGTGGTACCGTTAATGATGTGGGCACGAAATACGCCGCCGGCAAGCGCATCGACGGCCGCACGCAGCTTGGGAATCATGCCCTTATCGACCTCGCCACCGTAGAGCATCTCGTTAACCTCGTCGAGCGTTAGGTTAGAGATAAGCGAATCCTTATCGCTAAAGTCCTTGTACAGGCCATCGACGTCGGTCAAAAAGATCGCCTTATGCGCGTGAAGCGCTGCCGCGACGGCACCGGCGGCGGTATCGGCATTGATGTTGAAGAAACCGCCGTCCTCCCCCGCCGCGACGGTAGCGATGACGGGGATGTACTCGCTATCGAGTAAGCGCTCGATATAGTCGGTGTTGACGTGCGTCACTTTGCCCACGCGACCGAGTTCGGGGTCGAGCGGCTCGGCGATGAGCGTGCCGGCATCGCTGCCCGACACGCCCACGGCCAGGTTGCCGTGGTGGTTGATGGCAGCAACCAGCTCCTGGTTAACCTTGCCGCCCAGCACCTCGCGCACGATATCCATAGTCGCCGGCGTAGTCACGCGCTGGCCGTTCTTAAACTCGACGGGGATGTCATAGTGGCTGAGCGCCTCGTTGATAGCCTTGCCGCCGCCGTGCACGATGACGGGACGCATACCGATGATCTTGAGCAAAACGATGTCGCTCATCACGTCGCGGCGCAGCTGCTCATCAACCATGGCGGCTCCGCCATATTTGATAACAACCGTCTTGCCGGTCAGGTTCTTAATCCACGGCAGCGCTTCGAACAGCAGCTGCGCGGTTGCTTCGTTGGATTCGCTCGAACGACAATCGCGTGCGAATTTCATAATCTGCCTCGTCTTTCGTATCGTTATCGCGCCGTGCTCCGCTGTCGGCAATCGCGGCAAGATGCGCAGCGTGCCTGGAATCTAGGAACGGTAATCGCCGTTGATGGAGATATACTCATGCGTGAGGTCGCAGGTCCACACGGTCGTTGCCGCGTCGCCTGCGCCCAGGTCGGCCGAGATCACGATCTCGGGCGCCTCGAAACGTCGTAGAGCCTCGTCCTCGTCAAAGGGAACAGTCAGACCGTCGCGACAGACGGGCATGCCCATCATGTCGATGGAAACGTCTTCCTGATTAAACTTCACGCCGCACTTGCCAAGCGCCATGGCAACGCGGCCCCAGTTGCAGTCGTGGCCGGCGATGCAGGTCTTAACGAGCGGCGAGTTGGCAACGGCACGAGCGGCGATATCGGCCTCCTCGTCGTTCACGGCGCCGGTAACGTTGACCGTAACAAGCTTGGATGCGCCCTCGCCATCGGCGGCGATATTGCGCGCCAGGCTCTCGCACACCTCGTGCACGGCAAATGCCAACTCGTCGAAGGCATCGGAGCCCTCGACGATAGGCTCGGCATCTGCGGCAGCGGCGCCGGAGGCAAGCATGATGCAGGTGTCGTTGGTCGAGGTGTCGGAATCGACCGTTACCTTGTTAAAGGTCTGCTTGACGGTCGAGAGCAGCAGGGCATGAAGTGCCGCAGGCTCGACGGGGGCATCGGTGGTGATAACTGCGATCATGGTGGCCATGTTGGGCATGATCATGCCCGAGCCCTTGCACATTCCGCCTACCGTATAGACATTGCCCGCATGACCCGCAGCCTCACTGACGTAGGACACGGCGTACTCCTTGGAGTGCGTGTCGGTCGTCATAATGGCACGGGCTGCATCGGCACCGCCATGGGCAGAGAGTGCCTCGTATGCGGACGGAACGGCGGTCTCAAACGTGTCAATCGGCAGAATCTGGCCAATCACACCCGTGGAGGCAACCAGGATCTGCTGGGGCTCGCAGCCGATGACCTGCGATGCGATGTTGCAGGTCTCGCGCGCGCAGGCAAGGCCGGTCTCGCCCGTGGCGGCGTTCGCGTTGCCGGAGTTGATTGAAACACCGGCGATGATACCGTAGCCCTTGTCGGCACCGCCCAGGTTGGCGCGGCTCACCTGCACGGGCGCCGCGCAAAAGCGGTTGGTCGTAAACACGCCGGCGCCGGGACAGGGTTTATCGGGCATGACGAGCGCATAGTCTAAGCGCTCGGGATTCTTCCGGAATCCCGCATGGATGCCTGCGGCCTTAAAGCCGGCCGCTGCCGTAACGCCACCCTCGACGGCGCGAATCTTGATATCAATCAGGTCGGTATTCATCGTCTTTATGACTCCTTATGTCAAACAAAAAACGGACATCGGTTGGTGCGCCATGCCAGTCGCAATCATGAGACCAGCTTAAAAGTGGCGCCCCACTCGATGCCCGACTACCAAATCGTTAACAATCGAATGTGCTACACCGGGCACGCCACTGTGGGCAAGCCTCGTCGCTCGTCAAAGCCAAAGACGATATTGGCGCACTGGACTGCTTGGCCCGCAGCGCCCTTGCACAAATTGTCGATGGCGCCCGTCGCCACCAGCACGCCCGCGCGCTTGTTGAACGCAAGGCCAATCTGGGCGGCGTTGGTGCCGACGACCGAAGCCGTCTTGGGCTGCTGGCCGGCATCGAGCACGCGCACAAAGGTGCGTCCAGCGTAGAACTGCTTGTAATAGTCGACAACGCCCTCAAGGATCAAGGTATCGATAGCCTGCGGCGCAAGCGGCATCGTTACCGTAGAGAGTAGACCGCGCTTGAGGGGTGCCAGGTGCGGGGTAAAGACGACGCGATCTGTTAGACCAAGGATTTGCTCGATTTCGGGCGTGTGACGATGCTTGCCCACGCCGTAGGCCTCCAAATTCTCGTCGGCGCTGCAAAAATGCGTACGAGCGTTGCAGGACTTGCCGGCACCCGTCACACCGCTGATGGCATCGACAATCACGGGACCGTTCTCGGCCACCCAGCCCGCACGCACGGCAGGAGCGGCAGCAAGGCTCGTTGCGGTGGGATAGCAGCCGGCGCAGGCGACCAGCACGGGTTTGCCGTCGGCATGATCGGATGCAGCGGTCTCCAAATCCTGGGAGAACAGCTCGGGCAGACCGAAGGCGCGGGTCTTGAGCAACTCGGGGCTCGTGTGCTCGGCGGCATACCAGGCCTCAAAGGTGGCCGGATCGCTCAGGCGATAGTCGGCCGAGAGGTCAATGCAGGAGACTCCCGCGGCAAGCAGGGCGGGCACCTGAGCCATGGCAGCCGTGTGCGGCACGGCCAAAAATACCACGTCACAGTTCTTGAGCTCGGGGGCATCATGCGTCGTGAAGACAAGATCGCTTACGCCGGTGAAGCTCGGGTACACCGCAGACAACGGCTGGCCGGCATCGGCGTTGGACGTAATGGCGACAAGTTCAAACTCGGGATGACCGAGCACGAGGCGAATGAGCTCGGCTCCGGCATATCCAGCCGCGCCGACGATTCCAACCTTCAAAGACATATCAGACTCCTTGTCTGCGATTTATGCACCGATGCGCATTTCGCAGCGGTCGTTATGAAGTGGGTTGAAACTTTAGCACCAAAAGATGCATGAATACGTAAATGGCTTGCATATTCATGCATTGAAACATTCCCGACACATTCGCTTGAAGGAATTGACAAATGGAGCGGGCCCCATATTACCCAGTGCACCTTACGGTGACGTTGCAATGTGGGGCCCGCTATATGCGAGAATTTGAATTGTCGAAGCTTGCTGAGAGACTCGTTTAGAGCTCGACCGGCACCCATTCGTCGTGATTGCAGATAAAGGCCTCGGGTTCCTCCACGCTAAAGAAGACGAGCGTGGGGTCGTTAGGCCCCTCATAGTGCTCGCTCAAGCGCTCAAGATGTTTCCATCCAGCCTCGCGCATATCGGGAGCGGCCTGGTCATCCAGACCCGCATGCCCGCGCAAGATGAGCCAGCCATGGCCCGGCCACCAACTCGTGGCCTCAAAGCGCTGATTTTGCAGCAGCTCTTGCCACACGTCTTTGGTGCGCGCCGTCACAAACCACAGCTTACCGTCCTGAATCTGTGCAAACGAGAACGGACGTACATGTGGCTGCCCGTCCACGCTCGTCGCCAAGTACCACGCCGGCACCGACGTCAGATACTCCAAAACCGTATTCAATCCGTCCACGTTTCCTCCTGTACTAGCCAGTTTGAGAGCCTGGTTTGTGTGAGCTAGAGCTCCAGGCGCTCCTCGCTGCCGTCGATATCACAGAAGCGGGCGACGATATTGCGGACCGAGAAAAACGCAAGGCGGCCGTCGTTGGCACTATCGTGTTGCTCGCCAATGCCCACCATGTGCTTAAAACCCGCTTGACGCACCTTGTCGCTCGTAGCTGCGTCGTCCTCAAGTGCGGCTTCGCCGGTCAACACGATCCAACATTCCCCCGGCTTCCAGCCCGATACTTCAAACTTGGGATTCGCACTCAGCTCCGCCCACACATCCTTATCGCGCGACGTGCAAAACCACAACTTACCGTCATCGACCATGGCAAACGAAAACGGTCTCACGCGGGGCTGATGTCCGTCGGCCACATCGGTCGTGGCCAGATACCACGCCGGAATGCGCCTGAGATACGAACAGGCGCGCTCAAGCTGAGCCGTGCGGTCGTTGTCGGTCATAGGGACCCCTTTCTTGCGCTCGAATCGCGCCTAAACAAGTTGAAGATTGATGCCGATGACGCAGATGAGCAGCAGCGCCGTCACCACCGCAGCCAACGCATCGCCGCGGCCAAATGCAAGCGCATGCAGACGTGTGCGGCCCTGCTCGCCGTGATAGCAGCGTGCATCCATGGCAGCAGACAGCGTCTCGGCATGACGGAACACGCCGGTGAACAGCGGAATCGCCACACTGCCGAGCAT
>UROZ01000117.1 GCA_900549655.1 uncultured Collinsella sp.
CGAGCGCCTTGGTCTGGGCCAGGAAGTTGCCCAGGAACAGCTCGTGGACATCCTGGCCGCTGTCGGTTGCGGGGTTGGCAGTGTTGGCGAAAGCGATAAAGTCGGCCGGGACCACCACGGTGCCCTGGTGCAGCAGCTGGTAGAAGGCGTGCTGACCGTTAGTGCCGGGCTCGCCCCAGAAGATCTCACCGGTATCGGAGGTCACGGCGCTGCCGTCCCAGCGGACGTGCTTGCCGTTGGACTCCATGGTGAGCTGCTGCAGGTAGGCCGGGAAGCGGTGCAGGTACTGGCTGTACGGCAGCACGGCGTGGCTCTTGGAACCAAAGAAGTTGACGTACCAGACATTGAGCAGGCCCATCAGCGCAACGGCGTTGTTCTCGAGCGGCGTGTTGCAGAAGTACTCGTCGATAGCATGGAAGCCCTCGAGGAACTGCTGGAAGCGCTCGGGGCCGAGCACGACGATCAGCGACAGACCCACAGCAGAGTCAACAGAGTAACGGCCGCCGACCCAGTTCCAGAAACCAAAAGCGTTAGCGGGGTCGATGCCGAAGGCCTCGACCTTCTCGAGTGCGGTGGAAACGGCGACAAAGTGCTTGGCCACGGCCTCGGCGTTCTGCTCATCGGAACCGTCGATAGCGCCCTGGGCCTTGAGCTGCTCGAGCATCCAGGTCTTGACCTCGCGGGCGTTGGTGAGGGTCTCAAGCGTGGTGAAGGTCTTGGAGACGATGATCACGAGCGTGGTCTCGGGGTCCAAACCCTTAAGCTTCTCGGCCTGGTCGTTGGGGTCGATGTTGGAGATGTAGCGGCAGTCGATACCGGCGTCGGCGTACGGACGCAGGGCCTCGTAGGCCATGACCGGGCCCAGGTCGGAGCCGCCGATGCCGATGGACACCAGGTGCTCGATCTTCTTGCCGGTAACGCCCTTCCACTCACCGGAGCGCACGCGCTCGGCGAAGGCATACATGCGGTCGAGGACCTCGTGCACGTCGGCGACGACGTCCTGGCCGTCAACGATGAGCTGACCCTTCTCGCTTGCCGGACGGCGAAGCGCGGTGTGCAGGACGGCGCGGTCCTCGGTGGTGTTGATGTGCTCGCCGGAGAACATGGCGTCGCGGCGCTCCTCGAGCTTCACCTCGCGGGCAAGATCGCACAGCAGCTTGACGGTCTCATCGGTCACCAGGTTCTTGGACAGGTCAAAGTGCAGGTCACCAGCGTCAAAGCTCAGCTTGTTCACACGCTCGGGATCGGCAGCGAACCAGGCCTTGAGGTCGATGCCCTCGGCCTCGAGCTTCTCCTGATGGGCCTCGAGCGCCTTCCAAGCGGCGGTCGACGTAGCGTCGATAGGTGCGGCAACAGTTGCCATAAAGTCCTCCTCAGCATACGGGCACACACCTCCATGCGCCCGGATAATCAGATGCCCCTATTCTAGCGCAGGTCAAGACCGTAATCAGCGAGCGTTGCCAATCCGCCCCCAAACGGCGACCGACCAAAAAGGGACAGGTTTATTTTGGCAGGTCAAACGCTTTACCTACCAAAATTAACCTGTCCCTTCCTGGCAGGTACTAGGCCGCGGCGCACACACTGCCGAGCAGCTCGCGCAGAGGAGACCCAATGCCCTCCAACAGTTCGGGCGCAATGATGGCAAAAACGGGAACCTCGCCGGCACCCACGACGGCAGGCACTTTTCCCTCGGAGACGATGCACCCATAGGGAACGAAGCCGTCCTCGCCGGTATCGAGCACAGCCATGCGACGAGCGAGTTCGCGCGCAAAGCTCGCCGTATCGGCATCGCCGATCGCCAGGACAAAGTCCACGCCTTCGTCGGTCGCCAGGGCCACGGCTTCGTCGATCAGCTCGTCTCCCCCGTCGCTCTCAACCGAGTCGCAGCGAAAAAGCACGCGTTCGAGCAGGGCGCGATCGAGCGAGCCGAGTGCCGCCGAGACGAGCTCATCACGCGTATGCTTGTCACCGCCCAACACGACCAGCGCCTTGGTGCCACCGTAGTGAGCGACCAATCGTCCGCACCAGCGAGCCACGTCCCCATCCGCAACAAGGCGTGTCGGCATACCAAACCCATAATTGACCATCTTTCCCACAACCCTTCCGTGCGTATAGGCGGTATCAATCGTTAGGCTCATGCTAAGAAGCGAGGTTTTCCGAGCTGTTTCACGCTCTTTAGAGCTGCGTTAAAACCCGATCCAACCGCACGACCATACCCACCAAAAAGGGACAGGTTTTGACGATGTCCGGACGAGCGGGTATTATCGAACAAGTATTCGATAAGAACATGTGTTTGATGGGAGGACGCGTGGGGCACGAGCGTCACACCTATATCTGCATCGACCTCAAGACGTTTTACGCTAGCGTCGAGTGCGTCGACCGCGGGCTCGATCCGCTCGCCACCAACCTGGTCGTTGCCGACGAATCGCGCGGGCGCACGACCATCTGCCTCGCCATTACCCAGGCCATGAAAGACCTCGGAATCCATAACCGCTGTCGCCTGTTCGAGATTCCCGACGGCATCGACTACATCAAGGCTGTACCGCGCATGCAGCACTACATGGAGGTGTCGGCACAGATTTACGGTATCTACCTGGAATACGTCAGTCCGCAAGACGTTCACGTCTATTCCATCGACGAATGCTTTATCGACGTGACGCCCTATCTGGACCTCTACCATACCGACGCTGAAGGCTTCGCCTGCATGCTGCGCGACGAGGTCCTGGCACGCACCGGCATCACGGCAACGGTTGGCATCGGCCCCAACCTATTCCAAGCCAAGGTGGCACTCGACATTACCGCCAAGCACGTACCCAGCCGCATCGGCATACTCGACGACGAGACCTTTCGCAAGGAGATCTGGCCCCATCGCCCCATCACCGACATCTGGGGCATCGGCCCCGGCGTGGCGGCCCGTCTCGAGAAATACGGCGTCTACGATCTGATGGGCGTCGCGGCGCTCGACGAAAACCTGCTTTACGACGAGCTCGGCGTCAATGCCGAGTATCTCATCGACCACGCCTTCGGGCGCGAGCCGACAACCATCGCCGATATCCAAGCCTATCGCCCGCAAGCGACCTCGACCACCACGGGGCAGGTGCTCTCGAAGGGCTATGCCTACGAGCAGGCCTACACCGTCTTGCGCGAAATGGTCGATGCCGCCGTGCTGGATTTGATCGACAAGCACGTGGTCTGTGACAGCATCTCACTCTTCGTAGGTTATGCGAGCGAACGAGCCGACATACGCCGCCTCGACGCCAGCGGCACGGCGCAATATGTAGACGGATGCGGGCATTTGCGTTCGAGCACGTCGAGCATAGAACCCGCCGCAACCGCCGGCCCCGAGCTCGCACCCCGTGCGCCCAAGCCCGTCCAACGCGATGACGAACGGCACCGCCTGGTGCGCGAAGCACGGGCAATCGACGGCATCTTTGTGGGAGAGCACGGCGGCAAACCGCGTGGTGGCTACGCCGCACTCTTTGCACACTCTAACGCCTCGCGAAAGCTGCCCGAGCGCACCAATTCGTTTAAGAAGATTATGGGCTATTTCGATGAGCTCTGGGCGCAGACCGTCGATCCCAAACGCCCGGTCAAACGCATCAACCTGGGATTTGGCAACCTCATGCCCGAGGAATTTGCCACTATCGACCTGTTTAGCGATGTTAAGGCGGATGAGCGCGAGCGCGACCTGGCGCGCGCCGTCCTGGCCGTGAAGGGCAAGTACGGCAAGAACGCCCTGGTCAAGGGATTAAGCTTTACCGCCGGCGCCACCGCACGCGAACGCAACGATCAGGTAGGAGGACATCGTGCCTAAGTCCCAACAACAGCCGATGCGGCCACCGACGCCTTTTGAACGCCTAGCGGACCCCGAGGGAAGACGTCGCTCCGCCGACCCCAAGCTCACCGCCAACGGTGCTGTGCGCGCCAACCGCGCCGCACAGTTTATGCCCTTTGCCGCCCTCACGGGATACTACGAGCTCGTGCGCAAACAAGAGATCACTGTTGAGCCCAAATGCGAACTCACGGAAGAAAAAGCCCTCGAGCTTTCGCAAAAGCTCGAGGGCCTCAAACGCGGCGACTTGGTGCGCGTCACCTATTACGATACGTACGGCTATCGTAGCCGCACGGGCATTCTCGACGAAGTGTTACCCGCATTCAAGCTGCTCAAACTCAGGGATATCGCCATCAACTTCGACGATATCCAGGACATTGAGCTACGCGGACGAGCCTAGCGACGAGAACGCTTGCGCAAGACGAGAGCAATGCCAAGCACTGCGGCAGCTGCAACCAGCAATCCCAAGACCAGCGTGAGGGTCGAGTCGCCAGCGCGAGGCAGCGAGCCGTCCTTCGGAGTCTTCTTAGCGGTCGTCGTGACGGTGGTCGTGGTGCTGCTCGACTGGTCGTTGCCACCCGTCTGGCTGCCGCCAGGCTGATCGCCGCCACCCGGCTGCGAAGGATCGGTGGGTTCCGTCGGATCCGGAGTACCGGGATCAACCGGATTCTCCGAATTCTCCTTGCGCTGGATCCAGACCTGGCAACCATAGAACGGGTTGGCGGTACCAAGGCACAGACCCTGGTTGGTCACCGCAAAGGTGCGCAGACCATGGTTATACGGATCGTTAAAGCCATTGGTCGTCAGCGTCGTAAAGTTCACGCCGTCCTCGGTCACATACATATCAAAGCCGCGCTCGGCATCGCGCAGGTAACACATGCACGTAAGGACACTCTGCAACTTCTTGAGGTTCTCCTCGCTCAGCAGCTTATCGAGCGCATCCTGAATATCGCTCGGCAGCTCGGTGCCATAGGCATCCTCGTACTGCTGCTTAAGGCTCTCATAGCTATCGAGCATGCCCTGATACTGGTCGGCAAAGGTCTTGAAGTACGCGATCTCGCCATCGATCTTCTGGACATAAGCGGCGTCGTCCTCAAAGTCCTGGGACATCGTCGCGGCCTGATCGCAAAGACCGCCCGCGGCATCCTCCAGCGCATCGCTCAGATCGCCAAAGCCCTTAGCAACCTCGGTCTTCTCGTCATCGACATCGACGGCCTTGTTTGAATCATCAACCTCAGCAGCTTCGTTCGAATCATCGACCTCGACGGCCTCGTTTGAATCATCGTCCGCAAGCGTGTTCACGGGAACGATGGGGTCGTCAGGCGATTTCTTGTCGAGCAGGTGATTGAGCAGGTCCCTAAGGCGCTGAACCTGAGAGTCCCACTCCTCGGGCGTCATATCGATAATGTCGCCATTGGAGAACTGGCCGATCGGCTCAAGCAGGCTCGCGGTATCAAAGGTACCGATATACAGCTTGCCGTCGAACTTCTGCATGCGCCAAATGTACTGGTTCTCGTTTCGGCCAAAGCCCGAAGTCAGGCCGGAAATACCGCCCTCGGGGAACATGTCGGTGCGATCGCCAACGACGAGCTCCATGTTCTCGTCCTTGTCCATGCGATAGATGTTAACCGACTGCTCAAGATTGGCATTCACAAACGAGCAGTCAACGCCACCCATGCTGCTCTTGCCGCCCTCTTCGGTGTTGGATTTGTTGAACAGGATGCGCTCGAGGGCAATCTCCTCGTCGTTGTATTCACCGATATAGAGGTAGTCGTTGTAGACGATGAGGTTGGCAGCGCCAGAACGGGTACGGGCAGGATCGATGCCAAAGCAGTACTTTGCACCGTCCGTCTTCTGATCGCCGACAATGGGAGTCCACGAATAGCTACCGTCGGCATTCTTGTCGCCACGGACCATGGCAAACGACTGCATGGAATTATCATCGGGAGCGTTCTCGGGCGTACCGGTGCAGATGGTCGCATAGAGATGGCCATTGTACGAGACCATATCCCAAATGGCGCCGCCGTAGATGCTGTCCTGATAGCGAATCGCCGGATAGCCAAACAGCGTCTCCGAGTTGGCAATCTCGGTGAAGCTGTCCTTGCCCTTCGAGGGGTCAGACGACGTCAGGATTGTCGACACAAAATTACCGTTCGCGTCTTTACCCACATTGCTGATGACGAGCTGGCCATCATGGACGCACATGCCGCGGATACCGGTAGAAATGCCCTGCTTGTAGGCAGCACCGTAATCCTGCATGCTCGAAAGGCCCTGATAGACAACTTTGTACTCATCCGTCTTAGGATCGATCTCGTATACAGCAGGCAGGCCGCCTTTGCCGTCATTGGTCCTGACGCTGCCGCAGAAATAGAGCTTACCCTTATAGCTCACGGCATTGCGGAACAAAGGAGCGACGCCGTTGAGCGATTCAGAGAGTAGCAGCTTGGTCTCACCGGTCTTGG
>UROZ01000118.1 GCA_900549655.1 uncultured Collinsella sp.
TGGTCGCGTTCGTTTATGGCACGCCGGCAAAGCGAACATCCGCTCGGCGGGGGAGCGCGTGGGGCGTGGAAACGCATCGCCTGCGTTATCGTGATTGGCCTGGCCCTGCAAGTGGTCGTTGGCTACGTGACCGACGCCGCGCTGTCGCTATTGCCCGAGGCCGCGGCCGACTACAGCGAGCTTGTCGAGGAAACAGGCATGGGCGACACCGGCTATCTCGCCGTCCTGACTACGGTGCTCGGCGCCCCATTTTGTGAAGAGCTGCTGGTGCGCGGCATTATTTTTGAGTTTTCGCTCCGAGCGTTTAATCCGCAGTGCCGCCCACTTTGGAAGCGCCGGCGTCGTGCGAGCGCGCAGGACGGCGCCATGGTGCCCTGGGCGGCCCCAAGCACGTGGGGTATCGCAGCGGCGATTGTACTGCAGGCGGCAATCTTCGGTTTTATGCACATGAATTGGGTGCAGGGTTGCTACGCGGGTGCCGCTGGCCTCATCTTTGGTTGGGTGCTCGTGACGACCGGAAAGCTCCGCTACACGATCCTGCTGCACTTTGCCTTTAATGCTGGGTCGTATCTCATGACGTTGCTCTGGTTTGTGAACACGCCGCTCGATGTGGCAATTACGGTCGCTATCGCCGGCGTCATCCTCGTTGAGGCAATGCGTTCGCTGCGCCACGCGTGTGGGGTGGATGCAGCGAGCGCACCGCTGCCCTAGTTGCGGCGTCCGCCTCCGTTGGCGCCCTGACGCCCCTGGGCTGCGCGATTGCGACCGGCAGTGTTCTGTGCGCGCGACATGCCGCTGTGCCCCTTGCTACCCTTGGGCCCCTTGCCGGCGCCACCGTGCGGCTTGCCGCCCTTCTTGCCGGTTCCATGCCCGCCGTTGGCAGATGTCTCGCCCGGGCGCGGCGGCACGGGACGAATCAGGCAATGCTTGGTGTAGCCGATCAGGTCACGACGCCCGGCCTTTTCCAGTGCCTCGCGCACGAGCTTGTAGTTCTCGGGCTTGCGATACTGGATGAGCGCGCGCTGCATGGCCTTTTCGTGCGGGTCGCGCGCCACGTAGATCGGCTGCATGGTGCGCGGATCCACGCCTGTGTAGTACATGCACGTTGACATGGTGGACGGGGTGGGGTAGAAGTCCTGCACCTGCTCGGGCATGTAGCCCATGTCGCGCACGGCCTCGGCAAGGTCCACAGCTTCCTTCATCGTTGAACCGGGGTGGCTCGAGATCAGGTATGGCACCACATACTGCTTGAGTCCGTATTCGCGGTTCAGGCGTTCAAATTTACGGCAGAACGCGTCGTAGACGGCGCGGCTTGGCTTGCCCATCACGGAGAGCACCGCGTCGCTCACGTGCTCGGGCGCTACGCGCAACTGGCCCGAGACATGGTGTTCCAGCAGTTCGCGCAAAAACTCGTCCGAGGCGTCGGCCATGGTGTAGTCAAAGCGGATGCCGCTGCGGACGAAGACCTTTTTGACGCCCGGCAGCTGGCGCAGGTCGCGCAACAGCTGCGTGTAGCCGCTCTCGTCGACCACCATGTTCTTGCACACGCTCGGCCATAGACAGCGCTTGTTCTTGCACACGCCGTGCTTGAGCTGCTTGTCGCAGGCAGGGCGGCTAAAGTTGGCCGTCGGTCCGCCCACGTCGTTGATGTATCCCTTAAACTCGGGGTCGTGCGTGAGTAGCTCAGCCTCGCGCATGATCGAGTCGTGGCTGCGCATCTGCAACACGCGACCTTGGTGGAAGGTGAGGGCGCAAAACGAGCATTCACCAAAGCACCCGCGGTTGGAGCTGATTGAAAACTTGATCTCGGCAAAGGCCGGCACGCCGCCCGCCGCGTCGTAATCGGGATGCCAGTCGCGTGCGTAGGGGAGTTCGGCCACCTCGTCCATCTCGTCGGTGGTGAGTGTCGCCGACGGCGGGTTTTGCACCACATAGACGCTGTTGGGGTAGGGCTCTACCAGGCGATGCCCGGTGATGGGGTCCATATTCTGCTGCTGCACGTTAAAGCTGCGCGCGTAGTTGAGCTTGTCGGCGGTAAGGTCGTCCCAGCCGGGCAGCAGGTCGTAGTCGTAGACTTCGTCGAGCGAGCCTGTGCGGTAAACGGTGCCGTTGATATAGGTGATCTGATCGACGGGCAGTCCCGCGTCGAGCGCGTCGGCGATCTCGACGATCGCGTGCTCGCCCATGCCGTAGATGAGGATGTCGGCGCCCGAGTCGAGCAGTACCGAGCGCTTGAGCTTGTCCTGCCAGTAGTCGTAGTGGGCCAGGCGGCGCAGACTTGCCTCGATGCCGCCGATGATGATGGGGGCGTCCTTGAACGTCTGACGGATAAGGTTGCCGTAGACCGTGACGGCTCGGTTGGGACGGCGCCCCTCCTCGCCACCGGGCGTGTAGGCGTCGGTGTGGCGGCGGTGCTTGGTCACCGAATAGTGGTTGACCATGGAGTCCATGTTACCGGCACTGACGAGAAAGCCCAGGCGAGGCTCGCCGAGCACCGTGATGCTGGCGGGGTCGGTCCAGTCGGGCTGGCAGATAATGCCCACCTTGTAGCCGTGTGCATCGAGTACGCGGCTGATGATGGCCATACCAAAGCTAGGGTGGTCCACGTAAGCGTCGCCGCAGACGTAGACAAAGTCGCACTGGTCCCAGCCGCGCGCATTCATATCGGCGCGACTGACGGGGAGAAACTTATCGCGGCCCGGGCGCCAGGGACGGGCGGGCGCCGCCGGGGCATGCGTGGGTCGCGAGCCCTGCGCCTTACCGCCGCGCTTTTGCTGCTGGCCGCGCTGGGCATGCTTGCCGTGCTGGTTGTGCTGAGCGTCCTGGGGCTTTTTTGCCACGATTCCTCCCATTGTTAGTATGCTGCACGTAATTGTAACCAGTCTTTTTGGGACGGGGCTAAAAAGACTGGTGGAGTACATGAGCTGGCGGATCGGCGCGTCGATGCGGGTGTTGTTTGTTTCCAGACTGTGTATCTGCGCGTTGGAGAACCCGTCTCGCGCGCACGCCATGTTGTCAATGGGTTACAGTATGAACGGCGGCTATGTTTCCGCCAACGCACGAGAGAGTCGTCAACAAGGAGGATGCACGACGATGCAGCGTGCCAAACAGATATCGGAGTCTATTGAGCTGGGCATCATCTTGGCGCTCGCCGGTGGCTTTATGGACGTGTATTCGTACATTGGGCGCGACCATGTTTTCGCCAACGCGCAGACAGGCAACATCCTGCTCGTGGGCGTGAGCATCTCGGAGGGTAACTGGGCACTTGCGGGGCGCTACTTCTTCCCTGTGGTGTCGTTTGCTGTGGGCATTATGCTTGCCGACCTGGTACACGAGCGGTTTGGCAGTGTGATCCACTGGCGTCAGGTGACGGTGTTCTTTGAAGCCGTCATCTTGCTGGGCGTGAGCTTTATCCCCGGTGGCGGTTACAACCTGCTCGCTAACTGCCTCACCTCGTTTGCCTGCGGCATGCAGGTTGAGAGCTTCCGCAAGATACATGGTCACGGCATCGCCACGACCATGTGCATCGGTAACCTGCGCAATGCGCTGCAAAACGTGGACGACTACATCATCACCCACAAGCGCGGCTTTTTGGAAAACGGCGTGCTGTACTTTGGCGTGATCTTTACCTTTGTGTTTGGCGCCGTGCTGGGCAACTGGTGTATTGAGCGCATGGGCCTGCATGCCATCATCGTGGCGAGCTTGCTGCTATTTGTCGCGTTTGCCATCATGTTCATCGACCGCGAGCGCGACTTGCGTTTGCGCTGGAAGGTTGCGGCCGAGGCTTGGAAAGAGGGCTGCCGAAAGTAAGCGAATGCGGCAAAGGGGCTGTCCCTTTGCCGCACTGATCAATATTGGGGAGGGGACGGCCATCTCGGCCGCCCCTTTTTTGGAGTCTTAAGCGCTAAGGTGCATGTTCGTAACAACATTCAGGAGCCAGAAAAACTATCTAGCTCCTAAATGTTGCTACGAACTGCTTTTTGCGATTTATTCGAGATGCTCTTCAATCCGAGCCCTAAGAAGGGCAATGGCTGTAGGTATTCCAATTGCGGCGGCTAATTCGGCTTTATCCAAAACCTGTATGCTAAAGCACGATTGTTTATCACATTGAAGGACGATAACTGAAGATAGTTTCACTTCCCGTTGGCTGAATATATCGTAATCTCCAAATAGGAAGTTACCTTTTATTGTGTAATTCGGTATGTTCGTTACGCACTTCATCTCAAGTCTGTTTAGGCCATAATCAAACACCGCAACTTCCTCGTGTTCGATGATGAGCGCAACCCTGGGCATGTTGCTAAAACCACCGTCGACGACAGTGAAGAGTTTTTCATTTGCATCGTCATAAACGGTATATTTAAGACTCAATAGCTGTCCTAGTGGACCCGTGAACCCATGTTTTTTGATGTTGAGGTTGTCTCCCGCTGGGTTGATGAGAGCCAGAGTATGCGGATAAGGGTTACCTTCAATTGAGATTTGATATTCGTTTGTAGCCGTCTTGCTCGATTTAGGACCACTATCCACCATGTGTCATCGCCTCAATCGAATTGGAACCGTCTTCTGCTTCGTGCGGAGAATTACGCTGTACGTTGCAGTAGATGCAGCTGCAATAACCGCATGGGCAATTTCTAACAAAATGAATGACGTTATCTGCTGCATGCATGTTATTCATTACAAAGTATCTTTTTATAAACGTATTGTCAAACATATATTGCTAAAACAGAAACAATTTATAGGCTGAGTCGGTCGTATTCTTTGGGCGATTGCTCCTATAATCTAGCCTTCGCTGCTGTCGGGAGGGAAGGACTAGGGCTCCGTTATTCCGTTGAAACGCTTTAACACCTTTGACGTTCTCACGTGTTTTTTGTTTCAAAAGCGTTAGGATGGGACTTATAGCGCGGGGCGTAATGGGTGCCCCGCACACGATGGGAGGCTATCAATGGCTAATCGTTTCGTTCTCAATACCATCTCTTATCATGGTTCCGGCGCCATCAAGGAGATCCCCGGCGAGCTCCAGCGTCGCGGCTACAAGAAGATCTTCGTCTGCTCCGACCCCGATCTGGTTAAGTTTGGCGTTACCGCTAAGGTGACCGACGAGCTCGACGCCGCCGGCATCGCTTGGAGCCTCTACTCCGAGATCAAGCCCAACCCCACCATCCAGAACGTCAAGGACGGCGTCGAGGCCTTCAAGGCCGCCGAGGCTGACGCTATCGTGACTATCGGTGGTGGCTCCTCCATGGATACCGCCAAGGCTATCGGCATCATCATCAACAACCCCGAGTTTGCCGATGTCCGCAGCCTCGAGGGCGTTGCTCCGACTAAGAACCACGCCGTGTTCACCATCGCTGTGCCGACGACCGCCGGTACCGCTGCTGAGGTGACCATCAACTACGTCATCACCGACCCCGAGAAGGTCCGCAAGTTCGTGTGCGTCGACACCAACGATGCCCCCGAGGTTGCTGTCGTCGATCCCGACATGATGGCTTCCATGCCCGCCGGCCTGACCGCTTCCACTGGCATGGACGCACTGACCCACGCCATCGAGGGCTACACCACCAAGGGCGCTTGGGAGCTCTCCGACATGTTCCACTTTGAGGCTATCAAGCTGATCAGCGAGAACCTGCGCGACTCCGTTGCCGAGGCCAAGTCCGGCAAGCCCGGCTCCGGCCGCGAGGGCATGGCTCTTGGCCAGTATGTCGCTGGCATGGGCTTCTCCAATGTCGGCCTGGGCATCGACCACGCCATGGCTCACACCCTGTCCGCTCACTACGACACCCCGCACGGCGTCGCCTGCGCCATGCTGCTGCCGATCGCCATGGAGTTCAACAAGCCAGTTTGCGCCGAGCGCCTGGCCAAGGTTGCCGTTGCCATGGGCGTTGACACCACGGGCATGAGCACCGACGAGGCCGCCGACGCCGCCATCGCCGCCGTCAAGCAGCTCTCCGCCGACGTGAACATCCCGCACGTCTGCGAGGCCATGAAGGCTGACGAGATCGAGGTCCTGGCCAAGGACGCCATGGCCGATGCCTGCTTCCCGGGCAACCCGCGCGAGGCGACGCTCGACGACGTCATCGAGCTCTTCAAGAAGATCTGCCCGGCTGCCTAACTTGGTTCGGCGGGCCCCTGCCCGTTAGCCCCACAATCGTCCTCGGACATGTCGGAAGCCCCCGCTGCGCACTT
>UROZ01000119.1 GCA_900549655.1 uncultured Collinsella sp.
GACATACCGCACGTCACCGAGGTGATGGCCAAAAACAGGAGCATCGCGATGACGCCCATCGAAAAGCACACCGTGTTGACCTTGGCCGCAAGCTGGCGCACGGTAAACATGTTGAGGCCGCGCCAATACACGCCGCGCAGGCTCTGCAGCAGCTTGATGAGCATGCCCGAGAGTCCCCAGAACAGGGCAAAGGTGCCCACGGTAACCATAGCGGTCGTAATGCCAAACTGGTTCATGGCCTCTTGCAGCTTGCTGTCCGTCGCGGTTAGCGGGAACCCATCACGTAGCAGACGGTAATAGGCCACGCCCACAAGCACCACGCCCACGGCAAAGATGGCAATCGCAATCCAGGGGTTGCGCGTCTTGATGCTCTCGTTGCGACGCTCGGCACCCATAAGCTCGATGAGTTTGGTACGACGCACGGCGCGAAGGTTCAGCAGTAGCGTGAGCACAAACATTACGAGCATGCAGACAAGGGTCAGGTTGAACGCATGCACCGAGAAAAAGAAGTGGAAATTGGCGATCTGCGTCTTAAAGAGCGAGGCCGTAAAGAATGTCATGAGCTGGGAGAGTCCCACACCCAGCACAATGCCGGCGACAAAGGCCACGACCGATACTATCACGGTCTCGAGCGCCATGATCGTGGCGACGCGCCCGCGCCCCATGCCGAGCACCTGGTACAGGCCAAACTCCTTCTTGCGGCGTTTCATGATGAAGTTATTGGCGTACACCATCAAAAAGGCCATGACACCGGCCAAAAAGTACGTCAGGTCGCCGAGCATACTGCCCATAACCTGCGCCAAGCCCTCTTCATCAATTCCGGCGATGTCGACCTGCATCGAGATGGTGTTAAAAGCATGGAAGACCGTGACGCCCAGGGTGAGCGTCAAAAGGTAGACGAGGTAGTCGCGGCCGGCGCGGCGGACGTTGCCCCAAGCGAGTTTACAGAGCATCGGAGCCCTCACCGCCCATCATGGCAACGACCTCCATAATGCGGTCGAAGAACTCTCGGCGGTCGGTGTCGCCGCGGCGCAGCTCGGTGAAGATCTTGCCGTCGCGGATAAACAGCACACGGCTCGTGTAGCTGGCGGCAAAGCTGTCGTGCGTGACCATGAGCACGGTGGCACGCAGGCGGCGATTGAGGGCCTCCAGGCTCTCGAGCAGCAGGCGAGCGCTCTTGGAATCGAGGGCGCCGGTGGGCTCGTCGGCCATGATCATGGTGGGGTCGGTGACGAGCGCGCGAGCTGCGGCAACGCGCTGCTGCTGACCGCCGGACATCTGGTAGGGATACTTGTCGAGCACCTGACTGATGGAGAGGCGCGCTGCCACATCCTGCACGCGGGTCGAGATCTCTGCCGAGTTTGTGCGGGCGATGGTGAGCGGCAGGGCGATGTTCTCGCGTGCCGTGAGCGTATCTAGCAGGTTGGAGTCCTGGAAGATAAAGCCGAGCTCCTCGCGGCGGAACTGCGAGAGCTTGGCCTGCTTCATGCGCGTCACGTCCTGGCCGTTGATGCGGATCGTGCCGCTCGTGGCGCTATCGATGGTCGAAACGCAGTTGAGCAACGTCGACTTGCCCGAGCCCGAGGCGCCCATGATGCCCACGAACTCACCGCGGTTGACGGTAAAGCTGACGTCGTTGAGCGCGCGGGTCACGTTGCCCAGCGCTCCATATACCTTTTCGAGATGCGCGACCTCCAGTACCGGGGTCGCCATGTGCGTGGTTTGCATACCGAGTCCTTTCTTGCGATTAGTCTACGGCATCTATAGTCGCAAGAAGACGAGTCGGCTACCATCGATATGGCTTACGCTTGCCTTACCGTTGTGTAAGGTACGGGTAGCTACCCTGCCATGTGTTGATGTCGAGAGAGGACTCCTGTTGAAGACTGTTCATGTTGCCGCTGGGATCATTCGCAAGGAAGGATCTGACGAGCTGCTTGCCGTGCAGCGCGGCTATGGCGACATGCAGGGACTTTGGGAGTTTCCCGGTGGCAAGCTCATGCGCGGCGAGTCGCCCGAGGACGCCGTACGCCGCGAGCTCATGGAAGAGCTGCAGGTCAAAGTCACCAACCTGCGCGATTTCTATACCGTTGAGTATGACTACCCCGATTTTCATCTCTCCATGGAGTGCTATTACTGCTCGCTCGCCGATGAATCCGATGAACCCCAGAAGCACGACCGCCAGCTCGATATCCGCTGGATTCCGCGCACCTCGCTTGCCACGGTTGAGTGGATGCCCGCCGACAAGGGGCTCATTGATGCCCTGATTGAGCTGAAGGAAGACCGGCTCGAGGCAAGCTCCGCCGATGACGCCGCGCCCAACACAGCCGCCAAGCCCAAGCGCGCACCTAAGCGCCGCAGCAAAAAACGTCCCAAGCCCGGTCTGCTCGACGGCATCGATACCTCGGACCTCTCCGCTGACGAGCGCGAACTGGTCCGCCGTCGCGCCGCCATCAAAAAGTCTATGAAGGGCAACAAGCGTGCCAACACCAAACCCGAGCTGCTCGTTCGCCAGCGCCTGCGCGCCGCGGGCCTTACGGGTTATCGCTTGGAATGGAAGGTTCCCGGCAAGCCCGACATCGCCTTTCCCGGGCGCAAGATCGCCATCTTCGTCAACGGTTGCTTTTGGCACCGCTGCCCCAAGTGCAACCCTAGCCAGCCCAAGCGCAACGTTGAGTTTTGGGAGGCAAAGTTCCGTCGCAACGTCGAGCGCGACCGCGCTGCCGTGGCAGCACTCACTCAAATGGGCTGGACGCCTATAACCATCTGGGAATGCGAACTCAAAAAAGACCGCATCGACGCCACGATGGAAAAGGTCATCGAACAAGTACGCGCCGCCGCACCGCAGCGCTAGGAACGAGCCGTCCACACGCCCCACACAGGCAAGCCACATCCACGTCACAAACCTTAGAAAGCCCTTAAGCTCAAAACCTTTCAAGAGTGTTACTCGATAGCTTTTACCTGCGGTTTCATCGCAACGTCAAACCTCATTAAGCCTTTCTTTAGCGCTTCTTTGCAGCAGCCGCGGCATAATACTGCCAGCGCGCGGGACCTAGCAGCATACCCCGAGCGCAATCTTTTGGTGGACATCGAGGAGGCCGCATAAGCATGCATTCTTCCAATGACGCAGCACAGCAGTCATCCCTAAAACATGCAGACCTTTTCTCCTTCCCCCCGACACAGAGAAACGGCCTCCTCGACTCCCCCACCACAAAAGCCAAACGCTCAACCGACCAGAGCCACAACTTGCGAGCATCGTTCGAAAGGCTCCAAGCATCCCTAGACAAGGCGTTCCCCGAACAGGCAAGAGCAATCTAAGCCCATCGCGCTTTATACTGATGCCATGCGAAACATGGATCACATAGAATTGCACCGCGGAGGACGCGAGGAAGCGTTTCCCGAGACCGCCGAAGACTGGCCCTATATTGCCGAACGCGCAGAATTCGCTCGCTATCCGGGCAATTCCGTCCCCTGGCACTGGCATTCCGAGGTTGAGCTTTTCTACATGGAGCAGGGAGCGATTGACTATCGAACGCGCGCGGCTCATGAGCACGTACGCTTTGAGGAAGGGTCCACCGGCTTTATCAACGGCGGCGTTTTGCACAGCACGCTGCAATCACCCAATTCGGCGCCAGCCATTCAAATGCTGCATATCTTTCAGCCGTCGATGCTCGGCGATCCCGCGGGACGCCTTCAAAAGCGCTATATCAATCCTTTGCTGCAATGTCGAGGCGTCGATGTGCTCAAATGGTCGCCCACCAACCCCGACGATATGCCCTTTATCGATTTGCTAAAGAGTTCCTTTAACCACGACCTTCAACGGCCGCAGAACGAGATGTCGCTTCGGAATAGCTTGTCAGAGCTCTGGATTCAGATTTACGCCAAGGCCGAACCGCTCTTTGCCTCCGACAACGCCTCTTGGATGACCAACCGCGACGTACAGTTCAAGGCAATCCTGGACTATATCCGCGCAAACTATGCAGCCGCTATAGATGTGCCCCAGATGGCATCTGCAGCCGGCGTAAGCGAAAGAGAGTGTTACCGCATTATCGAAGCTTGCGCAGGAACGACCCCGGCGGCATATCTACGCGCATACCGCATAAACCGTGCTTGCGAACTTTTGGCACACACCACGCGAACGGTCCAGACAGTCGCGCGCCAATGCGGATTTATAACAGCAAGCCATCTTGGCCAGGTATTTAAAGAACAAATGGGGTGCACTCCTTCGAGCTATCGAGCAGCGAGGCAGAATCTCGATAGCACCAGGCAGAAATCCCGCTAGCCTTTCTTCTGTCACCGCATCAAACTTGCAGGCAAACAACAGAGAGGAGCAACCATATGAAGCACTTTGACCATATCGTGTTTGATGTTGATGGAACATTGGCAGATACAGAAGAAAGCGTTCTATCATCGCTTGTCCAGATTGTCCAAGAAGAGACCGGCAAAACGCCCCCCCCGACACGAGCTTGAATTTGCCCTCGGCATACCCGGCAAGGATGCCCTTGAGAAACTTGGAATCTACTCGCAGGCAACGTTGGATCGCTGGTGCCAAGTTGCCGCCAGCTTTAAAAGCACCATCAGCGTGTTTCCCGGCTTGCATGAAATTATCGCAACACTCTCCGACAACGGCTGCAAACTTGGCATCGTCTCCTCACGTGCGCGCGACGAATACGCAGAAGAAATTGCACCCCTTGGCTTCGATAAGTATTTTGAGCACATCATCCTTGTCGAAGACACAACCGAACATAAACCCGCACCCGCTCCCATGCTCGAATATCTCCGGCGTACGGGCGCGAATCCTGGCAACGTCGTCTACGTTGGCGACACCGTCTACGACGAACAATGCGCAACTTCGGCAGGGGTCAGTTTTGCCAGAGCGGCATGGGGATCACACCAAGACATCCCAAACGCCACCTACAACCTCAAAACCCCCAACGACCTACTAACCCTAACAACCAAATAACCCACGCGTCCCACCCTTTTAGCCCCAACGCCACAAGGGCGATCGAGCAGGACGGCTTGGGCGGGTCCCGTACTTAGTTTCCAAAATCATTCCGCAGCGCGAAGGCTTCTTATTATTTTCAGACCTAACGCCACAAGGGCGACGACCTCGAGCAGGTCAACTTGGGAGGGACGAGGGCTTAGTTCCCCAATCTTTCCGCAGGGGGCAAAAAGCCTCGCCGCACGAAGTGCGCAGCGAGGCTTTTTGCATGCCCGAGGACGATTGGGGAACTAAGCCCTCGTCCCTCCCCGGGATATGTAGCGAGTCGGAGTACCCTTGCTGTTACTCTGCTTTGCCCACAGAGTTGAGGTTGGTCATGCGGATCTTAACCAGCTCGGTGATCTCGCGCATGCCCTCCTTGGCCGGCTTCTTGGGGTCGAAGCAGGCAGGGTTCTCGGCCATGTATGCCATGAAGCCCTTGGTGTAGGCCTGACGCAGCTCGGTGGCGTAGTTAACCTTGCAGATGCCGTTCTTCACAGCCTCGGCAACCTGCTCATCGGGCACACCAGAGGTGCCGTGCAGGACCAGCGGCACGTCGACGGCGTCGCGGATGGCCTTGACCACGGACTGCTCGATGTGCGGATCGCTCGTGTACACGCCGTGGCTGGTGCCAACGCCAATGGCCAGCGACGTGCAGCCAGTGCGCTCGACGAACTCCTTGGCCTCGGCGGGATCGGTGTAGGGGCTCTCGCCCTCAACCGCGGGACCGTCGTCCTCCTTGCCGCCAACCTTGCCGAGCTCGGCCTCGACGGGCACGCCCATGGCGCGGCCAGCGTCGGCGACGGACTTGGTCAGAGCGATGTTGTCCTCGAAGGACTCGTGCGAACCGTCGATCATGACGGAGGTGTAGCCCGTGCGGAAGGCCTGCATGCAGCGGTCATAGCCATCGCCGTGATCGAGGTGCAGAGCGACGGGCACGGAAGCGCGCTCGGCGGCAGCCTTGACCATGCCGTAGAAGTAATCCAGGCCAGCGGTCTTGATGGTGCCCGGGGTGGTCTGCATGATGACGGGGGACTTGGTCTCCTCGGCAGCGGCCAGAACGGCCATAACAAACTCGAGGTTCTCGACGTTGAACGCGCCAACAGCGTAGTGGCCGGCCTGAGCGTCCTTGAGCATCTTTTCGGTGGTAACAAGTGCCATGAGCGTTTGCTCCTCTCCCTCGCCCGCATCTGGACATCGG
>UROZ01000120.1 GCA_900549655.1 uncultured Collinsella sp.
GGACACCGGCTTAGGTTTCCTGCTCTACAGTCCTGCTCACGACGGAGGCCACATTAAGTGGCCTCCTGTTCGTGCGGAACTCGCGATAAACTTTATCCGCGGACCCCGCCGGGAATAGCAAAAGGGCGACCCCAGTCCGGAGTCGCCCTTGTTGAGCTGTTTATGTATAGCTGTTACTCGGCGTCGTGGTGACGGCGGGGCTTGCGGCCTCCGTTGTCACCGGGACGGCGCGGACGGTCGCTGCGCTCGGAGCGCTCGCGACGCGGACGCTCACGGCGCTGGAAGTGCTCGCCGTCGCCCTCAGAAGCACCCTCGGCACGAGCCGGGGCCTCGGGCTTGTCCAGACGATCGAGCGAGATCTTGCCGCGATCGTCGACCTCGATGACGACGACCTTGACCTCGTCGCCCACGTTGAGGACGTCCTCGACCTTCTCCACGCGGCCCTTGGCGACGCGGGAGATGTGCAGCAGGCCGTCCTTACCGGGCAGCAGGTTGACGAAGGCGCCGAAGGGCTGGATGGAGACCACGCGACCGGTGTACTCCTCGCCCGGCTCGGGAACCTTGATGATGAGCTTGATGCGCTCGACAGCCTGGTCCACGGACTCGCCGGTGCCGCCGACAAAGACGGTGCCGTCCTCCTGGATGTCGACCGAAGCGCCGGTCTCGTCCTGGATGCCGCGGATGACCTTGCCGCCGGAACCGATGACGTCGCGGATCTTATCGGTCGGAACCTGGATGGAGACGATACGCGGAGCGGTGCTGCGCGTGGTATGACGCGGCTCAGGGATCACATCGAGCATCTTCTGCAGGATGAAGGCGCGACCCTCCTTGGCCTGCTGCAGGGCGCGGGCCAGGATGTCGAAGGTGAGGCCGGTGGCCTTGTTGTCCATCTGCAGGGCGGTGATGCCCTCGGTGGTGCCGGTGACCTTAAAGTCCATGTCGCCCAGGAAGTCCTCGAGACCCTGAATGTCGGACAGGACCACGGTCTTGCCCTCCTCCTGGATCAGGCCCATGGCGATGCCGGAGACCGGGCGCTTAATGGGCACGCCGCCGTCCATAAGGGCGAGCGTGGAACCGCAGGTCGAAGCCATCGAAGAGGAGCCGTTGGACTCCATGACCTCGGAGACCACGCGGATGGCGTAGGGGAACTCGTTCTCGTCGGGGAGCACCGGAAGCAGAGCGCGCTCGGCCAGGTTGCCGTGACCGATCTCGCGGCGCTTGGGGCTGCCCATGCGGCCGGTCTCGCCGGTGCAGAACGGCGGGAAGTTGTAGTGGTGCATATAGCGCTTGCCCTCGGTGGGCTCGATGGTATCCAGACGCTGGCCCTCGTTGAGCATACCGAGCGACAGGACGGAGAGCACCTGGGTCTGACCACGCTGGAACAGGCCGGAGCCGTGAACGAGCGGCAGGTAGTTGTCCTTCACCATGATGGGACGGATCTCGTCGGCGGCACGGCCGTCGACGCGCTCACCGGTCTCGACGACCATGGTGCGCATGGCCTTCTTCTCGAGCTTCTTGAGCGCCACGGGGATCTCGCGCTCCCAGGCGGCCTGCTCCTCGTCGGTGAACTCGGCGCGGATGGACTCCTTCAGAGCCTCGACCTTACCGATGCGGGAAAGCTTGTCGGCGTCGCGCAGGGCAGCGGCCATCTCGTCGTAGTGGGCGAAGATGCGCTCCTGGACCTCCTCGACGGGCTGGTCAAGCGGGTACTCCTTCTTGACGATAGCGCCGTTGACCTGCTCCCACTCGGCGACGAACTCGTCCTGAGCCTGGCAGAAGGCAGCGAGGGCCTCCTGGCCAAACTTCATAGCGGCGAGCATGTCGTCCTCGGAGATCTCCTCGGCGCCGGCCTCGACCATCGAGATGAAGTCGGCAGAGCCGCCCAGCTCCAGGTCCAGGTCGGAGTTCTCGCGCTCCTCATAAGTGGGGTTGACGATAAACTCGCCGGTCTCCACGTTGCGGCCGATGCGTACACAGGCAAGCGGACCCTCGAAGGGCACGCCGCCGAGCGTCATAGCCAAAGAGGCGCCCATGACGTTGATGACGTCGAAGGGGTTAACCTGGTCGGCGACGAGCGAGGTGGCGACGATATGCACCTCGTTGCGGAAGCCGTCCGGGAAGCTCGGGCGGATCGGGCGGTCGATCATACGAGCCGTGAGCGTGGCCTTCTCGCTGGGACGGCCCTCGCGCTTGAGGTAGCCACCCGGAATACGGCCGGCAGCGTACATCTTCTCGTTGAAGTCGACGGTCAGCGGGAAGAAGTCGTAATTCTTGCGCTCCTTGGAGACGACCACGGTGTCGAGCATCGTGGTGTCACCCTGCTTGACCAGACAAGCGCCGGTGGCCTGCTTGGCAAGCTCGCCGGACTCGAAGGTGTAGGTCTTGCCGTACAGCTCAAAGGTCTTGGATACGAGTGTCATTGTTCTCCTTCACCCCACAGGCCCCTTGCCTGCGGGCTTCTCATGTGACGCGGGCCCCCTGCCCCCGCCACGCTTCAGAGCGTGATTGTTCGCGCCCTTACACAAAAAGAGCGCCCCGCTGCGCAGGACGCTCTTAGCATGTACAAATCCTTACTGGATGTTGTCGCGGATGCCCAGAGCCTTGATGAGCTCACGGTACTCGACGATGTCGTTCTTCTTGATGTAGGAGAGAAGACGACGGCGGCGGCCAACGAGCATAAGCAGGCCACGACGGGTGTGGAAGTCCTTCTGGTGGGACTTCATGTGCTCGGTCAGCTCCTTGATGCGCTCGGACAGGATGGCGACCTGAACCTTGGGGTTACCGGTGTCGACCGGGGAGTTACCGAACTGGGCGGTCAGCTCCGCCTTGCGCTCTTTGGAAACAGTCATTGTTTCACCTTTCGTTTCGCGTCGCCCGCGGGCGACTCTATTCGCCTCGGACTGGGAAGCCGCCGGTGGAGCGAGCATCCAAGGTCGAGGTACCAACAGGTCGGTATGTTACCACAAGCGGCGCGCGCCTGCGCATCATCACCGACCCAACATGAATTCCATCGCGCGGAGGCGCTGATCGGTGTGCGTCGCAGCCCACACATGCGAAAGCCCGAGCAGGAATGCCGCCGTATGCGGGTCGATTCGCTCGGCCATGAGCGCATCGAAGGTCATGGACATGAGGGCGCGCAGCCATGCGGTCTCACCGGTCGACACCAGTTCGGCACCTGGAACGCTCGACGCGCACGACCCGCACATGAGGCCGCCCGCCTGGGGCGAAAAATACGACAGCATAGGGTCTCCGCACAGCACGCAAGCCGAGAAATCGGGTCGGTAACCAACGTGCGACAGCAGCTTAAAGACAAAGGCCGCCACGAGCAGGTCCATATGTGCCGAGTCGAGCCCGCTGCCTACAAGTGTGAGCGCCCGCTGCGTGATGGCAAAGGTAAATGGATCCTCGGCATCCTCGAACGAGCACACACGCGCAACCTCGGCAATCGCGCTGGCGGCACAGGTCGTCTCGTAGTCAGGAGTGGCACCGAGCGGCGCCTCCATAAGCTCCGCCTGAGAAACCACGTCGAGCGACCGTCCATGCGCGAGCAGCATATCGACGGTACAGAAAAGCTCGCAGCGGGCAGCAAGACGACCGCCAGGCTTACGTGCGCCCTTAGCCACGGCACGCACCTGCCGCCCCCGTTCGTCGAGCATCGTCAAGATCAAATCGGTTTCCTTGAGCTTGGTCTTGTCGAGGACGAGCACCTTTGTGCGATATGTGCGAGAGCCTGCCATGAACGCGGAGGCTTAATCTTCGGCGGAATAGCCAAAGCGTCGGATCTGCGCCTCATCATCGCGCCAACCGGCCTTGACCTTCACGTCGAGCTCCAAAAAGACCTGGGTGCCAAAGATACGCTCAAGATCGCGACGGGCATCGATGCCGATATGCTTGATCATCTCGCCGCCCTTGCCGATGATGATGCCCTTCTGCCCCTCGCGCTCGACGTAAATCGTGGCGTGCACGCGCAGGACCTTCTTAGTCTGCTCGAGCGCGTCACAGATGACGCCCACGGAGTGAGGGATCTCGTCGCGAGTGCGACGCAGGACCTTCTCGCGCACGAACTCGGCCACAAGGGTTTCGTCGGACGCGTCGGTGCCCATGTCCTCAGGGAACCAACGCGGGCCCTCGGGCAAGAAGTGAGCGACGGTCTCGATAAACGCATCGACGTTGAAGTTCTTGACCGACGACGTCACGATCTCATCATCGTATTCCATAAGCTCGTGAGCGGCCTTGAGCTGCTCCATGACCTGTGCGGGGTCGGCCTCGTCGGCCTTCGTGAGCACCAGGACCTTTTTGGAGCGGGCATTCTTGACGCGCTCAGCGACCCAGGCGTCTCCCCTGCCGATGGGTTTGGTGGCGTCGATCAAAAACGCGACGACGTCTACGTCATTGAGCTCAAACAGGGCGCTCTTGTTGAGCTCGGAGCCCAAGCCGTCCTTGGGCTTGTGGATACCCGGCGTGTCAACGAAGACCAGCTGGTAACCGGGGCGGTTGACCACGGCACGCATGCGGCGGCGGGTCGTCTGGGCCACCGGAGAGGTGATGGCGACCTTCTTGCCGTAACAGGCGTTGAGCAGCGTGGACTTGCCGGCGTTGGGGCGACCGACCAGGGCCACAAAACCGCTGCGGAAACCGGGTTCCACGTCGCCAAAGCCCGCGAGGCTCTCATCCTCGTCGCACAGGGCATCGAGTTCCTCGTCGCTCATGCCCTCAAACGGATCGAATTCCTCGACTTCCTCGTATGCTTCGGCCGCTTCGGCATCCGCCGCATCCAGGACCTCGTCGTCCAAAAATTCATCGATAGGCTGCATAGTGTCGGACATGAAAATCCCTTTCTAGATAAAGCCGAGCGCGTGGGCAAATACCAGCAAGCCCACAATCGCGGCGGTAATGGAAAGAACGTATACAGAGGCAGCAGCAATATCCTTCGCGCGCTTGGCCAGCGGATGCAGCTCCTGGGTCGCCAGGTCGACAATCGCCTCCATGGCGGTATTACACAGCTCGCCGTGAATCACCAGGCCGCAGCAGATGATGACCGTAGCCCACTCGGCAATATCGAGCCCCACGATGCAGCCGGCAATGACGGTGCACACGCCCGCCACGAGCATGACCTTGATATTGCGCTCGGTCTTGACGGCGGTGACGAAGCCCTCCATGGCGTATGAGAACGACTTTAAAAAGGACGGATGGTCCTTGTTCGATCCGGGAATCATAGACGGCTCCTAGTCGTGGGCATGATTGGTTATGGGGCCGACGTGGACGAGTTTGGGGTCCTCGCCGCGCTCAAGCGCCAGGTCGCGCAGGATGGCATCCTCGCGTGCCTCCATGACCTCGGCCTCATCGTCCTCGATGTGGTCGTAACCCAGCAGGTGCAGCATGCCATGCACGAGCATCAGGCGGCACTCGTCGGCAGGGGCATTGCCAAAGCCGGGGGCCTGACGGGCAATGACTTGCGGGGCCAGGATGATATCGCCAAGCTCAAGCGTCTCGTCGGCGGGAATATCCTCGTCAAAGGCCGAGTCGCATTCAAACGAGAGGACATCGGTGGTGCGGTCGATACCGCGCCACTCGTGGTTGAGCTCGTGCATCTCGTCCTCATCGACATACGAAAGGGAAATCTCGACCTCACGCTCAACACCCTCGGCGGCAAGCACAACTCCGCAGATGTGCTCCACCTCCTGGGCATCGAGCAGCGTATCGAGCTCGGCATCGTTGCTGATCAATACACTCAACGGGACTCCTTTCGGTCGCGCGAGCGCTGCTCACGCACGTCATCATAAGCATCGTAGGCCTCGACGATGCGCCCCACCAAGGCATGGCGCACCACGTCGGCGCGCTCCAGGTGAGAAAACGCCACATCGTCGACGCGACCCAAAATCCTTTCGATATCGGCAAGACCGCCGCGACGACCCACCAGGTCACGCTGGCTCAGGTCGCCGGTAATCACGAACTTGGAATTAAAACCCAGGCGCGTCAGGAACATCTTCATCTGCTCGGGCGTCGTGTTTTGTGCCTCATCGAGCAGCACAAAGGCATCACTCAGCGTTCGACCGCGCATGTAGGCGAGCGGGGCGATCTCGATCACGCCACGCTCCATAAGCTCATCGGTGCG
>UROZ01000121.1 GCA_900549655.1 uncultured Collinsella sp.
CCCGCGACCCCAACCTTGGCAAGGTTGTGCTCTACCAACTGAGCCATGTCCGCTTACGAGGATTAATCTTACGTGATGCCCGCATCCTATGCAAGAACTTTTTTTGAAAAGTTTTGCGACGCTCTCGCGAGGGCATCAGTCGTCACGAAAGGCGCGGACAAACGCAGGCTCGCAGCGAGATGCCCCTACATCTCACCGAGCATGATCCAGGCAGAGCTGTCCTGTGCGAGCCTGCCGTCTGCAAGCGGTGATGAGGTGAGCAGGACCCTGCCCGCCGGCAGCTCCACGGCTGCTGCGCCGAAGTTCGTCACACACGCCCAGCCGTTGTCGCGGCGATAGGCGATGACGCCGCCCTCGGCGCCCTCGGCACCATCCGCAAGACCGGTGCGCCCGTCAAGATCGAGCCACGCAAGATCGTTGGCGCAACCGCGCAGCTTGCGCCGAAGCCAGAGGGCGTCACGATAGAGCGCAAGCATCGATGTCGGGTCCGCTTCTTCCCTATCGGCAGCGTAATCGGAAAACCATGCAGGTTGCGGCAGATGGGGCGCCGCATCGGCGTCCGCCGGCGAAAACCCAAACGATCCGCCCTGCGCGGGATCGTCCGCCGCCACCCACGGCAGGGGCACACGGCAGCCGTCGCGCCCCTTCTCACGCTTCGGTCCGCGCGTATTGGTCGCAGTAGGATCTTCGAGTGCAGCCCACGGGATGTCAGCCACCTCAAAAAGGCCGAGCTCCTCACCCTGATACACGTATGCCGAGCCCGGAAGCGCCAGTTCAAGCAAAAGGGCCGCCCGCGCGCGGCGCTCGCCGAGTTCACGGTCCTCGTCATAAGACGACCCGTCGCGTAAGAGCCAGTCGAGCGCAATCTGGTGGTAGCGCGTCGCCTTGATCTGCGGCAGGGCATAGCGTGTCGCCACGCGCGGCACGTCGTGGTTGGAGAGTACCCAGGTCGAGGCGGAATCGGATTCGACGGCTGCCTTCAAGCCCTTCTCGATTGCAGTGTGCATGTCATCATAGGTCCAAGTGGCCTTGGCAAACTCAAAGTTGAATGTCTGGCCAAGCTCGCTGGGACGCGCATAGAGATACTGGCGCTCGGGCAGCACCCACGCCTCGGCAACGGCACTGCGCGGCGGATTATAGCGGTCGAACACGCGGCGCCACTCGCGATAGATCTCGTGGACCTCATTGCGGTCCCACAGCGGATGGGTGCCGTCGTCAACCATGTCATCGCCCTCGGCGAGATGCCACCGGTCGAGGTCATCGCGGTCGAGATCCTTGGCGAGACCCTGCGCCACATCAATGCGAAAGCCGTCGACGCCTCGATCGCTCCAAAACGCCAGGACGTCGCAAAAGAGCGCATGAACCTCGGGGCATGACCAGTCAAAGTCCGGTTGCTCGGGCGTAAACATGTGCAGATACCACTGACCGTCCGCAACACGCGTCCATGCGGGGCCGCCAAAGTTGGCATTCCAATTGGTGGGAGGCAGCTCGCCATGCTCGCCGCGACCATCGCGGAAGATATAACGGGCGCGCTCGGGCGATCCGGGGCCGGCGGCAAGAGCGGCTTTGAACCAAGGGTGCTGGTTGGATGAATGGTTGGGCACGATGTCGACGATGACCTTGATGCCGCGCGCGTGAGCCGCAGCGATCATGTCATCGAAGTCGTCAAGCGAGCCGAGACGCGGGTCGACATCGCAGTAGTCCGCCACATCATAGCCGCCATCGACAAGAGGCGATGGATAAAACGGGCTCAGCCAGATGGCCTCGATACCCAGCCGCTCAAGATAGTCCATCTGCTGGGTAATGCCCGCGATATCGCCCAGACCCGAACCAGTCGAATCCTTAAACGAGCGCGGGTAGATCTGATAGATCGCGGCATCGGACATCCATGAGCGCGAAGAAGACTTTTCTGTAGCCATGGGGCGTATCTCCCTTGCAACGAGGTTATGCGAGATGCCCACGATGATACGCCCAAAGCGGACATTCGCGACAAACAACGCCACAGCCACGCCCCAAAACGCTCGCCCCCTCTCGGGTTCAAGCCTCCTGGGACGAATCGACCGATTAGTGAAAAGAACGGAAGACCCACTTTCCCGGCCACGACAGCGAGCGGGCTCCGGGTGCCCCAGGTTGCCGCGAAAGAGGAGGGAAGCGTACTTTATGTACGCGACCGACGATTGAGGGGCAAGATGGGGTGCCCGGGGCTCGCGCAGCGTCAACAAAAAACGCGGTTCGTTAGAACCGCGTAACATAGTTGGAGCGGACAACGGGGCTCGAACCCGCGACCCCAACCTTGGCAAGGTTGTGCTCTACCAACTGAGCCATGTCCGCTTGCGGGTTATTAATTTACGCGAGTTGTCCAAAAGACGCAAGTACTTTTTTCAAAAAACTTGTCTGCCGCATGTTCTTAATAGCCAAACGCGCTAAAGCGATTGGCTAGGCACACGATTCCAGCGCTCCGCTAAACAGCTTCACCATCTGCACGCGCGTGCCGGCGCCGTCCGTACGACGAGCAACCTCCACGTTATCGACGAGCATACGCATAAGCTTGATGCCACGGCCGCGCTCCTCGGATGCGACCGGCTCGCTCGTTTCATCGATAGAATAGCCGGCACCTCGATCAAGCACCTCAACCACAACGCGATCGCCATAGGCCTGAACCGTCAGGACGCACCCGATACCGCCCGCATGGTCATAGGCATTACCCAGCGCCTCCCCCGACGCCAATGCGACATCGTAGCGCTCGTCACGGCGCAACGGAAGCGATTCAAGGAGTTCGGCGATGCGATGTCGGTAGTATGGAAGATTCTCGATACCCTGACGGACCTCGACGCTCTTACTCCAGCGAGGCAGCTCCCCCACCGGAATGGCGGGAATAGACTCCCGTGCCGGCCCCGCGACATGAAGGATATCGACAAGACGAGCAATCTCCAAAAAGCGAACAACTTCACCCGATGCATTGACGAGCGAAAGCAGGCCTTCTCGCCTCATGAGCTCACGAGCGCGCGTAAGCAGGAATGCCAAGCCCGTCGAATCGATAAAGCTAACAGCCTGACAGTTGATGACAACACGACGCACGCCGCGGCCAATCAAAGCATCCAACCGCCGACGCAGCGCAGGCACCGTGGCGATGTCGATATCGCCTGGTGGCGTCAAAACCGCTATGTCATTCCACTCATTCATACGACCATGGTTCCCCAAAAAAGCCCACTCGATGCATTCGTTTCCCCAACCGTACGGATTCAGCCCGCCCAGCGTCGTCTATGAACGACCCCGTAAAAACTCAAGGGACACCAATGCAATGTCATCGTCCAGCGCCGATTCGGTAAATCGGTCAAGCTCGCCCAAGACCTTGCCGCAAATGCCCGACACGCCCTCCCCCGAAACAGAAAGCAGAAGGTCGCGCAAGCGCTGCTCGCCAAAGAACGCTCCGGTGCGGTCGCGGGCCTCAATCGTTCCATCCGTATACATGAAGAGCATGTCGCCGGGGGCGAACGTAAACACGCCTGTCTCGTACACCATGCTCTCAAAGGCACCGATTACGCCCGATTGGCATCCAAGCAGCTCGACCTCTCCCCCACGGGACTCGCCGCCACCCAGCGGCATCGACTCTGGCCTGATGACCATGGTCGGAGGATGGCCCGCCGAACAATACGTTGCGCGTCCGGCTTTAAGGTCAATCTTGGCGATAAAGGCTGTCACGAACGTCTCGACCCTCGAAAAGCCCATGAGCATGCTGTTAAGGGAGCGTGCCATGCGGGCCGGTCCAGCGCCCTCCCAGGCATATGCCGTCAGGGCCGTCTTGACGAGCGCGGACATCGATGCGGCCTCAATGCCTTTGCCAGACACATCACCCAGAATCATGACGGCGCAGTCGTCGGGAAGACGGATGAGCGTATAGAAATCGCCGCCGACCAACGCCGAGTTCGTGGCTGACAGGTACACCGAATCGGTTGCGATACCCGGAACATCCCCCAGGGAATTTCTCATGCCGATCTGAAGGGTCTGAGCGATATGGCGCTCCTCGCGCTTTTGAGATTCGCCTTCGTAGATCAGTTCAAAGTCATGCGCCAAGTGCACCAAGTAGTCATATTCAAGATCATCAATCGGCTCTTGGCTACCATCACGAAGCAGCAGCGCGCGCGTCGTCGGGCTCTTCGCAACAGAAGCAGGAACAATCGCGTCGTTACTGTGCTTGCCATCACCCTCAGAGCGCGGGCGCCCCGCCTCGATGCCGGAGTCGACGTAGAGACCTTGACAAGGCAGGCCATGCGCCCTAAGCCAGCCTCCCATAGGCATCGATTCATCAACGCGAGTTATACGGACGTGTTTAAGGTCCTCGGCACTCGTACCTCCCAAAACAGATGCCTCAAAGCCATCAGGGCCAGCCCCCAGACGTGCCGCTGGCGCCGTCGTGGAAAAGAAAAGCCTCTCGGGATCGTCCGGCAAAGCAACGCGACTACCGCCTTCAAAATCTATGACGTAGGAATCCAGACTGGCGTCATACTCAACAGGGCAAAAATGGCAGTTGAGCATATTGCAGATCTCGGACGATACCACCTGGGTAGCCGCGGCGGAATCGTCTAGAAAGGTAAACAGCTCATCGCGCAAGACATTGAGCGAGCGGCCAAGCTCGGCCGTGCGACGAGAGCGAAGGCTCGATGCCATGCCGACCAGCTGGATAGACAGGTAATCGCAAATGACCTCGAGTACATTAACGTCATAGGCGAGCGGTGCCTGGGGGCGTTTCCAACCAACTTCCAGCACGCCAAGGATCTGCGTACCGTAAAAAACGGGAAGACAGATCTCGCTGCGGTACGGAGGCATATCCTGCATGCGCAACAGGTGCTTAGAACGATTGTCCAAATCCATAAACATGCCCGAGGCGACACGATCGCCCTCAAGATCCTGCTGAATCGACAAGCGGCAAGCGCGCGACTCGCGAAGCACATACGTCGGAATGCCCGCACCATACGGCAAAAACTCGGGCAGATAGCTATCCTCAAGCTCCTTAGAAACACCGCGGAGCTTAAAGCCGCCGCTCTCCGAAAAATAAATCGCAGCTCCAGAAGCATCGAGCGTTCCGACAAGCTGGTTTAAAACGGTATCAAGCAGGCTGGGTAACTCATCGGAGCCCACGGTGCTCATAATGACCGAAAGCGTGCCAGAGAGACGCTTGTTCGCCACTCTAAGCTCCGATAACGCACGCTTGAGTTGACGGTCGTGAGAATACTGTTCCTCGATACTGTGAAGTGCCACCAGGACACGTGGCGCACGGCGTCCAAAGATACGCGGAGGCGTAACGGAACCCGCGCGAACCAAGACGGGGATAAAGGAGCCGTCACTCAGCTTGAGCATCAGCTCGCTCTCGGACCCATCAGTTTCAAATGGCAGACGATGTTCCGTCGCACGTTCAAAAGCGGACGAGTACAGGACATCTTTAACATCTCCACCGATGACATCGGCGCGTTCCTCGCACATCAAACCAAGTAAGCGATTATTCACATGCAGAATGGTTCCGTCGAGCTCACAGATGATGACAGCATCGCTCGTGATCTCGACCAGTTGGGCAACGTCTGCCCACTCGTTGCGCTCAAGCGTTTCCATCGTGGACCTCACCGTCTATCGGTAACAAAAAAGCCTCCGAAGAGGCTTCTCAAATGCGATGGTGTCGGAGGCGGGACTTGAACCCGCATGACCAAAAAGCGGTCACTAGCACCTCAAGCTAGCGCGTCTGCCAATTCCGCCACTCCGACATGCTATGTTGTTGATTCGCGGTTCGTTTTGTTGGACCCGCGCGTTCAACGAGGAAGATAATAACCTATGATTCGAGAACTGTGCAAGCACTTTTTTGAAAAAAGTTTACGAATTTGTAAATGCGCAGGTAGATCCGTATGTCCGGGTCGGAATGGGGGCAACTTCCCAACGCGTCCTCGGGCATGCGGCACATTTTGTTTCGCGCTTCGCGCTACAAAATGTGCCGCCCCCTGCGGAATGCGTTGGGAAGTTGCCCCCATTCCGACCCTGCGTTAACGCACTTCAAGCACAGCTATCAAACATGTTCTGGGGCTGAAAAAAATTTAGTGGCTCGG
>UROZ01000122.1 GCA_900549655.1 uncultured Collinsella sp.
CGTGCCATCGCGTGGTGGCGGCCGACGGATCGCTCAACGGATATGCCGGCGGCCTTGACCGCAAGGAGTGGCTGCTGCGGCTCGAGGGTGCGTACGAGGAGTAACGTCAGGACACTTTGCATAGCCAAGACGCCGTGAAAGAACGAGTCGCCGTCTTTTCGCGACCGGCATGCGTCCAAGCGCTCGGCATCTGAGCCTTAAGTTTGGTTAAGCCATATCCTGCGTATTTGAAAACGTGCAGGTTGAGCAGCTAAGGCTGCGCTAAGACGGCTGGCGGTGCGCTATCATCGGCGGTATCGAAACCTGTATAGCCGTGCGCCAAAGGAACAACTATGAAGCTGATGCTTGCCGAGGACGAACCCGGCCTCTCCCGTGCCCTTACCGCGATTCTTCAACATAGCGACTACGAGGTCGATGCCGCCCTCGACGGTCTGACGGCGCTCGAATATCTGCTCGCCAACGACTATGACGCCGCAATCCTGGACATCATGGTGCCCGGCATGGATGGCATTGAGGTGCTCAAGCGCACACGCGCCGCCGGTAAGCGACTGCCCATCATCATGCTCACGGCCAAAAGCGAGGTGTCCGATAAGGTTGAGGGCCTGGACGCCGGCGCCAATGACTATCTGACCAAGCCGTTTGCCGCCAAGGAGCTGCTCGCGCGCATTCGCGCCATGACGCGCGCCGCGACTGCGATCGATGCCACGACGCTCAGTGTGGGCAACGTGCGCCTCGATACGGCGGCTTGCACGCTTGTGGGTCCCTTGGGCGAGGAACACCTAGCCAATCGCGAGTTTCAGCTTATGGAACTCTTTATGCGCAACGCTGGCACGCGCATGCCCACCGAGCGTCTGATGCTCGAGGTTTGGGGTGAGGACGCGCCCGAAGGCGCCAACGTGGTGTGGGTCTACATCTCGTACCTGCGCAAAAAGCTGGCGGCGCTGGGTGCCAATGTGGCCATCCGCGCGTCGCGCAACCAGGGATATTCGCTTGAGGTTGTCGAGGAAGGCGAGCAGGCGTGAGCGTGCGCACGTGGTGTAAACGCATGACGGAGCGGTTTCACGCCGCCTCGAGTAGTACGGGGCGGGCAAATTCTGCTGACGCATTGGGCCGCCGTCTGCGTCGCAAGTTCATCCTGGTTGCCATGGGCGCCGTGACCGTGGTGCTCACGCTCATCATCGCCGGCATCAACATCGTCAATTATTCGCATGTCTGCAAGATGGCCGACGCTCGCCTGGACTATATCCTGGCGGGCAAGGACGGTATCGATTGGGGGAACGAGCCTAAAGCCGATCCCGGCCAGGATGCGGTTGCCGGCAAGGTTGCTACTGGTAACCGGGCGGCTGTTCGCGACGGGCGTTTTGAAGGCATGACGGCGGAAGCTCCCTTTGACACGCGCTACTTTACGGTGACGATTGCCGCCGGACAGGTTGCCGATGTCAACACGGCCCGCATTGCCGCGGTGGGTGCCAAGCGCGCCGCCAGTATTGCCGCAAAGTTGCATTCCAAGGGTTGGGTCTCGGGTTTTTCTGGCAATTATCGCTATACGACTGACGTTCAAGACGGTGAGACCACCTATGTGTTCGTGGACTGCTCGCGTGAGCTTGCAAGCTTTCATTCGTTTTTGAGCGCGAGCGTGGCAATCAGTTGCATTGGCTGGTTGGCAGTGCTGGCAATTGTGGCGGGCGCCTCGGGTGCGGTGATTCGGCCGATGGTCGAGAGCTACAGCAAGCAAAAGCGCTTTATTACCGATGCAAGCCACGAGATCAAGACGCCGCTAGCTGTGATCGACGCCGCCAACGAGGTGCAGGAAATCGAGAGCGGCGAGAGCGAATGGACGCAGAGCATTCACGAGCAGGTCGCGCGGCTGACGGCGCTGACGGAGCGTCTGGTGTTCCTGGCGCGTATGGACGAGGGTTCGGCCGGCTTTACCATGACATCGATCGATCTTTCGGAGGCCGTGGACAAGGCGGCGGCGCCGTTTGAGTCGGTGGCGGTTTCGCGCGGCAAGCGTTTGTCGACGTCGATTGCGAGTGGCGTGCGGGCCCATGCCGATGCTGCGGCGGTAGCGCAGGTGGTTGAGTTGCTGCTGGACAACGCCACACGCTACGCAAGCGAGGGCAGCGTGATTGAGCTAAGCCTGCGCGCAGACTCGCGCGGTGCGGGCAAAGGCTCGGCCGAGCTTGTCGTATCGAATGCTGTTGATGAGCTGCCCGAGGGTGACCTGGACCGGCTGTTTGACCGCTTCTACCGCGCAGATGTCTCGCGTAACTCCAAGACGGGCGGCTCGGGCGTGGGCCTATCTGTGGTGCGAGCCATCGCCGAGGCCCATGGCGGGAGTGCTTCTGTCTGCGGCCACAGCAACCAGATTACCTTCATCGTCCGCTTCTAAAACCTGCCAAAATAAACCTGTCCCTTTTTGGTCGGCGTGAAATGGGTAATACTAAAGAGTTATCCGACCAGATGGGAACCGATCGATGGCCTATATCGAATTCAAAGACGTCATCAAAGCATACGGCGAGGGCGATGCCCGCATCCATGCGCTCGACGGCGCGAGCTTTACCGTTGAGCGCGGTGAGCTCGCCATTATCCTGGGCGCCTCGGGTGCCGGCAAGACCACGGCGCTCAACATTCTGGGCGGTATGGACACGGTAACCTCCGGCACCGTGACGGTGGACGGGCGCGATGTGAGCTCCGCTAACGAGGCGCAGCTCGTGGAATACCGCCGCGCCGACGTCGGCTTTGTCTTCCAGTTCTACAATCTGGTCCCCAACCTGACGGCGCTCGAAAACGTCGAGCTTGCGGCGCAAATCTGCCCCGATTCGCTCGATGCCGAGCAAACGCTTTGCCAGGTTGGCCTGGGTGAGCGCCTCGCCAACTTCCCCGCGCAGCTTTCGGGCGGCGAGCAGCAGCGCGTGTCCATCGCCCGTGCACTGGCAAAGAACCCCAAGCTGCTCCTGTGCGACGAGCCCACGGGTGCACTCGACTACAAAACCGGCAAGCAGATCTTGCAGCTGCTGCAGGACACTTGCCGCAAGCAGGGCATTACGGTCATCATCATCACCCACAACTCTGCGTTGGCGCCCATGGCCGATCGCCTGATCCGCTTTAAGAGCGGCCGCGTGGAGAGCGAGACGGTCCAGCAAAATCCCGTGCCTATCGAGACGATCGAGTGGTAGCGCCCATGGACCAGGACTGCCAAAACAGCCTACGCCGCGACGCGCAGAACACGGAGCGCGAGCAGGATTTTACGACCTACCGCACTGCCCAAAGCTCAAACGATATGGTGCCGACGGTTTTTCGCCGTGGCATCTACCGCACAATCCGAGGCAGTCTTAAGCGCTTCTTGTCAATCGTGGTCATCACCGCGCTTGGCGTGAGCGTGATGTGCGGCCTTAAGGCGGGTTGCGAGGACCTGTGCGATTCGGTTGACGCCTACTTCGACCAGCAAAATGTCTATGACATTAACGTGCAGTCGACCTATGGCCTGACTGACGATGATCTCGACGCCATCCAAGAGGTCGATGGCGTCGAAACGGCCGAAGGCATCTACACCGAGACCGCCTACACCGCCGTGGGCACAACGCGCGAGCGCGTGGTCGTGCAAAGTCTCTCCAAGGAGAACATCGATCAGCCGGTGCTCGTGAACGGCGATTTGCCCGAGAGCGCCGATGAAGTCGCGGTGACTTCGAAGTTCCTGAAGGCATCGGGCAAGAAAATCGGCGATACGGTGAGTTTTGCCGCCAATGACGCGAGTTCGTCGAACCAAAGCGCCAAGGATCAGTTTGCCGCGGGCGATTACACCATTACGGCTGAGGTCCTCGACCCCACTGATGTAAGTTCTGACTCGACAGTCAACGCCTTTCGCGCTGCTTCGGCGGCGGACTATAAGTTCTATGTGAGCGAGGACGCCGCGACATCTTCTTCCTACTCCGCGGTCCACGTGATCGTCGAGGGAGCCAAGAGCCTCAACTCCTATTCGGATTCCTACGCGGCAAAGATCAATGAGGTCAAGGGCAATATCGAGAAGATCCGCGAGGAGCGTGAGAAGGCGCGCGCCCAGGAGCTGACGGTCGACACGCCGGCGAGCTTGGACGCGGCTGAGCGTCAGGCGAATATGCTCTTTGGGATTGAGCAGGACAACATCAATCGCATGGCAGAGGGCAGCGAGGAGCGCGTGCAAGCGCAGACCGACCTGGATCAGCGCCGCGCCGCCGCCGACCAGCAGTTTGCCGATGCCCGCGCCGAGCTTTCCGATCTGGGCGAATGCACCTGGTACATCCAGGACCGCGGCAATATCGCAAGCTACTCGAGCGTGGAGAGCGATAGCTCGTCAATTGAAGCCATCGCCACGGTGTTCCCGTTCATCTTCTTTATCGTCGCCGTGCTCATCAGCCTTACCACCGCCACGCGTATGGTCGAGGAGGAGCGCACGCTCATCGGCCTGTATAAGGCGCTCGGCTATTCGCGCGGACGCATCCTGTCCAAATACGTGGACTATGCGCTGTGGGCTTGTCTGATCGGCGGCGTGCTCGGCAACATCATCGGATTTGTGGGCCTGCCGCTGTTCCTGTTTACGGTGTTCGACGACATGTACTCACTGCCCCAGATGCTACTTTCGTACGACATCGTGTCCTCGATCGTTTCGGTGGCGCTGTTTGCCGTGGGCGTGGTGGGCGCCACGATTGTCGCCTGCCGCCACGAGATGGCCGAGACCCCTGCCTCGCTCATGCGCCCCAAGGCCCCGCGCGCTGGCTCGCGCATCTTGCTCGAGCGCATCGGCTTTATCTGGCGCCGCATGGGCTTTTTGAACAAGGTGGCGGCGCGTAACCTGTTCCGCTACAAAAAGCGCGCCTTTATGACCATCTTCGGCATCGCAGGTTGCACGGCGCTCGTGATCTGCGGCATGGGTATTCGTGACACATCGGTGGCGCTTTCGCCCAAGCAGTACGGGCACATTACGCGCTATGACCTGCTGGCGGTCGCCAATCCCGATGACTTTACGCAGACGTGCGCGGCGTTGGACGAGCGCAGTGCGGCCAAGGACTCCAATGTGACCGTGACCTCGACGCTGCCGATTATGACCGACAACGTCACCTTTACGTTTGGCGGCAAGAGCGAGACCGTGCAGCTGATCGTGGTGCCCGATGACCGCACGAACGACCTGAACGACTACGTGCGCCTAGAGGACGAGTCCAAAGAACCGCTCGCCCTGCGTGACGGGGATGTGTATTTGAGCAAGAGCTCTCAGCTGGTGCTGGGGATCAAGCCGGGCGATACGGCACACGTCCAGGATTCGTCGCTCAATGTTGCCAAGGTCAAAGTCAGCGACATCTCGCTCAACTATCTGGGCAACACGCTTTACATGACGCAGGGCACCTATGAGCGCGCGTTCGGTCGAAGTGCACGCCTTAACGGCGTCTTTGTGCTGCTTAAGGGTTCGTCGGCCGACCAGATTGCGTTTAGCAAGAATCTTAAGAGTGACGGTTGGCTTACGATTTCGAGCACGGCCGAACATTGGCAGAACTACGAGGCGAACTTTACGATTATCAATTCCGTCGTGGTGCTCGTGACCTTTATGGCGGCGTGCCTATCGTTTGTGGTGGTGTTTACGCTGTCCAACACGAATATCTCCGAGCGCGAGCGCGAGCTGGCGACCATCAAGGTGCTGGGCTTCCGCCGTGGCGAGGTACACCATTACGTCAACAAGGAGACGTTGATCCTCACGGCGATTGGCACCGCACTGGGCGTGCCGCTGGGTGGCCTGCTTGCCGAGAGCTTTACGTACATCCTGCAGATGCCGTCGCTGTACTTTGACGTTGAGGTCGAGCCGCTAAGCTACGTGCTCGCCGTAGTGCTTTCCTTCGGCTTTACGTTTATCGTCAACCTCGCCACCAACCGAACTCTCAATAAGATCGACATGGTCGGCGCCCTCAAGAGCGCCGAGTAACCTGCCAAAAAGGGACAGGTTTATTTTGGCAGGTTTTATCTGGGCAAACGCTGGGCAGCCTATAGGTGGCCCAGCGTTTG
>UROZ01000123.1 GCA_900549655.1 uncultured Collinsella sp.
CGGCTGGTCCGCCGTTCGGTAGAACGGCGGAACCTACACAGCCTGTGCCAGCTTCTCGGCTCGCTCGGCGGCGGCGAGCGCCTCGATGACGGTGCCGAGCTGATCGCCCAGAAGGACGCCGTTGTAGGTGGAGTTGAAACCGATGCGGTGATCGGTCACGCGGTCCTGGGGCTGGTTGTAGGTACGGATCTTCTCGGAACGGTTGCCGTGGCCGATCTGGCTCTGGCGCTCGGCACCGAGCTCGGCCTGCTGCTTCTCGAGTTCCATCTCGTACAGACGGGCGCGCAGCATCTGCATGCAGACCTCGCGGTTCTGGATCTGGGAACGCTGCTCCTGCGACTGCACCACGGTGTTGGTGGGCAGGTGGGTGATGCGCACGGCGGAGTAGGTGGTGTTAACGCACTGACCGCCAGGGCCGGAGGCGCAGTAGGTGTCGATGCGCAGGTCGGACTGGTTGATCTGGACGTCGATCTCCTCGGCCTCGGGAAGTACGGCGACGGTAGCCGTGGAGGTCTGAATGCGGCCCTGGGACTCGGTCTTGGGAACGCGCTGGACGCGGTGCACGCCGGACTCGAACTTCATGACGGAGTAGACGCGGTCGCCCTCGACCTTGAACTCGATGGACTTAAAGCCACCGGCCTCGCTGGGGCTGGAATCGAGCACGGTAGTCTTCCAGCCGCGCGACTCGCAAAAGCGCTGGTACATCTTGTACAGATCGCCGGCGAAGATGGCCGCCTCGTCGCCACCGGCGGCGGAGCGGATCTCGACGATGGTGTTCTTGTCGTCGTTGGGGTCGCTCGGGATGAGCATGTACTTGATGTCTTCCTCGAGCTGGGGAAGCTTGGCCTCGTTTTCGGAGATGTCCATCTGGAGCATCTCCTTCTCATCGGCATCGGTGGTATCGTGCAGCATTTCCTTGGCAGCCTCGATGTCATCGAGCGCGCCGATGTACTCGCGCGAGGCGGCAATGAGGTCGGACTGGTGCGCGTACTCCTTGTTGAGACGCGTGAACTCCTTGATATCGGAGGCGACGGCCGGGTCGGAAAGCTTCTTCTCGAGCTCCTCGTAGGCCTTGATGATCTTTTCGAGCTTGTCGCGCATGACGGACTCCTTTATATGCGTGAAGGCGAAAATCGGCAGAATTGATGGGGCGCGGGGCGCCGCTGCGGGGGTAAGTCCAGCTAGAGCATGTCGATCTTCAGATACATGCGCATCCCTTCGCGTATGGGGTACATAGTTGCGGTCTAACCCATATATGATAGCGTGCGCAGGCAAACCTGCATATAACCCGCACGGAATCCGACAAAGGGACAGTCCCTTTGTCGGATTCTAAAGCGTATGGAGTAGGGCGATGAGGAAGCGAACACCCTGGAGGTAGGCGCGGCGGGTGATGCGCTCGTTGGTGCCGTGGACGCCGCGATCACACTCATCGTCATCAACCACAAAGGCCGAGAAGCGAATGCACTCAGGGCAAATGTGCTGGTAGTTGGCAGCGTCGGTCGCACCGATCACGGTCGAGGGCACAATTGCCACTGGCTCGAATAATCCGTTTTCCGCCGTCCCCTTTGGATCACGGAAATAGCGGGCGGCGATGGAGCGAACCGCCTCGAGGCCGGGACCACCGATGCGCGGGGACGGCGAGGGTTCGGAGCTGCCGGGGCCCAGCTCCACTTCGACACGACCGGCAAGATCCGCCCCGGCAACCGCCTCACGGCAGCGCGCCACAACGTCGGCCACGCTTGTGCCCTCGAGCATACGGAAGTTGATGTTGGCCCACATATCCTGCGGCATCACGTTGGCGCCGGTGCTGCCACCCTCAATCTGGGTCGGCGCGCAGGTGGTCGTCACCAGCGGATAGAGCTTCTTGCTGGCAAGGCAATCGCGGACAATGGCGCCCCCGTTGGCGGCAATTTCATCGGCCGTGTACAGCCCTAACTCGACAAGCTGGGCGGCAAGCAAGTCGGTCACGCGCGTCGGCCACTCGATATCGCAGATTGCGGTGATGGCACGGCTGAGCACCTCGAGCGATGTGCCGCCGTAGGGGTTGGAGGAATGTCCACCCACACTCTTTGTCTTGAGCACAATGTCGGCATAGCCCTTCTCCGCGAGGTCGGCGTGCATGAGCCAACCCTCGCCCGCGCTGTACTCGGCAGCCGGAACGATGCGGTAGTCGCCCTCGTCGATCAGGTACTCAAGCTCAATGCCGCGCTCCTCGAGCACGCGGCCGATGGCGCCTGCGCCGTACTGCGTCGTCTCCTCGTCCTGGCCAAAGGCCAGGAGCAGCGTGCGCTCGTGCTGCCAACCGTGCGCCAGCGCATACTCGACAGCCTCGAGAATGCCTGCGACCTGGTCCTTCATGTCGATCGCGCCGCGGCCCCAGATGTAGGTGTCGTCCACGTGCCCGCTAAAGGGGGCGTGCGTCCAGTCGGCCTCGGTACCCGGCACCACGGGAACCACATCCATGTGACCCATGAGCATAACGGGTTTGAGTGCGGGGTCGGAGCCGGAAAGCGTCACCAGCAACGAATGGTCGATAAGCTCGACCTCGCCCGCCGCAAATACATGCGGCCAGGCCTGCTGCATATAGGCGCGCAGGTCGTCGAAGGGCCGCCAGTCCATCGCCTCGGCATCCATGCTCGAGATAGTCGGAAACGACAGCACACGGCCCAAGCGCTCGCACGCGCCTGCCTCGTCTATATCGGCAAAATCGTCCTCATGCGCAAAGAAGCGCCAAACCTCGGCCATGACATCCTTTCGATTGTGATGACGAGGGCCGCCCCACGGGAGCGGCCCTGCAACGCAAGCGTTTGCGGTCGGTTATTTGTCCTCGAGATAGCGAGAGAGGAACTCGCGAGTGCGCTGGTGTTTGGGGTTACCGAAGAGCTCGGCCGGCGCGGCGTCCTCGAGCACCACGCCCTTGTCCATAAAGACCACGCGGTCGGACACCGTGCGGGCAAAGGCCATCTCGTGCGTGACGACGACCATGGTCATGCCGTCGGCAGCGAGCTTGCGCATGACCTCAAGCACCTCGCCCACGATCTCGGGGTCGAGTGCGGAGGTCGGCTCGTCGAACAGCATGATCTGCGGATTCATGCATAGGGCGCGCGCGATGGCCACGCGCTGCTTTTGGCCACCGGACAGGCGACCCACAGCGGCGTGCGCGAACTTTTCGAGCCCCACACTCGTCAGATGCTCCATCGCGACCTTTTCGGCCTCGGCCTTGCTCATCTTTTTGAGCGTGACGGGCGCAAGCGTGCAGTTGTCGAGCACGTCCATGTTGTTGAACAGGTTAAAGCCCTGGAACACCATGCCGATGTCCTCACGCAGCTTGTTAATGCTGCAGCGCTCGGCCGTAAGGTCCTCGCCGTGGAACCAGATGTGGCCCGCGTCCGGGGTCTCGAGCAGGTTGAGGCAGCGCAGAAAGGTCGATTTGCCCGAACCCGAAGCGCCGATAATGGTAACGACCTCGCCAGGATTGACGGACAAGTCGATGCCCTTGAGCACCTCGAGCGAGCCGAAGCTCTTGCGCAGGCCCTCGACGCGGATGAGCGGCTCATTGGTCTGTGCGGCGGCCGCGGTGCCGGTAGTGGCGATATCTGCCATGATGATTCTCCTCGTCTTGAGCCTAGTTGGAGCTGGGCAGCGTTGCCGGGGCCTCGGCGCCGAGCTTTTTGCCAAAGGCCTCGAGCAGGCGGCTCGCCACGAGCGTCAGGATCAGGTAGACCACGAGCGCCACGCAGTAGACCTCCATCTGGCGGTAGTACACGCCGGCGACGGTGGTGGTGGCGTACATAAGGTCGAACACGCCGATGACCGAAAGCACCGACGAGTCCTTGATGTTGATGATAAGCTCGTTGGTGAGTGCGGGGATCGCGTTTTTAATGCCCTGGGGGAACACGACCTTGCGCATAGCCTGCCACTGCGACAGGCCCAGCGAGCGCGCCGCCTCGGCCTGGCCGGGATCGATGGACTCGATGCCGCCGCGCAGGACCTCCATCATGTAGGCGGTGGAGTTGAGCGAGATGGTGACGAGGCCGGCGGTGAAGGTACTCCAAATCTGGTTGGCCTGGGCGGTCTCGAAGCCCATGCCGCGCAAAACGGTGAAACCTGCGTAATAGATGAGCAGGCCCTGCACCATCATGGGCGTGCCGCGCACGATGGTGGAATAGACGGTCGCAAAGCCTCGGCCGATGCTCTTAAAGAAGCACGTGAGATCGTTGTCCACGCGGTCAAACGTCTGGATACGCAGGAACACCAGCAACAGCGCCAGGAAGAAGGCGATGATGGTGCCAAAGAACGCGAGCGCAATGGTGACCTGAATGCCGCGGATAAAGAAGTCGCCACTCTTGTAGGTCATGTAGACCAGGCTCGACAAAAAGTCGCTGGGGTTGGAGTCCGAGACAATGCTCACCTGCACCAGGTCGATAAATGACATGACGCAACGGTCGACAAAGAAGATCGCCGCAATAGCAACGACGACGTAGCTGCCCAGGCGCGCGCCGCGGCGGAAACGCTCGGATGCGAACGGCGACGTTTCGCGATAGTCGTTCCAATGCATGAGCTTGGTGACCAGCGCCGACGCCGACACGACGAGCCAAGCCCAAAGGATTGCCCAGAGGCAGTCTTGGAAGATACCGGTGGGGGCCAAGAAGCTCATCGGCGTGGGGTTGCGCTGGCTAAACGCTAGGCCGAGCGCCGCGATGACGCTCGTGCCCAGGTATACATAACGGTGGTCGGCCTTGATGAAGGAGGCCAGACGATTGATGGTTTTCATGCTGCCTCCCTATGCCGGCTGACGATCGAGGCACGCGTCCCACATTTGGTCGCGTTCCTCTTGGCTGACGCCCTTGAGCGTCTTGTCGATGAGCTTAAGCAGCTTATCCGAGCCCTTGCGGCAGCCGACGTTTGCCGTGACCTCCTGCTTAAAGCCCTCGCCTTCGGCAAATTGAATGGGGACGATACCGGGATTTTGGGCCATATAGCCCTTCTCGTTCTCGGTGTTGTACGTCACGGCGTCGCAGGTGCCCTGCAGCAGGTTCGAGAACACCGTAGGGACGGAATCGACCGGGTTTTTGTGCACGACGCCCGGGATCTCGTCGATGACGGTATCGAGCATGGTGTCTTTTTGGCCCAGGACCGTGGCGCCGCTAAAATCGCTGAGCTTGGTGGCGTTTTGGTAGGGCGAGCCCTCTTTTACGAACAGGCCAAAGTAGCCAATGAAGTACGGGTCGGAAAAGCCGACGGACTCCTCGCGCTCGGGCGTGGCGCTCATGCCGGCGATGATGAGGTCGATCTGGCCGTTGTTGAGCGAATCGATAAGACCCGAGAAGCTCTGCTTAACGGCGACGGGCTCGCCGCCGAGGGCCTTGCAGACGACCTTGGCGATCTGCACGTCGTAGCCGTCGGCATAGGCGCCCTGCACGTTATCGATGGGGATGGTGAACTCGCTGGCATCGGAAACCTGCCAGTTGTACGGGGCGTAGGCAGCCTCCATGCCAATGCGGATCTTGTCCTTGCCGATCACGGAATCGGACAGATCGTCGCGACCGCCACCCGTCGTAGGCTGAACAACTTCCAGCGTGGACGGACGCTGGCAGCCGGCAAGCGCGCCGGCGACGACGGTAGCGCTCGCAGCGAGAGCGCTGCCCAGAAAGATGCGACGGCTGCACACCGGTTGGCGCTGCGCATCGCGCTGTTGGGGAGAATGCATAATCTGCCTTCCCTGTTGAATCGTATGCTAACGACTCAACAGGATACCGCACGCCGCTATCCACTTGTATGCATACATACAAGTTTACGAACTGGAAAATGACTGATTGATGCAAGGGCAGCTAATTTGGGACGGGCTATTTTGACTGCTTGCATG
>UROZ01000124.1 GCA_900549655.1 uncultured Collinsella sp.
GAGATAACGTTCGCCATCGCTTTGCTCTAGCCAGGTTGTTATGGGTGGGCGTGACGGCTACTCGCCATGCTTCTCCTCGTGGCGAGCGGCAGCCCGCGCATCGTGGATGCCCTTGATTGCGGCATGGCGGGCGGTACGGGCATCGTGCATGGCGTCGCGGGCCTCGGCGGCCGTTGCCTTGGCAGAGCGCAGCTTGGCTGCCAGGTCGGGATTGGTCTCGGCAACCGCGGCGATCGTGGGGCCGTCGAGCTCTTCTTGCGTGGGCTCGGCCAAAAAGTCGATGGCATACTGAGCGGCTACCATGGAGCCCTTGGCGAGCACGCTCTCGTCGATCTTATAGAAGCAGGAGTGCTGGGCATAGGTGGCGCCGATCTGGGGATTGCGCGCGCCGACAAAGGCGAGCACACCTGGCACGCGACGCAGGTACTCCGAGAAGTCCTCGCCCGAAAGCGTGCCGCGGTAATGGCCCTCGCCTGCGGGACCCAGGCATTTGATTACAGCCTGACGGCAGCGCTCGCTCGAGGCGACCTCGTTTTCGACCTTGTAGTTGGCGATGGTGTAGTCGGTGAGCTCTGCCTCGGCGCCCAAGGCGGCCGCGGTATGCTCCACGATGCGGCGCATAAGCTCCGGCATTTCCTCGTGGGTCGAATCGCCGTAGGTGCGCACCGTGCCGGCGAGGTAGGCCGTGCCGGCGATAACATTGCGCGCGGTGCCGCCGTGCAGCTCGCCGACGGTGATGACAGCCGGCTCATAGGGGCTGATCTCGCGCGAAACGATGGTCTGCAGGGCATTGACGATCTCGGCGGCCACCATGACGGCGTCGTGGCCGCGCTGGGGCATGGCGCCGTGGCACGAGGTGCCGCGGACATCGATGCGGAACCAGTCGGTATTGGCCATGCGCGGTCCGGGCTCGCAGCTCACGGTGCCGGCGTCGACCTCACTCCAGATGTGCGCGGCGTAGGCGCCATCGACGCCGTCGAGCACGCCCGTGCCGATCATGAGCTTGGCGCCTTGGCCGTTTTCCTCGCTGGGCTGGAAGACGATGCGGACTTCGCCGTGGATGTCGTCGGTCATATGGCGCAGGATTTGCAGCGTGCCGAGCATCATGGCGATATGGCAGTCGTGGCCGCAGGCGTGCATGCAGCCCTCGTTGACGCTGGCGAACTCCTCGCCGGTCTGCTCGGTGACGGGCAGGGCGTCGATGTCGGCGCGCAGCAGGATGCGGCGGCGTGGCGTGCCGTCCTCGCGATAGGCGTCGGGCGCGGTGCCGCGAAGGGTCGCCACAAGGCCCGTCTTAAGGGGACGCTCGTAGGGGATATTCATGGCATCGAGCTGGTTGGCGATGTCGGAGGTCGTGCGCTCCTCGGCGAGGCTCAGCTCCGGGTGCTTATGGAAGTGCCGGCGCTGCTTGATGATATATGGTTCAAACTCGGTAGCGATATCTTGGATGGCCGCGGTGACGTCGTCAGCCGCGCGAGCCTCGGTCGCCGCCATAATCTGCTGTGCCTTGGTCATCGTCATGGTCGATTTGCTCCTTGCTGGGTTGATCGCAAAATCGTACAGGCTCTCTCCAGTATGCCACCTGCCGCTAGGGCTGGTAAAGTTGCCGTTTGCCGCTTGGGGTTTTGTTGCAAGGGCGGGGGAGTACACTCGGGGGTGTTGAATTTCCTGCCAGAGATGGGGATGCCCATGCAACATATCGATCGGATTATCCGCTCCAAGAACGTCTTTACCGCGCAAGACGGCATCGATACCGCCCGCGAGCTGGCGATTGCCATCGCAGGCGACCATATCGTCGCAGTCGGTGCGCCCGATGACGTGATTGCCGCCGCGCCTGCCGCCACGTCGGTTATCGACTACGGCGAGCAGTTTGTCTGCCCCGGCTTTCATGACGCTCATCTGCACTTCTTCCATACCTCGGTCGGTTCCTCGCCGTACATGCTCATGGATATGGGCACGTCCGAGGCTGCGCTAGTGCAGCACGCGCTCGAGTTTTCCCGGGACCTGCCCGATGACGCTTGGGTTGTGACGCAGGGCTGGCGCGACTACCGTTGGGATCCGCCCGAGCATCCTACCAAGGCGTCGCTCGATGCGGCATTCCCCGATCGTCCCTGCGTTATGTATTCGGGCGACGGGCACACGCTTTGGCTCAACAGCCGCGCACTCGAGGCGCTCGGCGTCACACGCGACAGCGAGCCGCCAGCGGGCGGCAGTTACGACAAGGACGCAAACGGCGAGCTCACGGGCATTGCTCACGAGGCGGCTGCTATGCAGCTGCTACCGCGCTGCCTTGAGTGGCTGGGGGAGGATCGCATCGCAAGCGCTTACGCCGATCAAATGAGGCGTATGGCCGAGCAGGGCATCACCTCGATCTGCGATATGTCGCTCATGCCCATGCCGGGCTGCGATTTTATCCGCGACGACGTCTACGACAAACTGCAGGCAGCCGGCAAGCTGGGCATCCGAGCTCATCTGTTCCCCACGCTGCTGGATGACCAGTCGCGCTTGGAAGAACTCCAGACCCGCTACGCAAACAGCGCGCTGCTCTCGGCGCCAGGCTTTAAACAGTTTTTCGACGGTGTGTCGAGCGAACACACGGCATATCTCACCGAGCCCTATACCAACCCGCGCTTCCCGGGCGATCAAGGTCGCCTGACGGTTCCTGCCGAGCGCATGCGCAAGCTGGTTCTGGCGGCCGCGGAGCGCGGCCACACCGTGCGCATCCACGTCATCGGCGACGGTGCGATTCATGCCGCGCTCGATATCTTTGAGGAGGCCTCCGACCTGTACGGGCTGCCCCAGCACGGCCATAACACGCTCGAGCATCTGGAGAACCTCCTGCCCGAGGACATCGACCGCCTGCGCAAGCTCAACGTGGTCGCCTCGAGCCAGCCCTGCCATATCACGCTCGACCCGGGTGGTCCGGAGCGCGACCTGGGCCTGGAGCGCAGCCGCATCATGTGGCCGTTTGCGACCTATAAGCAGCGCGGCATCCGCCAAGCTTTCGGTACCGATAGTCCCATCACAGCCGTTACCAGCATGAACGTGCTCTACACGGCTATCACGCGCCAGGACCCCAAAAGCCACTGGCCCGAGGGCGGCTGGTTGCCGAGCGAGCGTATCGACGCGGCAACGGCCCTGCGCAACTACACCCTGGGCAGCGCCTATGCAGCGGGCGACGAGCAAAACCTCGGCAGCTTGGAGCCCGGCAAGTATGCCGACCTGGTAGTCCTGGACCAAAACCCGCTCACCGTTGACCCCCAAGACCTCCAGGTCACAAAAGTTCAGGCCACCTACCTGGCAGGTAACTTGATCTACGAGCACTAACCCCATCCGCATCGCCATTTTGCTGCACTGACTTTTCTGAATGCCGGGCCCGAATAAGTTACCCCAGCTCCCGGGGCGGACCGGAGGGCATGAAGTTTGTCGCGAGTTCCGCACGCAAAGGAAAGCACTTAATGTGCTTTCCGTCTTGCGCAGGACTGTAGAGCAGTAAACTTCATGCCCTCCGGTCCGCCCCGGGAGCCACTGCTAAGTTATCCCCCGGCATTCAGAAAATCTAAGTGCCAAAAAATAAGATTTTTTGACTCCGTGTTGTATAACCCGCCATTCGTGGGTACCATTCAACGCGTACGCAAACAAAAAGGGTTAATTCGCGTGGTATAACCGCGCGGCCCAAAAAGGAGGAGACAAGCATGTCGTCTTTGAAGCCGCTTGCAGATCGTGTTCTGGTCAAGCCCGACGAGGCCGAGCAGAAGACCGCTTCTGGTCTGTACATCGCCAGCAACGCTCAGGAGAAGCCGCAGCGCGGCACCATCGTTGCCGTTGGCGCCGGCAAGGTCAACGACAAGGGTGAGCGCATCCCCATGGACGTCAAGGTCGGCGACGTTGTCATCTACGGTAAGTTCGGTGGCAACGAGGTCAAGGTCGACGGCGAGAAGTATCTGCTGATGCGCGCCGACGACATCTACGCCGTCGTCGAGGCCTAGTCTCGTCAGAATCTCTGATTCGTCTTTGAACGCGATCGTCGCATAGGACTCGGAAGCGGCGACGCGAGTCACATTTCTTTTGGAGGATTACCTACCATGGCAAAGAACATTACGTTCAACACCGATGCCCGCGCTAAGCTTGCCAAGGGCGTCAACACTCTGGCCGACGCCGTTACCGTCACCATGGGCCCCAAGGGCCGCTACGTTGCGCTGCAGCGCACGTTCGGTGCTCCGACCATCACCAACGACGGCGTTTCTGTCGCCAAGGAGATTGAGCTCGAGGACAACATCGAGAACATGGGCGCCCAGCTGGTGAAGGAGGTTGCCACCAAGACCAACGACACCGTGGGTGACGGCACCACCACCGCAACCCTGCTCGCTCAGGCCATCGTCAACGACGGTCTGCGCAACGTCGCCGCTGGCGCCAACCCGCTGGCCATCCGTCGCGGCATCGACAAGGCCGTCAACGCCGCCGTCGCCGAGATGAAGAAGCAGGCCAAGCCGGTCGAGACCAAGGAGCAGATCGCTTCCGTCGGTACCATCTCCGCCGGTGACCCCGAGGTCGGCGAGAAGATCGCCGAGGCCATGGAGGTCGTGGGCAAGGACGGCGTCATCACCGTCGAGGATTCCCAGACGTTCGACATCACCATCGACACCGTCGAGGGCATGCAGTTCGACAAGGGCTATGTCTCCGCTTACTTCGTCACGGATAACGACCGCATGGAGGCCGTGATGAAGGATCCGTACATCCTCATCACCGACCAGAAGATCTCCAGCGTTCAGGACATCATGCCCGTTCTCGAGGCTGTCCAGCGCGCTGGCCGCGGCCTGCTCATCATCGCTGAGGACATCGACGGCGAGGCTCTGCCTACCCTGGTCCTCAACAAGATCCGTGGCGCTCTCAACGTCTGCGCCGTCAAGGCTCCGGGCTACGGCGATCGCCGTAAGCGCATCCTCGAGGACATCGCCGTCCTCACCGGTGGCCAGGCTGCCCTGGACGAGCTGGGCGTGAAGGTCGCCGACATCACCGCCGATATGCTCGGTACCGCTAAGTCCGTCACCATCTCCAAGGACAACACCGTCGTCGTCGGCGGCGCTGGCTCCAAGGAGGCCATCGACGCTCGTATCGCTCAGATCAAGGGCGAGATGGAGAACACCACCTCTGACTTCGACCGCGAGAAGCTCCAGGAGCGCCTGGCCAAGCTCTCCGGCGGCGTTGCCGTCATCAAGGTCGGCGCTGCTACCGAGTCCGAGCTCAAGGAGATCAAGCACCGCGTCGAGGATGCCCTGCAGGCTACCCGCGCTGCTGTCGAGGAGGGCATCGTCGCCGGCGGTGGCGTCGCCTTCATGGACGCTGCTCCTGCGCTCGACGCTGTCGAGATCGACGACCCCGAGGAGAAGATCGGCGTCGACATCGTCAAGAAGGCTCTGACCGCTCCGGTCGCTACCATCGCCAAGAACGCTGGCTTTGAGGGCGCTGTCGTGGTCGACAAGGTTGCCGAGCTGCCCGCCGGCCAGGGTCTCAACTCTGCCAACGGCGAGTGGGGCGACATGATCGAGATGGGCGTCCTCGACCCCGTCAAGGTCAGCCGCGTCACCCTGCAGAACGCTGCTTCTGTCGCCAGCCTGATTCTCATCACCGAGGCTACCGTCTCCGATGTGCCCAAGAACACTCAGCTTGAGGACGCTATCGCTGCTGCCACCGCTGGTCAGCAGGGCGGCGGTATGTACTAAGGCCGACAAGGTCTAGAACTCCCACCGGGAATCCGGGGGCGGGACGGGGACTTCTCTCCGGAACGTCCTCGGACATGCAAAGAGGCTCCGCATCG